>JAVBKB010000171.1:0-18956 GCA_031554275.1 Caryophanales bacterium | reverse complement strand
GATAAAATTTTCAAAGACGATGAATAATTTACGAAGGATGACCAAATATTAGCATCAAACTTTGCTTATAAGGATAGTGGTGGATTACAGAGGGTCTTCTATAAGGGAAAACAGTCGTTTGAATATCTACACCTCTACCTTGTTTTCTATCATTACAATGCCCTTAAAAACATTGATGCGAAAAGCCATATGTAATTTTGTTGGTATCAAAAAGGTTAGATTTTTTGAGTTTGGGCGCATGGAAAGTTCATTGAAATAAATTCTTAATCAAAAGACTGCCGAGAATATCGGCAGTCTTCGGAAAATTTTCTAGACTACTTAACAAGTGACTGATACAAGGTAACACGATTGGTTTGTTCAGCTGAGGTCAAAGAATAACTCGAGATGTTGATGTATGTGCCAGCATTTGAAGTGCTTACAAAGTGCTGTAGTCTGAACAAATCTTTAATTGTTTGTAAAGGAATATAGACAGATCCTTCGATTAATTTAGGTGGAACTGCTGAGATAAATGTTGCTGAAGTGCCATTCTCTGTCTTTGGAATCGTGTTACTCTCAATCGTTAATTTTGCAGTGATCCCATTCATGAGAACAGTGTAAACCTTGTTAACTGAATCATATTTAGTAGCTGCCCCAACTGTTTCGATAACAGATAAAGGAACATAGATGTTGTTTCCAACCATTCTTGGTACTGGTATAAATCCAGATTGATTTTTGCTAGTTGTAATAGTGACTGTTTTATTTAACAACGATTTATTGTTGTTTAGCTTCAAAACAATTTCTCTTTTACTACTGACGTAAACAGCACAGGTTGCTATTTTGCTCCCGTTACTACTTTTCACCGTAATGATTGCTGAACCTTCAGCAATTCCTTTTACATTGCCATTGGCATCAACCACTGCAACAGCCGGTTTACTACTTGACCACACAACAGCCGTGGTTGTCGCATTTGCTGGTTGTACAGTTGCATTTAGTTTAAAAATACTTCCTGGTGCAATTGTTTTAACTAGCTGATCCATTGTAACTGATGATACTGAAATTGTAGAATTTTTGACGGTAACTGTGCAAGCTGTCGATTTTTTTCCATCAACTGTTTTAGCAGTGATGATTGCAGTACCGATTGCTTTTGCTGTGATCTTACCACTTGTATCAACAGTAACAATATTTGGGTTAGATGTTGACCAAGTAATTGTCTTATTTGTAGCATTTGTAGGTGATACATTAGCAATTAGCGTCTCTGTATTACCAAGATTTAATGTCATGGAAACCTTGGTAAGCGAAACTCCTGATACAGGTATTGCTGAAACGGTTATATAGCAAGATTTGGATTGACCACTACCATCGGCTGCATTGGCGTAGATATTGGCAGTTCCCGCTGCTTTAGCTGTGATTTTTCCATTCGCATCAACTGTTGCTATTGTCGGGTTACTACTTGTCCATGTGATTGCTTTGTTTGTTGCGTTAGATGGTGCAATAGTCGTTGTTAGCGTTTCTGTACCACCAACATATAACTTGGTTGAATATTTGTTCAGTGAAACGGTAGATACGGGTACTTTAGCTGAAACTGTTACATAGCAGAAGTTGTATTGACCACTACCATCGGCTGCATCAGCAAAGATGTAAACAGTACCTGCCGCTTTAGCTGTAATTTTTCCATTTGTATCAATTGTAGCAATAGTTGTGTTACTGCTTGTCCAAATGATTGCTTTGTTTGTTGCGTTAGATGGTGCAATGTTTGTTGTAAGCGTTTCAGTACTACCTACTGATAGGTTTGTGATGTATTTGTTTAATGCTATACTGCTCACTGGAATGTTAGCAGATACTGTTACATAGCAGTATTTGTATTGACCACTGCCGTCAGTGGCATTGGCATAGATATAGGCGGAGCCTACTGCATTGGCAGTAATTTTTCCGTTTACATCAACAGTGGCAATAGCCGAATTGCTGCTCGTCCAATTAATTGTTTTGTTTGTAGCATTTGTAGGTGACACTGTTGCAACGATGGTTTCTGTTTCACCAACTATTTTGTTTGTTGAATACTTATTTAGCGTGATACTGCCAACTGGTGTGTTATCTGAAACCGATATATAGCAGTAATTAAATTGTCCACTACCATCAGTGGCAATAGCATATACGTAGGTAGACCCAGCACTATTTGCAGTGATTTTCCCATTTGCATCGACTGAAGCAATAGCTGGATTACTGCTCGTCCAGTTGATCATTTTGTTTGTAGCATTCGTTGGTGTAATTGTCGTCGTTAGTGTTTCCGTTTCACCTACATTTTTGTATACTGCATACTTGTTCAGTGAAACACTACCAACAGCTACTGTAGCAGTGACGGTAATATAACAATAGGCGTATTTGCCGGTACCATCAGTGGCGTCGGCAAAGATGTAGGTGGAACCAGTACCAACAGCAGTGACTTTACCATTTGTATCTACAAAAGCAATATCTGGATTGTTACTTGACCAAGCGATTGTTTTATTTGTTGCATTAGTAGGTGAAATAGCTGTAGTTAGGGTTTCAGATTCGCCAATCATTTTGTTCATAGAATTTTTATTCAATGTGATGCTAGTCACAGGGACAGTTGCAGTTATGGTTACATAACAGTAATTGTATTGATTACTACCATCTTTTGTTTCAGCAAAGATGTAAGCAGAACCAGCACTCAGAGCTGTTATCGTACCATTCGCATCAACAGTAACAATTTCCGGATTACTGCTACGCCAAGCAATTGCTTTATCTGTTGCATTAGCAGGAGAGATTGTTGCCTGTAAGGTTTCAGACTCCCCAACACTTTTTGAAAGATTGTATTTATTTAGCGAAAGAGTATCCACTAATACCTTATTGATCACTGTTACATAACAGTTGGTAGTTACATTGCTACCATCTTTCGCTGTTCCAAAAATGGTCGCATTACCGATTCCAATCGCAGTAACTTTGCCATTTGCATCAACAGTTGCCACATTGTTATTACTAGAGGTCCATGAAATCCCCTTATTTGTTGCATTATCTGGTGTTATTGTGGGAAGCAGTGACGCTGTGCCACCAAGATTTAATGTAGTGTTGGTTTGATTGAGATCAATCCTAGTTACTGGGATAATTGGGTCGTTAGGTCCCTTTATAGTGATAGTTGCATAATCAGTTTTGTTGCCATCTACAGTTTGAGCGGTAATTTTCACTGTACCAATAGCAAGGGCTGTTACTTTGCCACTCGAATCTACTGAAGCTTTGTTTGGATCACTGGAAGACCATGTTGTTTTTTTATTAGAGGCCTCAACGGGATTCACTTTAGGCATTAGTACAATGCTATTACCCACTGTTGTTAAAATTGTTTTTGGTGAAACTACAATTGATGTCACAGGGATGTTTGTATTAGTAACCGTGACGAGGCATGTTGAACTTTTTGTTTGAGTGTTATTTTGCACGGTAATCACTGCCGTACCTGGTTTGAGACCTTGGACAACACCATTTATGTCCACAGTAGCTACCTGTGTGTCACTTGATTTCCATAAAACTGATTTGTAAGTTGTATCAATTGGGTTGAAAATTGGTTGCAATGCTTCTGTTCCGCCGACACCAATTGTTGTGGCTGTCTTGAGCGATAGGCTATTTAATGCAACTGTCGTTCCTGTGACCGTTATTTGACATGTCGCTTGCCGTTTGGATCCTTCATTTGTTATGCACTTCAATGTTATAGTACCAGGTGCCTTTGCTGTGACAGTGCCGTTTTCATCTACCTTTGCACAGGATATATCAAAGCCCTCTTCAAGTGAGCCGATTTCATTGTAGCCTGAAACAACCCAGCTAACTGTTTTTTTACTAACATTGCTAGGTAAGATGGTTGGCGTAAAAGTTTCGCTTTGACCCACAGCCAACTCAGCAGTTTTTTTATTCAGTTTTAGAGAAGTGGAGGAAATGTCTCCTGTATATACATAGTAGACTGCATAAGTTCCGCTTCCATCTGTTGCGTATGCATAGATGACACCTCGTCCATCCGCTTTCATTGTCACTTTACCAGTTTGATCAACAGAAGCAATAGTAGGAACAGTTGAAACCCATTTTAATGTATTCATACTTGCATTTGAGGGCGTGACTATCACTTGAAGCGTATCACTTTCTCCAATTTGTAATTTTTCAAAGTTTGAAGTTGAGTAGTTTCCTTTTAGAGAGATTGATTGAATCGGTACCGCTGGACCAGCTACAGTCACTTGGCAAGTAGCGCGGACGGTTCCGTTTTTCGCTTCAGCTCGAATAGATGTTTTTCCAGATTGAAGAGCTGTAATGTGACCGTTTGCATCGACAGAAACAAGGCTCGGGTTATCTGAATACCAAAACAGACTATCAGTAGTATTGGAAGGAGTAAGTGTTGCAATAAGCGTGTCCTCCTGACCTACAGAAAGAGAAGTAGTTTGTTTGTTTAAATTTACACTTGTTGCTAGTTTACTTTTATTCACTACCACATCAATATAAACTTGCTTGCTCCAATCTTTTGTATGTCCATATACTGAGGCTTTGCCAGATCCCTTAGCAGTGACTACACCATTTTGATCAACTGTTACAATGTCTGGTTTACCTGCTTCCCAAATCAATGACTGGTTTGCATTGTTAGGGCTGATGTTCAGCTTAATTTGTTTTGACTCACCAGTTTCTAATGATATCTGGCTTTCAGTTGCTTGAATAGTTGTAATTGGGATTTCGTTAATAATAGTGTTTGAATAGATTTTCCCAGAGCCATTCACTGAATCGAACGGTGTTTGTTGAAAGACAAGTTGTCCTTTTTTGAAAATGCTGACTGATTTAACACTTGCACTATTCTGATTTAGTTTTTTATCGTTAACTTGTACAAACCAATTTTTGTTTTGTAAATCGGGAATATCCCTATCATATATATCAAAAAGCAAGTCAATATCTTGATTTGCAGGAGATGATCCATTAAAAGATAATGGATTTAATTGGTTTTCGAAAAATGTTGCATACTTCACGTTCTGTTCTGATTGAGAAAGTTCGTCCCATTCTCCATATGAAATTCTTAAATCTGAACGGTCAGCATGATTTAAAGTCACTTCTGCAATGACTTGAGGGGTGTAATTGGCTACCTCAATTGTGTAATACACGTAGTCAATTAGACATGGCATCCGACTAGGAAAGTTTAGATTTGGTACATTCGATTTTTTATTGAGGGAATCATACATAAACCAAATGAAACCGCCATTAGCAAAATTGGTATCCCAAGAATTTGCTACTTTGAAGGCCCCCTTTTCAAAGGGTTCAATGAAACCATTCCCATTAAGATCATAGCTGATTGAATCGTCGTAGCCAACAACGCACATCGCATGATTTCCGGAAAAACCAGCTTCGCTATCCGTGGCGATGGCTGCCTCACCCTTATCCGTCATAACGGTTATCCATCCAGTATAAGATGAAATCGTAAAAGGGTGTTTATTGTTTAGAGACTGTTTCAAAACATCTAAATCAGGATCATCAAAAGAGGTAATGGGTGTTTCAGTTTTAGAATCAGCAAAACACAGTTTTGACCATGACGAAATTCTTGTTGATAACGCCTTTCTCATAATCTCTTTATTATTTGGCCACTCTAGGTAGTTTTTTGAATTAGAAGCATCGCCTATGTATGGTACATCTGCCAATGTGGCTGCTCCGTGATTTTTCAAAAGATTATAGGCGTCGCTTGGATAGGATCCGATATTTTGTCCCATATTGATATAGTTATAAGTCCACTTAGGTGAATATCCGAGTCCAGGGTTGTTTTTCACATCTATGTTGTTTAACTTGGATGCCTCATAGGTGTAGTGGTAGTAAGTTGAAGCAAATGCATTACAAGAACCAATTGAACCTTGGTCACCTATTTTAGGGAAGTATTTATCTCTGCTTAAATCAACACTCGCGGGGGTATAGGCATTTCTCAATAATGTTCTAGATAGGACAGGTTCAATATTATCGAGAAGCAAGCCTGTACCATACTTTTGTCGTTGCTTTTCTAATGAATTTTCCTCACTTGTAACAGCACCTTCAGATACTTGCTCAACGTCTGGTATTGGCTCATTTGTTGTGCTTACACTTGGTTCGGTAACAACTGTATTGCCGTTTGCATTGGCAACAGTGGTTGGTAATGCACCTTGAACAAGTGAAAAGAGAAGTAAACTAATAATAGTGCAAATAAAAATTTTCCTAAATATTTTCATGATTTCCCTCCAATAAATACAAATAACTTATCCATAATTATAAACCTATTAAGCTAGTAAAAGAAAGAAATTTTTGTTACTGAATATTGCAACCCAAGAACAAAAAAAAGCACCTTTTAATGCTAGGTGGAACATTTGCATTTTTCACAGATTTTGCGAATAAGGAAGCACTAGTAACTGCTGGTATAGTGAATATTGAATGGGAAGGCCCTGCTCAACTTAGCTTACTTCGAGGAACAGTAGATGACTATAATCCTAGCGATGGACGACTAATCCCAGCTAAAGTGAAAAACATAGGTAATAAATCGGATGATTTGCGTCAAACAGGACTTGTAAATGAGCAATAGTTTGAATTCTATTATGAATGTTGACTTGTTTGAAACTGGTTTAAAAGCCTTAGAAAAAAATGATTTGCCCTCTGCGAAAAACAACAGTGGGCAAATCATCTAGTTAGTACTATGTTTGAAACAAAAAACTCCCCTAAACTCTGACTACTATTTCTTCTGTTCATCCAAATTCAGCACTGCCATAAAGGCTTCTTGCGGTACATCCACAGAGCCAATCTGCTTCATCCGCTTCTTGCCTTCTTTCTGCTTTTCAAGCAGTTTCTTTTTTCGAGAAATATCTCCACCGTAACATTTCGCTAACACGTTCTTTCGTAGTGCTTTAATTGTTGAGCGCGCCATGATTTTGTTTCCGACAGCAGCTTGAATTGGCACTTCAAACATTTGACGAGGAATCAGCTCTTTCAGCTTTTCAACGATGATCCGTCCACGAGAATGAGCAAAATCTCTATGCACAATGAAACTAAGTGCATCCACTTTCTCATTATTCAACAAGATTTCCATTTTCCATAGTTGTGATTGCTTATAGCCAATTAGCTCATAATCAAATGAAGCGTAACCTTTTGTGCTAGATTTCAACTGATCAAAGAAGTCATAAACGATTTCCGCAAGTGGGATCTCATAGATAATTGTGACACGGTTTTCATCTAAATACTGCATGTCACCAAAAATACCTCTTTTGAACTGACAAAGCTCCATGATTGCACCAACATAATCATTTGGAACCATAATTGTTGCTTTCACATACGGTTCCTCAATGAAATCGATTTTCTGTGGATCAGGCATATTAGATGGATTATCAATCTGGATTTCAGCACCATCCGTTTGCGTCACCTTATAAATTACACTTGGCGCTGTGGTAATTAAGTCGATCTTAAATTCACGTTCGATCCGCTCTTGAATTACATCCATATGAAGTAAGCCTAGAAATCCACAACGGAAGCCAAATCCAAGCGCTTGGGATGATTCTGCATCGAACTGCAACGCGGAGTCATTCAACTGTAGCTTTTCTAAGGCTTCCCTCAAATCATTAAATTTCGCAGAATCAATTGGATAGACACCACAATATACCATTGGATTCAGTTTACGATAGCCAGGTAAAGGATCATTTGAACCATTCTTTACATTTGTAATTGTGTCACCAACACGGGTGTCGCCAACATTTTTGATGGCAGCTGTTAAGAAGCCAACATCTCCAACAGTTAGCTCAGTAAGCTGCGTTGGTTTAGGAGTGAAAACACCTACCTCAAGAACTTCAAACTCCTTGCCAGTTGCAATCATCCGAATCATATCACCCGGTTTAACAGTGCCCTCTACTACTCGAATGTAAACAACTACACCACGGTATGCATCATATAATGAATCAAAAATCAGTGCTTTAAGTGGTCCGTTCGGGTCACCGGTTGGAGCTGGCACCTTCTTTGCGACTTGCTCCAAAATTTCTTCAATGCCTACGCCAGTTTTTGCAGATGTGAGCACTGCTTCAGATGCATCTAATCCAATCACATCTTCAATTTCTTGCCGCACTCGCTCGGGATCAGCACTTGGCAAGTCAATTTTATTAATAATCGGTAAAATTTCTAAATTATTGTCTAATGCAAGATAAACATTCGCTAAAGTCTGCGCTTCGATCCCCTGTGCGGCATCGACAACAAGAATTGCACCTTCACATGCCGCCAAGCTACGCGAAACTTCATATGTAAAGTCTACATGACCAGGTGTATCAATTAGATGATATATATACTCTTTACCATCTTTAGCATTGTATTTCAGCTGGACTGCATTAAGTTTGATGGTAATTCCTCGCTCGCGCTCTAAATCCATGGAATCCAGAAGTTGATCTTTCATCTCACGAGCAGTCAGTGCATTTGTCTGCTCCAAAATTCTATCAGCTAGTGTTGATTTACCATGATCTATGTGAGCAATAATTGAAAAGTTTCTTATTCTACTTTGTCTCTCAAGTCTTTCTTCATTGTTCATATCATTCACCCCAATTTGAGTAGCGTCTACTCAATAAACCTCTGAATTTTCAGCCTAAACTTGATTATAACAGAAGCATTTAGTAGTAAGCAATGAGAAGAGAACACAAAGTTTTCTAACAAAGAGAACACAAAGTTTTCCGGAACATAAACATAATTGAATTACAGTACAGTTTTATCGGGAGTTTCAAGTTGCATTACTAACGATAATCAGGATTACTCTAGAAACGAGAGTAATTTAACTAGCGAACTCGATAGCTTTTGATCGAGATTTCTACCAAGCTGTGACAGATAGTTAGAGTCGCTCTCATTTTCAGCAGTATCAGCTGCAAAGACTTCTGCTACCTCTTGTGTCTCGAGATTTTTCTTTGGTGCATCTGTTTTATGACTATTGACAGTTTGTTCTTCAATCGTATTCGTTGCTGAGTTTTGAACTTGCATTCCAAATACCACACAATACAAAATCGCACAACTTATAACAACTAGTACCAACAGCACTCGCTTCAATTTCTTCTACCCCTCTTTGGTTCGATTTTTTGAAAATTATATTTTACTGTGGTGATGGAGTGTTAGTTCCTTGCACCGCTTCTGCTTGCCAATAGTACTCACTAAATGCCTCAGCAAAAACAGCCATACTGCGATTCAATTCGTCAACTGTGTTGTCAACGCCACCTACCTCAATTAACATTGCTTTTGTTGACAGATCCTGGTTGTACTTGCCATTCGTTCCTTTTCCGCTTTTTGCGAACACACCTCGCGAAAGTCCTGGTTGAAGAGCATTTAGCTTTTGATGAATCGCATTTGCTAGCGCCATGTTCTGTTCGTAATTCGGGTTTTCTCCACCAATGACAAAGGCGATTTTCGCATATCCTAAACCATCTTTTTCAATGGTTGTTACCTTCTTTCGTTGTGAATCCCGATGAACATCAATAAAGTACTGAAGGTTCTTGTTGTTTGCAATTGCCTCTTGTACCAAAAGTCGTGATTCTTGATAAGAACTAGCGTATTTTAATTTTTTCTCAAGAAGTCTTGTGACGACGTCTGTCTTGTCAATTGACGTACCAATCCCCTTTGATTGCAAACTGCTTGCCAACATCTCACCAACATTGATGACATTGAATTGAGTATTCTGCGCTAAATTCGGATCAGTTGTCCCCAATTGTGGTAAGTAGGACTCTCTGGTATGGGTAAAATACAAATGCACAACCTCTCCATTAGTCCTTAAACTTGGTGTCTCTGTTGATGGTGGGGTCTCAGTCACCGGAGGCGTAATGTTTTCAACCGCTTCACTGGTCTTTGCAAACGTCTCATCAGGAGGTGAGGATTCGAATGGCATATTTGTATAATTTGTTCCCTCTCCTGCAACAAGAATTTTGCTGTCAAACAGGTTGAAACCTGGTAACTCATTTCCCAAGAGGCTTCGATGATCGTTAAATACGACATTTGTTGTAATTTGTAATAAGCTGTTAAATGTCAGAATGCCCTTTGTTGATAGCTCAGGTGCCGTCAACTTAAAGTAAGCGTTTTCTGTTGAAACAATTTGATAATAACTATCACTGGAAACTTTATTAACGACATCTTTAATAGAATCAATACTAAACCGAGTAGCAAATGATGCGTTCGAAATAAAGGCAATTAGCAAGAATAATATGCAGACAGCACTGATCCAGTAAGTGATTATTTTCCTAATCTGTTTGAAACCCGTACGTAGTCTAGAAATGAACTCCATTAAAAAAACTCCTATTTTCAAATCTAGTAAAGGATATGAAAATAAGAGAGATGATAGAACTATGTATTCATTTTATAAAGACTTATTAGGTAAATATCGCAAGAAGACCTAGGAATTAATGTGTGTAGTCACCTGTATTCTCTTGGTTAACTGCCCCATGTAAAGCTGCGTTTAAACCACTAGCAATTAGATTAGACATATCTTCTATGACATCATCTACCTCTTTTGGTGTCACCATTAAATTGTGCCCAAGAGGTGACAGCACTTCAAAGATAAGCTGCCTTTTTTCTTCATCAGACAATGTGCCAACAACGCCCAGAAACAACTTTTTACCTTCTTCATCTGGCATGTCATCGTCATTCAAAACTCTTTTCTCACCAAAACGCATTCCAGCTGGAACAAGTGAGCGAGATGGTTTATTCCCATCGCGCATTTCTCTACCAAAGTGCTTGAGCATGAAGTCAATTGTGTCACTAGTTATCGATACTGCATCGACTACTGTTGGGACACCAATTGATATGACTGGGATACCCAGAGTTTCAAGCGAAATCTCTTTGCGCTTATTACCTACACCAGACCCTGGATGGATCCCAGTATCAGTCATTTGAATCGAAGTATTCACCCGCTCAATGGAACGTGCTGCTAGTGCATCTACAACGACAACAAAATCTGGTTTCGCCTTTCCCACTACTCCAATAATGATATCGCTTGTTTCCAAGCCAGTAGTCCCCATTACGCCAGGACTGATTGCGCTAACAGAACGAAACCCTTCACTAACCTTTTCTGGTTGTAATTTAAATAGATGACTTGTCACCATCACATTTTCGACAACTGTTGGCCCAATGGCATCAGGTGTCACATTCCAGTTGCCAAGACCAACAACCAGACAAGAAGAATCCTTGGCAAGTTTAAGATGGTCCAGTAATCTTGAAATCTGGGTTGTAAAAACCCTCTCCGTCTTCATTTGCAATTCAGTATCATTTTCACGAATACCTTGTGCTTCGATTGTGATATACAATCCTGGTTTCTTCCCGATACTTTTCTCGCCTTGTTTATGAACTTCAACTGTACTTACTGTGATGCCATCAATTACATCTTCTTGATAAATTACACCATCAATTTCTTCAACTTTCCCACCAGCTTGTTCCGCCGCCAGCTCTCTTGCCTCAATTGCCAAATCCGTTCTTACGGCATATTTACTCAAATCTAGTTGCTCACTCATCAATAATCTCCTTACTAATTGAATAGATACTTAAAGTATGAGCGAAAAAAAATATTTCATTCTTAAATCGATGATTGGAAAACAAAGATTTTTTTGTAGTATAATAATCACAGCAATATTCTTTCGATGATTTTCTGGTCCTGTAGTGATTTCTCAGATTTTTTTAACTATGACTTTAATTTTCACAGAGTTCATTTTATGTGATTGCTTGGTTTTTCGATCAATACAACTCCCACCGCTATGCTGTGAAAATTAATGTACAATCAACTGAAAATGGATTTCCATACCGATATTCATAGAAAACTTGCAATACTCTGCGTAATTTGATAGAATATCGAATGTTGTAGTAATAATTATTCGAACAATAATTCATAAGCAATTGGGGCCTAATAACCTGTTATTTGGTTGCCTCAACTTCATTTCAGGGGGTGACTTGAATGGCAAATATTAAATCAGCTATCAAGCGTGTAAAAACAAACGAGAAAGCAAACGCATTAAACTCAGCTCAAAAATCTGCATTACGTACTTCTGTTAAGAAGGCAGAAGCTGCAGTTCAAACAAATGATGAAAAAGCAAAAGATTTAGTTGTTACAGCTGCTAAGCAATTAGACAAAGCTGCAACTAAAGGACTTATTCATAAGAATGCTGCTGCTCGTAAGAAATCACGTTTAACAAAAAAAGTTAACAGCTTGTAATCAAATTCAATCGACCTCAGTAATTGAGGTCGATTTTTTTGTGGCTATTTTTGAGATTCTAACATGGTTTGCTCAAGGAATTCCTTTGCATAGTTTTCCCCTGCACTAAGTTGACAACTTCCTCCGCTGTTGCCTTTTCCAATGCCAAATGCGCTAGCTGAGAAGCTTCCGTGACATGCAAGTGTTGAATTGTATGTCTGGCTTTGAGAATGGATGAAGTGCTCATTGACAGTTCATCCATTCCAAGTCCAAGTAGAATTGGAATTGCTAATGTCTCGCTTGCCATCTCACCACAGATACCTGTCCACTTTCCAGCCTGATGAGAAGCGTCAATTACATTTTTGATCATCCGCAATACCGCTGGATTATAAGGTTGATACAAATGCGAAACACGCTCATTCATGCGGTCAGCAGCCATTGTGTACTGTATCAAATCATTGGTACCAATACTGAAAAAATCCACCTCATTGACGAACTGATCTGCCAAGATGGCTGTTGCTGGGATTTCTACCATGATGCCAATTTCGATATCCGCAACTGGCTGATTCTCTACTATTAGTTGATTCTTCTCTTCTTGGAGTATTCTTTTGCATTGCTTCAGTTCATCAATTGTTGCGATCATCGGAAAAAGAATTTTGAGATTCCCAAACGTGCTTGCCCGTAATAACGCACGCAATTGAGTACGAAATATCACTTCATTTTCAAGACAAAAGCGGACAGCCCTAAGACCCATAAATGGATTTGCTTCAACCTGAAGTTGAATATTCTTATGCTGCTTATCGCCCCCAATATCCAAGGTCCTCACGATTACTGCTTGCTCGCCCATTGCTTGAAGAACCTCTTTGTATACAAGAAACTGCTGTTCCTCAGTCGGCAATCCAACAGATTCCATGAACAGAAACTCTGTTCGAAATAGACCAATTCCCTCTGCACCAGTTTGAATGACATCTTCTAGGTCATGTAATGAGCCAATATTTGCTGCAACGGCAATATTTTTCCCATCTGCAGTACGTGTTTTTTCATGAGAGAGCTTCTCAAACACTTGTTGAAGAGTAGCATTTTCTTCGATTTTTTTTTGGTAGAATGTCAGCTCTTCCAATGTTGGATTGATGATTATTTCTCCAGTTGAACCATCCATAATAATCCAATCGCCATGATTGATTGTTGCCGTTGAAGCTTTAGCTCCAACCACTGCTGGTATTCTCAGTGCTCGTGCCAGAATAGCTGCATGAGTCGTTTTTCCACCAATTTCAGTAATAAATCCCTGTATAAACTGCTTACTAAGTTGCACAGTATCTGAAGGGGTTAAATCATGCGCCACCAAAATAACCTCTTCTTGGATCACACTTAAATTTGGCAATTGCGCCCCCAACAAATTGCTGGTTACCCTTCTAACCACATCGCGAATATCCGCTACCCTTTCTTGTAAATATGTATTCGCAAGTGACTCCAGCATCATAATGTTTGCTGCTGACACACTTTCAAGCGCATAAGCAGCTGAAATTCTTTCAGATATGATTCTTTCTTTTATAGAATTAATCCATTCCTGATCAGACAACATGACAATATGTGCTTCAAATACTAATGATAAATCAGTTTCTAGCTGACTATTTTCTTTTAAAATTTGGATCTGGTGTCTTGATTGTTCGAAGGCGTTTTCAAGTTGCATCACTTCATTTGCGACGTCCACTACATTCTCATTTGAGATAATTAATTGTGGTTCAATATATAGATACGCTTTTGCAATTGCAATTCCTTCTGAAGCTGCAAGCCCTTTGAAATGTCTAGTCATCATCACTTCATCCTTTTTGTAGTGTTCTTGTTCTACAAATATATGTGGTGATTAAAGTTAATAGACTA
Organism: Caryophanales bacterium; assembly: GCA_031554275.1. Taxonomy (GTDB): domain Bacteria; phylum Bacillota; class Bacilli; order JARBTR01; family JARBTR01; genus JAVBKB01. Next base: position 4,927 of record JAVBKB010000171.1, on the reverse strand, counting down.
TTGAAATTTGATAGGGGGCATCCTTGACTCTGGTTATCCTAATCACAGAAAAATTAGGCTGGAATGAAAAACAAGTATGAAAAAAGCTCCAAAGAAATCTCAAAATCAGATTCTCTGGAGCAGAAATTTATCTTACCCATCATTTTGTTTTATAACGCTGGATTTTCATGTTTTGCTTTCAGTTTCTGCCAACGACGATCTATTTCATGATCAAATTCTTTCAGCATGGCTTCATTTTCTGGTTTCAATAAGTGTTTTGATTTCCCCATGAAACGTAGCCATTCTGCTGATTCGATTTTCTTGTTCTTCTCCTCTGGATTATAGGAGATTGTTGTAATGCCTCTCTCTACTTCATATAGCGGGAAGAAGTTACAATTCACTGCTGCTTCAAGAACAGTTTGCCCATACTTTTCTTCAGACTTCCAGTTGAGCGGACATGTGATCAGCATCTTGCCATATACAGTCCCAACATTTTGTGCATACCACTGCGCTTTGGCAGCTTTTTTCAGCACATCTTGCGGAAATGCTTCAGATGCAGTAAATACATAAGGAATATTACATGCAGCCATAATTTGTGCGGTATCTTTGTGATGGAATGACTTCCCTTGTTGCGTACGACCGACACTAGTTGTTGATGTCATATGCCCCATCGGGGTTGAGTAGGACATCTGTGAACCTGTGTTCATGTAGCCTTCATTGTCGTACTCCAACATGATGAGTTTATGTCCACGAAGTGCCGTACCAATCGCCGATCCCATTCCTATATCCATACCACCATCACCAGTTATCATAATGAAGGTTGCATCATCTGATACATTGACTTCGCCACGACGTTTTAACTCTAGAAATGCTTCTACTGTTCCTGAAAGCGTTGCTGCGCCATTTTGGAACAAGTTGTGCAAGAAATTCTGTTTATGAGATGTATATGGATATGCAGTTGTAACTACATATGCGCAACCTGTTTGGAAAAGTACAACGATGTCGCCCTCAATTCCCTTAAAGAAAAGCTCAAGTGCTGGGAAGATCCCGCAACCTGGACATGCACCATGACCAGATGCTAATCGCTTCGGTTTTGCCATCAATTGACGAATCGGTGGAACTTTAACAGCAAGCTTACCTGTTTCTGCGTCAGCTGTAACAGTAATTAATCCTGAGTTATACGCATCACTATGCTGTGGTTCAATAACAGGTGCTAATGCATTTTCTGGTTTGCCTTCGTTCACGTCATGATAAGCAAATAACGGAACATCATTGCCTACTTCAAGTGCTTTCACGGTCGCTGCAAAGAATGCATGTGCATCATCTGGGTAGAAATCCTTTCCACCGAGTCCAAACACACGACTTAATACGATTGTGTCACTCTGTTTATCTTCTTGCAGGGCAGCCTTAATTTCTGTTGTCATATTCGGACCATGTGCACCGTATGAATCTGCACGTTCACCAACAAGTAGAACTTTAACACCCTTTAGCGCCGCAAGCATCTCTTGCTTTGGAAACGGACGAATGATGTTCGGACTAATAAGACCTGCCTTCACACCTTTTGCACGGAGTTCATCAACAACATCTTTTGCCGTTTCAGCTGCAGAATTAATAAGGAAAACTGCCACTTCAGCATCATCCATTTGATATAAATCTAACGGTCCATATGAGCGTCCTGAAATCTCAGCATATTCCGAAGCTACTTGATTGAAGACACCAGCAGCATTATACATTGCTTCTGATTGCTGAAAATGATTATTCATGAAATCATCACCAGCCATATGCGCACCAATTGAAATCGGCTTTGATAAATCACGAATTTGCGGGAAATTTGTTGGCGCTTCACCAACAAAGTCTTGGACAATTTTACGATCTTTAAAATAATTCACCTTACGTTTTTGATGTGAAGTGAAATAACCATCATATGAAACGATCACTGGCAAACGCACATCAGCATCTTCAGCAATACGTAAAGCCATTATGTTCATGTCGTAAACCATCTGTGGCGTTCTTGCAGTGAGTATCACCCAGCCAATGTTCAAGCCATAATACAGATCAGAATGGTCGCCACGAATATCAAGCGGACCACTGACGGAACGATTCACAAGGTTCATGACCATCGGAAATCTAGTTCCAGATTGCACTGGCATTTGTTCAAGCATATACATGAAACCATTCGCACTTGTTGCGTTAAAAACACGAGCACCTGTGACAGCAGCACCATAACAAATTCCTGCTGAACCATGTTCACCATCGGCAGCAATTAGTTTAATATCGTGTTCACCACGAGCTTTCATCATATCAAGATACTGCGCAACTTCCGTTGAAGGAGAAATCGGGAAGTACCCCATAATGTGATAATTTATATGTGCTGCCGCAATGGCTGCCATTTCGTTACCAGATTCAAATGTAACAACCTGTTCTGCAACTTTTGACTTTGTTGTCGTCATTATTTTACACCCCCGCTTACGTATGGAAAGTCGTGCTTAACCATGTGATTATCAGCATAACCAAATACTTCACGAAGCTCTGAAAGCGCTCCAGTTGGACAAGCGATTACACATTTTAAACAACCTTTACAATATTGATAATCAATCCCCTTAAGCATCATTTGCTTTCTACCCTTTTTATCCTCGGCTGCCTCCCAAACAAAGCAGAAATCAGGGCAAGCCGTATCACAAGAAGCGCAGTGAATGCACTTTTCATGTGAAAGTTCTGGCAAAAATCCTTCACGGGAGCTACTCAAATCCTTCTTCAAACTATTCGCTTGCGCAGTGATAACGCCACCCTGTACTTGCGTTAAGTAGCCCAATTGCGGTGGCTTTCTTTGAAAATCAACTACTTTTATATCAGTTGGCGTTTCATACTTAATAAATTTAACTTCATCGTAACCACGATTAAAAGTACGGATATTTGGCTCAACAAAATGCGGATATTTCTTCTCAAAGGTTTTCTTAATCACATCGCGCATGGTATCTGGATTGAGAAATTCGATCACACGGTATAAAGCACCAAGCATTGCTGTATTAATTTTCGTTTTCTCATCCACTGCAATCCCTAGCGCATCTACTACAGCTAGAGTTCCATATTCAATATGCAAATCCTTCTTGATATCTTCAAAACCTCTTGTTGAATTGACCAAGATGATCCCACCTGGTCTTAGACCACTGACTACATCTAATGTTTTATAAAGTGCTTCATGAAAAACCCCGACAACATTTGGTTGCTCTATTGGACTGTGATCGCGGATCTCCACACCTTCATCACTGAAACGGACAAAACTTTTCACTGGGGACCCTTTCTTCTCAGAGCCATATGAAGCGAAATTAGCGCCATTAAAACCATGTCCAATAACGCCAGATTCCGCAAGCATTTTCCCAGCTAAGTTTGCACCTAACCCCCCAATGGATTCAAGTCTGATTTCGAACATCCCATTCTCATTTTTCATTGGTAACTGTGCCATCTTCTCACCCTTACTTATTTAGTATTTTTAATTATTAATAGTTTATGCATACATCATATCGTTGAACACAATAAAATGCAAACAGTTCACTATTTTTATCTAGTACAGGTGTGCATTTTTTCAAAATAATGCATAATCAGATGCATTCTTGTACTAATACAGTGGCTATTAATATATATAACAGAATTTCTATTTAAGATCCTTGCTCAATAAAATTGTGATTTCTGTCTTGTTGATTTGCTTTCATCTAATTAAGAAATATCATTCTGTTTCTACTTCCAATTTCATTATAATTTATAAAGTGAATTATTGTGTTATGATGAGACTTATCAAGCAGAAATTCAACTAAACTTGTCGGAGTATTCTATGAAAATAATTGGAACAACCTTAAATGCAAAGTACATCCACACAAATCTTGCGTTACGTTTTCTTAAAGCATTTGCTGCACCTGAATTTCAAGTAGAAATTCGAGAATATGTGATTAAAGATCCGATCATGCACATTGTGACTGATTTATTTAACCAAAACCCTGATGTTATTGGTTTCTCATGCTATATTTGGAACATCGAAGAAACTTGCAAAATAGTTCAGCTTCTCAAGAAAGTCAAACCAACTTGCAAAATAATTTTGGGAGGACCAGAGGTTTCTTATAATGCTATAGAGTGGCTTGAAAGAATCCCAGAAATCGATGCAGTTGTTATTGGTGAAGGCGAAGCGACTTTCAAAGAATTATTAGAAAAGCTGGCAAACAATCAAAGCTTAGAGCAGGTTGCTGGAGTTGCCTTCCGACAGCAAGACCAAGTACTTCTTAATCTACCAAGAACAAAGGTTAATTTAAGTTCGATTCCTTCACCATACCGCTTTGATGAAGATTTACCTCATCTACCAAATCGAATTGCTTATTTCGAGACATCAAGGGGTTGTCCATTTAACTGTCAGTTCTGCCTATCCTCGATCGAAGTTGGTGTGCGATATTTTGACAAGGAACGTGCTAAAGCAGATCTACAATATTTGATAGATAATGGTGTGAAAACAATCAAATTTATGGACCGAACATTCAATATTAGTCGAAGTTATGCGATGGATATTTTTGATTTCCTGATCAAGAACCACAAACCACAAATGAGCATCCAATTTGAAATCACTGCTGATATTATGCGACCTGAAGTAATTGCATACCTAAATGAGCACGCCCCTGCTGGACTGTTTCGCTTTGAAATCGGAGTGCAATCAACCAACGATCATACCAACCACCTAGTCAATCGCAAACAGAATTTTGAAAAACTATCACGGATAGTTACGATGATTAAGAATGGAGGCAAGATTGATCAACATCTCGATTTGATTGCTGGATTACCAGAGGAAGACTACGATTCTTTTCGAAAGACTTTCAATGATGTTTATTCTCTCAGACCCGAGGAATTACAGCTTGGATTTCTTAAAATGCTTCGTGGAACAGGGTTAACGGCAGCTTCTGAACAATAC
>JAVBKB010000076.1:0-5638 GCA_031554275.1 Caryophanales bacterium | reverse complement strand
GAGGCGATTAAATGCGAAACTAAAATCTATTTTGCACATCCATACAGTTCCTTTGAAAGAGGCACGAACGAGAAACACAATAGTTTGGTAAGAAGATTCATTCCAAAAGGTAGACCTATTTATGATGTAACAAAGCCATTTCTAGATAAAGTTATGAATTGGTGTAATGACTTACCAAGAAAAATCCTGAATTATAAAACACCTATGGAATGTTTCAAAGAAGAAATCAATCAGCTTAACTATTCACTCATTGTCTAGCTACAGTTGTTGCATTTAATATTGCAATTAAGGAAAAAAATCCAAACAAATTATTCTCAATTTGTAAGGGAATCAGAATAAATAATGTTATAATTATCTTGATATAAGCAATAAGAGTTGTCAAGGTGAGTTCTAATGGTAAAGTATTATTTGTTCAGTGGTTTCAATGGGGAACTAGGCTTTCCGAATGAAATCGCACGTAAGCTGCAGAAAGATGTGATCGAGAGAAAGAAGCTTGTCTTCATCGCATCGCAGGTTGACAATCATGCACGAACAGATTTCTGTGTGGCAAGGGCATCTAGATGGTTTCAGCAAATAGAGATCCATTTTCATTCAATTGTTGTGTTAGATCATCGAATGACAAAAGAGATGGCAGCAAGCCATATGAAAGATGCCTCGTGCATTTATTTATTAAATGATGATACTTTGCAGCAGCAAGCATTCTTATCAGAATATCAATTGGAGCATTGGATCAAAAAGTTTCAGAAAGTTGTGATCGGAGTAAGCGCTGGTGCAATGAATATGGTGACTGAATCTGTCTGTATCCCAGATGGATTTGAACTGAAAACAATTGAATTTGATGGATTGGGTTTAGTTGATGTAACGATTTCACCGCATTTTCAGTTTTATAATTTGTGGATGATCAAAGAGCTTAAACCAACTTCTATTAGAAGAAATGTCTATGGCTTATGCAATCAAAGTGCAATTGTTGCCACAAAGGATGGAATTCAACTTTTTGGGGATGTATATATCATTCGAGGCGGTAAGATGAAACAGGTGACTTGGGCTTCCGGTAAGCACTGGATGGTTCACTTCATTAATTTATACAAAAGAATTACATATCTATTCAGTCAAAGGAGATCATGAGATGGATTACAGAATTATTGAGAAAGAAGCATTTAGAGTAACAGGGCGGTCAGAGAAAATTGATTGTAATGGTAACAAATTTGAGCAGATTTCTTCCCTTTGGGATGAGTGCATGGCAGACGGAGGGTTCCTCAGTTTACTAATGCCAGCATCTGGTGAATTAGGTTTAATGGGTGTCTGCTTAAGTTTTGATGCGGAAGAGAATTCATTTACTTATATGATCGCGATTGAAGATTCTGATCAAGCACCGAAAATTTTCCCGAAGGCAGAAATTCCAGCCTCAACTTGGGCTGTTTTTGATTCAATTGGTCGGGTTGATCAAGTCATCACTCAATCTTGGGAAACAATCTATCAAGAATGGTTTCCAAACTCAGATTACAAACATGCAGGCACTCCTGATCTTGAAGTCTATTTACCAGGTGACTTAGGGAAAGATGATTACAAAATGGAAATTTGGGTTCCAGTCGTTGCAAAATAGTGAAAAAAAACGGGACGTTCTCACAGGAGTACGTCCCACTATACATTACGTGAAATGGTTTCAGGAATTATTCGGTTGAAATTATTGAAGTCAGTAACTAGGTGGCATGGTACAAACCCCAAGCTCATCTTGGTTCCTGATAGAATAGAGAATGCCTTGTGATGAATTTCCATCTTGCTTTGTTAAAAAAGTGCTTGAATATTCTCGATATACTTGCATTTTGGGTCTTGCGAGCTGAAAAATCATTTTCTGGAAAAAATCAAAAAAATAGCACTTGCTTGAAGAGTGCTATTCTTTGATCGTTTTATTCATCATTTTTGTAATAGAATTAATGTCTAGCTGTTTACCATCATTAATGATGGACTGCACAAGTTTATCCTCAACATCTTTGGCAACATTACGATTTGCAATTTTCGCAACACGCTTGATTACACTTCGTACAGTTGCCTCATCTTTGAAATTCGCGCTTTGTAAGGAGTTTGCCAATTCAAGGATTTCCTTCATATTGACGCCTGTTTTCTTCTCCATATTTTTAAAAAAACCACTATCCACCAAGATTTCCTCCCCTAATCAAAGTTGAACAACATACGTTAGTCTTTGTATGTTATGTGATTGCAGGGAGGTAGGTGCAATCTGATTTCGTTTCAGATTATTTATGACAAAACGCCTCAGCAAAAGCTGAAGCGCTTTATGTTATTAGATGAAACTTGCGCCAACAATGATTAGCAAGATGAAAAGTACAACAATTAGCACAAAAGTTGATCCGTAGCCGCCGCCACCACCGTAGTTGTAGCCACCACCGCAGCATCCGCCGCCGTATCCGTAACCCCACATATAAAGTCACCTCCATAAATGATTTCATGATAATTTATGTCAATGACTGCATGTTTGCATGGGCTAATCTCATTAACTCACCATAAAACATCTAAAAATGGGTAATCAGCAATACTTGTTTAAAAGTTGTGGCCTTTGAAGATGTCTAGATTCCTTTTGGAGAAAGAGCCAACGTAACATTTGAATAACAAGTAGACAATTCGATAAAAAAAGAAAACGTCTTGGAATATTTAGTTCAGAGAGATTATTGTGGAAATAATTCCTTTCACGCCCAACATAAACCTATGGTTAAAGATTACTAACTAAAGTATGATTGTTGTCAATAATCCTCAGGACGATTCTATCTCCCAATAGTGTTTTTGGTTTCTTATGAAAATTCTATGTTTCAGCAATTCCTTCGTAATTCTCCCCATAATGACTTGTGATTAAGTCAATTTTATAATTCAAAAGCACTATGTTATAAGGAGTTCTAACCTATATCAAATAGCAACTTCCAAAATTTTGTTGAAAAAACAGGAGGTCTCTGTGGGCTCGTGAATTCCCTGAGGAAAGCGACTGTTTTCTAATAAAATTAAGATTAAAATCATTTTGAAATTGACTCAATTAATTCAAGTTGTTTGTAGATTCTTTTTGTTCAGAAATGCTTTTTGGATACCTTTGATAAATTTTTGTATTGAGATTGAATAATAATATCGCTTAATCACATATAACGGAGTGTAGTTAGTTGCAAAAATTAATAAAATGCAGATACGTTTCATTTTGAACTCTAAATGAATTTTATGTTTGTGTAAACTTTTGGTTCGTAATTAGCGAAAAGAAGATCTAAAGTCGTACTCTCCAAGTCTGTTCCCTCTTGATGATATGAGAATATGAGATGGTGACAAGGGCAATTGAAAGTACAATTCACATATTATGAACATTGTTGTGTAGACGCAATGGACGTTACGCAGAGGTTTTGATAGTGGATTTAGAATAATCTTCAACACTACTGAAAAATTAGTTAAAAAAAACGGCAGGATTTGTCGAATGCCGTCCTCGTAATAATGTGGAACGGTAACGACTCTATTCTTTTGCTATTTAAAGGGAATAGCTCAGCGTTTTCCTAAACTGAATGGAAGGTGGTGGAATTGCTTTAGTTGCGGTATTAGGACTGGCCTAATTCTTGGGGTAAACTATTTTAAGTTGATTATTTTGTTAAAGATTAAGATTCTCAAAATGTAGTAAACAGTGATATTGAGCTTTCGAGCAATAGGAAGTTTCCGATTTGTTCACTTCAATTGTACGACCATCTGTTGGAATGGCAAATTGATTAACAATTACAGATGAGCTAGACATTCTGCCAAACAAAGCAGAATAACCGTTTCAAGAAGATATCAAACAGTTAGCTGATGGTTACATGAGGAATGTGTAACTTCTAAACCAATAATTAATGAATTTTTATTCTAAAAGATTTTGATATTCGCAAATTGATAATCTTTAGAAATAACTGAAGTGTTCTAGTTCTATCAGGAAATTTCAGATTATTAAGATGACGACATTTGTACTGTGAGGCAAGTATCTTTTGGTTGAATTAAAAAGAAGTGATGAGCTTTTGAACGAAGAGTTTCAGATTTGTTCGACTCAATTGCAAAGGAGAAAAATATGAAGATAGCAAAAAAAGCAATATTAGTTTTGATGTCTGTTCTTTTGGTTTTGTCAGGCAGTCAATTCACAGGTGTAACTTCGAAGACTGCTAAGGCAGCGGGGATTGGAGATTATTGGAACAATGCGTTTGATGCAACAGCATTAGACATTAATCATGTCAATCCCAATATTACTATGTTACATGCTAATGGATACACAAGTTCGACGTTATTAAAGTCTGATATTCCCTCTGGAACCTCATCGATATATAAAGTTCCGAATACTCCCACTGGGAAAACACTCTTTAGTGGCCCGAATGGAGCGAAAGGAATGAAATACACACTAGGTGGGTTAGAGCTTACAACAGAAGCTATCCCTCTTAACGAAGTTGCAGTTCAAGTGAAATACACAATCAAGAATACAAATGCTACGACAAGAAATGTAACACTCAAACAAGTTTTGGATTCTAAACTTAATGGCGATGATACTGTACCCTTGTATGCATTAGCGGGAAATGTTGGTGCTACTGCAAAAGCAGGTGGATATCAGTATATCGTGAGAGCTTTCAACAGTTATGGAGTAACCAATGTTGATAAATGGGTAGCTCAAGCATTTAACACCAGTGTTGCAAATGGAACTGCAGCGTATTTCTTTAGTGACTATAGCACCGGATTACAGTATAATCCGTCGGCGGTATCACGGACATTGTTACCAGCTGGTACAGATACTACTATTGTAATGTGGTGGCCTCAGAAAACGCTTGCTTCAGGTGAGCAGTTTGTTGCTTCGTTCACCATTTCTTTGAGTTCGTATAACACCCCACCGGAACTTTCATTGACTTCGCCTACGGGTACATCAGCGGCACCTCTAGCGATTACCTCAGCAGACACGATTCCAGTGACTGGTACATGGAAAGACTACGAAAGTGCTAATGCAGAGATTTACTATCAAGTAGACGATGGAGCACCAGTTTTGCTAGGTGGACCTTATCCAAATACGAATAAGCCAAACAATAATCCGTTTTCCGGGACTCTACCAGCAGGATTAAGTGCAGGTGTTCATGAAATCAAGATATATGCGGAAGACACTGAAGGATTGACATCGGGGCTTTCATCAGTCTATGTCAATGTAGCAGCCGTAGTGAAGGTTGATGTTGATTATGATACACATGGTGGTACACCAACACCTGGGCCAACTCAGGTTATCCTTGGTTCAACCTATGATACGGCAGTATCAGGAGCGCCGACAAAGACAGGTTACACATTTAACGGCTGGTATACTGCAGCAACAGGTGGGACAAAGGTAGATGCTAGCACGACAGTAACGAATAGCGCTGCCCACACACTGCATGCACAGTGGACAGCGAAGGCAGGAATCAAAGTCGATTTCAATCCAAATGGAGGATCGCCTACACCTGCACAAGCAAGTGTAACGTACGACTCAGCCTATGGTGGCGCCATTCCAGGAGGACCAACAAAGACAGGTTATACATTTAACGGCTGGTTCACAGCGCCAACAGGTGGTACACAAGTAACTTCAACTACGAATGTGAATGTAGCGAATGTACCTGGGAGTGAT
>JAVBKB010000001.1:0-4013 GCA_031554275.1 Caryophanales bacterium | reverse complement strand
CATCACTTGTGATTTTTTTATACTGTCTCCCTTTCATGATAATTTCCTCCAATTCAAGAGGACTTAGAATGCCCTTTTCTCCAAAAAACCAATACTTTTTAGAAATAAGAACGTACTCACCAGACAAATCTCTATCTTGGTTTTTAAAATTTGTAGAACCATCTTTATGGCTATGATGCGAGTTCTCCTGTACAAAACTGTTTGAAGTCACATCAAAATGATAAATATTATCACCATATAAATATTTCTTGCTACCATTCATTATTGGTTTTTTATATGCAAATCTCAAATCATTCCAATATTCATCGAATTTAATTTTTTCTTCTATTTGCATAGCATACACAAGACAATTTTTTACTTTACTTTTTTGAGCTGCAGACCCAACTCCAACTATCCAATCACCAATTTTAGCGTTTCTACGAATACCAGGTTTACAGGTTGCTAGAGTACAATAGGGAGGAAATGGATTGGGAGCAAATCCATAATCTCTTGTAATCACATAGCTATACAGTATCATCATTGCGTCTAACAAGTAGGACGAGGCTGTCCACTAAAAGGTCTTGAATTCCCTTTACTATCTTGCCAAGTGTTCTCTCCCTCAATGGCAGAAACTATTTTATCAGAATTCCAAGCAACGCATGAATCTCCATATTCGTCTAAGGCTGCTGGAATATCAGCATCCATTGAACCTGGAAGGAATACCCCAACAATTCTCTTGTCTCCATTATTGGCTGCATATTCAATCTCCCAATTAACCCATTCACGTTCATGAGTTTTAGAACCAATTAAAACGATCATTGTACCTGCCCAATCAATTTGAGGGCGAAGCAAACTCTTTATGTAGTCAGTGTTGGTCGCTTTATTTGGTTCACTTTCGACAATTGAACTATCTCTAATATCATAACTGCTTCTATTCAAGAGATCCTTAAATTTTTCAATATAACTCTCATCTCCGCCATAATGTGAAATAAAAAGATTGATCTTTTTGCTCATCTTCAACAACCTTCCATTCAGTAGTATTTGTTGCAATTTAGGATTATGTGGTCTCTTCACACCTTATCATGTCGTCAGTAGGATTATTGTTACTACTTGAAATTTAAATTTTCATATTTATCTAAACAATCAAAACTAAGTTGTGAATAATCACTAACGCTAGCCATTTGTGAAAGAATATCTGTAAACATTAAAAGTTTACCCTGCAATAACTGCAGGTCTTTTCTAAATAGTATTAAGTCATTTTTACTTATAATCTCATTAGTGAAAACTCTGTGCCATTTTGTAGTAAATGGTCTTAAGCACAAATTTAGCATACATATAGAAAGCATAGAAAAACTTTCAGCTTCACGGCCATACTCTTTTATGATAACCCTTGTGACATCAAATAAATTATAAATGCTATCCAAAGCCGCCTTTTCATAGCCCTCCTCGTCTAAACTCTGAGTAGTTATTCGTGTAACTAATTCAACATAAAGTTTCCATGACGCTATTTTATTATTTTCATTTTGACTTAAATTAACTTCAAGAAATGGTGTACATATTGAAATACTATCAATTTTCACTCCTATTTTATTAAGTAAATCTTTTAGTATCAAAACAAACCACCGACCTATTCTAAATTAAATAATCTATTGCTCCACGTTATTCAAATACATAAATCATTAGACTACCTATATGTTATCTGTTCTCCCATTGATACCACATTTGCCTGTAAGCCCTATTTGTACACCTACCAACGAGGTCATTTTTTAGTTCTTCATAACCTTGCCTCTTAGAAACATACGCCACTAGTATGTAAACAATATTTTTATAAGCATCATTATCAAAATCCAGATTAGAAATTTCCAATAGTTCTTTGGCTGTCATACTCACGCTTGACATAACTTTCATTTTATTAAATATCTCACAGAACACTTCTTCAGATTCTTCTTTTCCAATTGAAAGAATATCTCCATTCGAAAAAAATTTATTATCTCCAAAGGAAATTTTCTGATCATCATTATATAAATGTAAACTATCACTAAAATGGGTGTATGAACCAACTTCTACCTCTAACCAACCTGCCATAATTTCTTGTAGGCTTGTAAACTGCACAATATTGTATGGAAGTCCTCTGAAGATGTCATTACTACGCATAATTTGAGTCCATTCAAGTTTGTTTTCCCTAATTTTTAAAAGTGAACAAATATTACAGGGGATGTCCTCACTAGTTGGTTGTCCATTTGTATCAGGTAAATCCTTTAGAGGATCCCAGATTAGTAGTACCGTTTGTCTGTTATTCGGATTGTTTTTGAGTGAAAGAAATGCGCGATCTAGTTGATCTATTCCCAAGTTTTTTCTTAATCTAAAACCATAAGCCCCATGATATTGATCTCCAATTCCTGCAAATTGTTTCAGTGAAGGGTTCCAATAGTTAATTATCTTTGCATCATTACTACCATTGATTATCCATACAATTTCTGCCAAGGCAAATGCAATACTGAGTTGAGGAACTCTGATTGAAACCCATCTTTCTCTCGGATTAGAAATTGATAATAGTGTATGAAGCAATTCACTTGTTATACCAGAACGACTTTCAACATGAAAAGCGGTTTCTTTTTTTAGTTCCTTCAGTGCTTTTTCCCAGACATCGTTGGCAGTTTCTCCATTAATCGCTGTAAACATTTTACTCCTCCTTACAAATCAAATGATTTATTCCCCATTTTGGTGGGTAAAAGTAATCGATGCTATGATTAAGAAGGGAAGGATTGTATATTTGCTTAATTCGTTTTCTACCTGAATCTCCATCATTTTCTGGAAAGGCTACTCTGGCATACTTATCAGTCTCACAAAACAAGTTTTGACAATCAATAAGTTGTAATGGTCGTCCCCATAGACTTTTAAACTTAATGCCAAGTCTACTAAACTCATGTTCCTGAGCTTCTGCCATAAATTTAATAATATCTTCTTCTGAATAATTTCCTCTACTAATGAAACACTTTGCGATTCCATTTTGAGCACCTGGGCCCGCCACAACAAACGACATCTCACTAAAATCACAAAGTTCACTATAGTTAATGTCTATACAATACTGAAAGGCAAGAAACTTCCCTATTGTTGGATATGAAAGTAATACATCATATAGGCCTTTCATATCCTGAACTCTGGCAATTTTTCTCGAAATATTATCTTTCATTATAAAGTCTAATAGTTGTAAATTATTTCTATGCTTTTTGTCATATCCAAATGAGCTTTTTCCTGAAGGCATGATATAGGCTGCTGAATAGATCCTTTCATTATTATTTAAAAGATTAGAAAGAACTTGATCATATTTTTCAAATGAGAAACTTTTATATGATATGTCACCCAGACTATTTTCTAAACACTCCCAAGTCTCGATCTTGTTGAAAAGCTTAAATAATAAAATGCGAAAAATAGTATCCTCAGCATCATAGTGTTTTCCATTATATATAACACTTTTTAAAAGAAACTGGCTCACCCTATCAGATGCTCTATAGGCATTTGTAAATTTATATTTGCTAAGTATCTCATCCTTTGTCCAGGGAAATACATTTTGAATTTTATTAAAAAAAATATTTTGTCTCTCTGCGGCAAATTTCCAGTATTGATCATACACTTCAGAGGTTACTATTGACTTTTTTGAATAAAGAAAAGGTAGGGTATCTAATTCGATGTTATTGGCCATAAGTATTCCTCATCACTTTATAAATTGTATCAACTGGATCATTTATATCAGTATCATTATCTATTAATGTCAATTTTTCTGCTGCAATTTCTAATGCCAATTTGCTATATGCATCTTGAATTACTTTGCACATCTCAACTGAAAAATCCTTTTCGGCCTGACTTCTCCTAATCAAAAAATACCTCCCTATATTAACATTTTTTAGATAGTTCATTTCAATCGAAATAATATTGGTCAAAATCTCCTTAGGTATTCCATTTGCTAATCCATACACATATGTTGACCACCAGAATCTATCTAACAATACTATTTTACCTTCTCCAAGATCTGG
>JAVBKB010000120.1:0-46293 GCA_031554275.1 Caryophanales bacterium | reverse complement strand
AAATTCATTGCCAAGTGCTAGTGCACTCGCACTGCTTGGGAAAGAGCGGGCGGCAACCGAAGTGCACCAGCTAGTGCCGAACTATGCAAGACTAGCTGAAGCGGAGAGTAATTGGTTAGCAGCACAAAATAGACAGTAGGAGCGTTTGAAACGGCGATTATGATATAATTCGTTGAAAGTATTCAGAATGATGGTTACGCTTTGATTCAGTTACATTTGGAGATGCAAATACAGGTGAATATGATGAAGATTAGAATGATGACTGCTGAAGATATTGATGATGTTCTGCAAGTGGAGCAGCTTTCTTTCCCAGCACCGTGGACAAGAGAGATGTTCGTCTTCGAAATGACAGAAAACGAGCATGCCGCTTATTTGGTTGGAGAGCTTGACGATCAAATTATTGCTTATTGTGGCGCATGGTTTGTAGTCGACCAGGCAACAATCACCAATATTGCGGTGCTCCCAGCATTTCGTGGCAGAAAATTTGGTGAACAAATGATGCTTACAATGCTCGATCTGGCAAGGGGTAATTTTATAGAAAATATCTCGCTTGAGGTAAGGGTGAGCAACGAGACTGCCCAAAATCTTTACCGTAAGTTAGGCTTTCAATCTGGTGGCATTCGCAAGAGATATTATGTCGACAATAATGAAGATGCTCTAGTAATGTGGGCCCAAATTGGAGATAGCAACTGAACTGCGACCAATTATAGATAAAATACATGAAACTAAATAATGAATGTAGGAACTTCTATGAATAAAAGTAAACCTTTAATGATTTTGGGAATTGAAACAAGTTGTGATGAAACGGCAGCAGCAGTTGTGAGGAATGGACGAGAGCTACTGTCGAATGTGGTTGCATCGCAAATAGAAAGTCACAAGCGATTTGGTGGTGTCGTCCCAGAGATTGCATCTAGACATCATGTCGAGGAAATCACAATCGTGGTAGAAGAAGCTTTGGCAAAAGCTGAAGTAACGATGAACGATATCGACGCAATTGCAGTTACGGAAGGACCGGGGCTGGTGGGCGCGCTATTGATTGGCGTTAATGCTGCGAAAGCAATTGCGTTCGCGTACGGAAAACCGTTAGTGCCTGTGCATCATATTGCGGGACATATTTATTCGAATCGGTTAGTGACGGAATACCAGTTTCCGTTAATTGCATTGATCGTGTCTGGAGGGCACACTGAATGAATTGACATGGAGGATCATGGTCAATATCAAGTGATCGGTGAGACAAGGGACGATGCTGCTGGCGAGGCTTATGATAAGGTTGCCCGCGTGCTGAACATGCCCTATCCAGGAGGTCCAAATATTGATCGGCTCGCACAAAGTGGGTTGCCATCTATTAAGCTACCGCGTGCTCGGTTAGAGGGTACATATGATTTCAGCTTTAGTGGTTTGAAATCTGCTGTCATTAATGTTGTGCACAACGCAGAGCAACGAGGTGAAGTGATTGAACCTGCAGACCTAGCAGCTAGCTTTCAGGCAAGTGTGATCGAAGTGCTTGTGCAGAAAACGGTTCAAGCAGCAGCAGAATACAACGCTAAGCAGGTACTACTTGCAGGCGGAGTTGCAGCAAATTCAGGTCTGCGGAAAGCGCTAGCAATGGCTTTCGCAAATTCAGAAGAGAACCCGTCAGCACCCATACTAATTGTACCACCGCTTTCGCTTTGTGGTGACAATGCGGCAATGATTGCAGCAGCAGGCGCTATTGGATTTGAAAGAAATGTTTTTGCTGATATGGCGCTTAATGCAACTCCTGGCTTGGAGTTGAGGTAATGGAATTGAAAGAAACCGTAATCAAACAAAGTATGTTGGCTCTAGGGGCTTTTTGCTAACAAGCGCAGGGATTTTTATCTCTATGAAACAGGGCTTCTTTTATAAAATGATTAGTGTAATTTTGGCTGCTGTTTAATTTTTATATTCAATCGAAATGAAAAAGAATGAAAAACAAAACTCGAAAATATGGTTGGATCGATATGAAAAAGAATGAAAAAAACAAAACTCAAAAATATGACTGTATCATCATTGGTGGCGGTCCCTCAGGGCTAATGGCTAGTATCGCAGCAGCAGAAATGGGTGCAAAGACCCTACTCCTTGATAAAGGTGACAAGCTAGGACGAAAGCTAGCGATTTCTGGTGGAGGGCGCTGCAATGTGACCAACTGCTTACCGATTGATGAGGTCATTAAACATATTCCAGGTAATGGGCGCTTCCTACGAAGTGCTTTTTCACAGTTTAGCAACTTAGATATTATTGATTTCTTCACGAAACTTGGTGTACCACTGAAGGAAGAAGATCACGGAAGAATGTTTCCGCAAAGTGATAATGCTGGTTCAGTTGTAATTGCGTTAATTGAGCGTTTCCGTAAACTTGGTGGAGAAATCCGCGAGAATACTGCAGTGAAGAAGGTTCTGTATGAGCACGAACTTGCTAGAGGTGTGGTGACATTGCACAACGAAATGATATATGCAGATGCAGTCGTGATTGCAGTAGGAGGCAAGTCAGTGCCACACACTGGAAGCACAGGTGATGGCTATGTATGGGCAAAAGTTGCTGGACACACGATCACACCGCTTTTTCCTACTGAAGTGCCAGTTACTTCTGCTGAGCCGTTTGTACGGAAAAAAGTGTTGCAAGGATTGTCATTACAAGATGTTGCAGTTAGTGTGTTAGCGCCTGGAAAGGGAAAAGAGGATGCTCTGCAGACGCTGAAAGTAGCTGGGAAACCAGTTGTTACACATCGTATGGACTTGATTTTCACACACTTTGGTCTTTCAGGACCAGCAATTTTGCGGTGCAGTCAATTTGTTGTACAAATCATGCAGAAGAACAATGTTCATGAAGTGATACTAGCTGTCGATGCTCTACCAGATGTGAAAGATGAACAATTATTTCAACAGATCATCGAACAAGCAGCTGTTGATCCGAAGAAATCAGTGAAAAACGGATTGCGAGGATTGTTGCCAGAACGGTATCTGTTGTTCTTATTGGAGTTGGCAGAAGTGGATAGTGCTCAAACCTGTGGCAACATTTCTAATGAAAAATGGAGACGATTGGTTCAGCAGGTGAAGAGATTCGAAATCCGGGTAAATGGCACCCTGCCAATTGAAAAGGCATTCGTCACTGGCGGAGGCGTGTCACTGAAGGAGATAAATCCGAAGACGATGGCAAGTAAACTTGTACCAAACCTCTACTTCTGTGGAGAAATTCTTGACATACACGGATACACAGGAGGTTACAATATTACTGCTGCGCTAGTTACAGGCAGGATCGCAGGGATGAATGCAGGGGATAGGGTAGAGTGAATGTAACTGACTTCACAGGGGATTTTTCGTGAAGGCTATTCATCTTTGCTAAGTGAGAGTCCTGCCGATCGGAACAGATGTCTACCTTGACTGTATCATAATTTTCAAAGCCAAAAAACCATGCCCAAGGCATGGTTTTTAATATTAATAAAAAATATATATTAACATATTTACAATAGTGTGTGTAATACAGTATAATATCTTCAGGAGGTGGTTACATGTCCAAGGAAAATGAATTGTTATCCGTTTTTGAAGTTGAGCTTCGCCGTGGTGTTTTGTCCCTTGCGATTCTAAGTCAGCTTCAAAGTCCGCAATATGGGTACTCACTCTTGCAAAGTTTAACTGAAAAGAATGTGGAAATAGATGCAGGGACGTTATACCCAATGTTGCGTCGGCTTGAGAAACAAGGAGTGCTTACAAGTGATTGGGATACAACCGAAAGCCGTCCAAGGAAATATTATGTGCTCAGTGAAACGGGCAAAGGATTGTTCACAGCATTAATAGAGAGTTGGAAAAACCAATCTTCGAAAATTAACAGGTTATTGGGAGGGAATTAATATGGACATAATTGAACGCTATATTTTCACAGTCTGCAAACGGTTACCAGCAAAGATACGAGAAGAAGTCGAAAAAGAGCTGCATGCAGATATTCATGACATGTTACCCGACGATTATACTGAAAAAGATGTTGAAGAGGTGCTTTACAAACTTGGAAATCCTACAGAATTAGCACTCAATTATCAGGAGAATAAACGCTATCTAATCAGCCCAATCCTGTATGACAATTACATCTCAGTGCTTAAATTGGTGGAAATTATCA
The DNA here is from genome assembly GCA_031554275.1 of Caryophanales bacterium. Classification (GTDB taxonomy): domain Bacteria; phylum Bacillota; class Bacilli; order JARBTR01; family JARBTR01; genus JAVBKB01. Next base: position 42,165 of record JAVBKB010000120.1, on the reverse strand, counting down.
TACTATGCATTGCTCCTGTAGCTGCATTTGTCTCAGTGGTAACTGATTCGCAAAACAAAGAAACATTCCAAATGATTTTGGAAATAATTATTCGCACTTTGGGTTATTTAGTGGTGGGAGCAGCCCATGCATTTGCGTGGGTAACACTAGTTTTCGCTGCTATTGATAGAGCCGGCAAAGAGTATAGGACTTGGCCATTCACAGGAAAACCCTGGGCAATAAAGGATTTGCAAAGTGTCAATACAACAAATAAAAACATTATCAAAAAAAGTGAACCTATAAGTGCTATTGTTTTTGGCATGATTTTCACAGCAGCAGTATGCGTATTTCCACAGTATGCAGGTTGGTATGCACTTGAAAATAAGCTTTGGAATATTACACCGCTGTTCGACAAGGAAGTCTTGAATTCATATATTCCTTTCCTTATCGGATTAATCGCTTTTGGAATTGTGGTTGCGATTCTGAAATTGATCCATCAAAAATGGAATATGCGATTGGCAGTCATTAATGCGATTCATGAGCTCGGTAACATCGTTTTCGTAATTCTGTTTTTGGGCAATGAAAAAATATTTAGTACAGATTTTCTACAAGTGCTTGCCAAAAATGTTACAACAGACTACGACAGATTGTTAGAGATTTGGCAGTGGAGTATTCGTGGAATAATAGTGTTTTGTATTATTGCGATGGTTATATCTGCAGTCAAAGGATTTGTTTTGGCAAGAAGAACAAAATCATAGCGCCAGTGAAGCGGGATCAAACTACCTAATCTGCTACATGAATTGACCAAGATTTCCTCGGATGTTTTGGTCGATTTTTGGCGGCTGGCTGTTTTCTATTTAAATTTCGACTGCCGCATCCTGTATCCCTGAAAAAAATTCAATGCTCATCCGCTGACATGATTCCCCTTTTTGAAGCGTAAGGTAGAAGTAAGAATCACGATTTCAATGATGTATTGGAGGGGATTGTCAAGCCGTTTGGAGGGATCAAGATGGATGAACCACCAAAAAAATTTATCAAAGGGTTGTTGTGGGGAACAGGATTTAGTATTGTGCTTTGGATACTTTTGATCAGCTTGATTAAATTGTTATTTCAATGAAGGCAATGATGACGAATTCAGGCATTAATCGATAGAAAAAAAACGGGGTCAAAAGTGTGCCGAAATCGGGTTCACTGTCTGATCTCTTTTTGTGATTCTTGACTAAAAATAAGGAAAAATGTTGTCGATATCAACGCGCGCTTATTCTTAAGGTGTAGTAGCTGATTTTGAAATGAGTTTATGCTCAAGGACCTCGTCACATAAAAGTATGTCAACAAGAGAACGAACATTGCCCACTCCCTCCGGGTCAATGTACGTTCACTTGTAATTTGTCGATACGCTGAGTTCTAGAACTTTACACTTTGGGTAATCACACCTGTGTAGGTGCCATAAAAGATGTAACAATGTCTGTGTTCATCAAGCTCAGTAGAGTCAAGCTGCATTTCCTTATTCTGATCGCCAACTTTGGCATAGACAAAGTCTGAATGCAGGTAAGCGAGGATGTCATTATGTGTATTGAATTCCTTCGACTCCACAAGAAGCGCGTCAAGACCGTTGCGCCACTCACGTATTTCCAAGCCAATGCCCATATAGGTTTTCTCGTCAGGGTATCTGAAATTCGCCTTCTCCTGTTCAACATATATCACTGACATCGTATCTGACTCAGTCGCAGTTGAAATAACTTTGTACTGTTCACCATCACGAATGAGGTAGCCACAAGCCATTCTGGCAATCATCTCATCCCTATCCAAGGTATACTGGAATAATGCTGGATACTCTGGACTTCTATTCAAACGATATTCTAATACAAACATATGTATTCTCCTTTTCATTCTTGTTGAACTAATTGGAATGTTATACAATCATTATAAAGTAAAATATCTAGAAAACTAATTTTTCGGTAAAAAATTTTGATTATTTTTTTGATTAAAATTGTGGAAAGCTAAGTTAGTAAATTGCATTTTTGCTGAGCTGCTGCTGACTTTTATCTGCTGAAATGAGTTAGGCAGCAGATACTAAAGATAAGGAGCTTTATTGAAGGGAGGTTGTTCAATGAAACGGAAAATGATTATTGGAATCATCAGTATTGGGCTGCTTTTTGCAGCATTCTTTGGTTATAAGGCTTATAATTCGTCTTCAAAACCAGCAAAACCTAATGATGATCGCTGTGACAATTGGAAATGGAATGAAGAAGAGGGCGTTTGGGTCTGTGATTCGACCAGTTCCAGTTATTATCGACATTTTTTCTATGGGGGAAGCTACTTCTCAAATCGAAGTGCATTAAGCAGTGATCCTTCATACTCCAGTTACAAAAGCAGTTCGACGTTTAAAGGCGGCTTTAGCAAGGGGACTTCAGGCGGCTTCGGTGGGTAAGAAATCGTTATCATTTGAAAATTCGCATGATTTATGACAATGCCTTTCGGAAAAATTAAGAGGTTACGATGAATACAAATCAATACAATGAACTGCGCAGTCAGTTCTATCAACAGGTTCCTGATTTTTGGGCAGATTTATTCGATATGGAGTATAGTTTGTATCATCATTTACCCATTACCAATGATAAATTGGGTGAAATAGTTCTTGCTGCCGAGCGAATTCATACAATTTTTACAAAAGCGATTGCATTTATTCGGAATTTACCTGATACTTCGTTACGAAACCTCGGATTCCCAGAAAGTGCACTTCCATTTATTCGAATGAAAACGATCTTTCCAGACTATGTGATTGGACGCTTGGATTTGGTGGTTAGCGGGTCGGAGATTAAATTACTGGAATTCAATAGCGATACACCTACTTTCATTAAGGAATGTTTCTCGGTAAATCAGTTGGTCTGTGCTCACTTTGGTGAGAAGAGTCCAAATGAAGGGCAAGAGAAGCGGCTTGCCGCAACCATTAAGCAAGCACTGGATAGTAGTTACCAATATCTAGAGATTGATCGACCGGCACGAGTTGTATTTGCTGCTCATCATTTGCATGAGGAGGATTGGTTGACGTCGAAATATCTGCAACAGATAAGTGGAATTGAGTGTGACTTAGTATCCCTTGAGCAGCTTCGTATCAATGACGAGGGTTTGTATACGGATGATGGTGTTCGAATCGATATACTCTACCGACAAACCTTTCCAATTGAGCATTTACTGAATGATCATGATGAGGAAACAGGTGATCCAATAGGGATAGAGCTGCTGAATCTTGTGAAAGAGAAGAAGCTTGCAATCATCAATCCGCCATCTGCATTCCTGTTACAAACGAAAGCTTTGCAGGCATACATATGGAAAATGGTTGAGAGCAATCATCCATATTTCACGGTAGGTGAGCGAGAATGGATACATAAATACTTTCTGCCAACCTATTTAACACCGTCTGCATTTTCGGGGAAATCGACTTATGTGAAGAAGCCTTCGTTCGGTCGAGAGGGAGATAGTATTCAGATCTTTTCTGCCACACATGAAGAGGTGACACGGAACAAATACAAAACCTATGAGAATGAATTGCCAATTTATCAACAATTTGTAGAGCTACCAACGCTAAACCTGCAGACGTCAGTGGGTGAGGAAAACCTCTCTTATATGTTTGGTTGCTTCCTATTAGCAGGCTTACCAAGTGCAATTGGCGTGCGAGCAGGAGGTCAGATCACAGGCAATGAATCTTACTATTTACCTGTTTCTTTGAAGGATATAAATTAATTGGAGGACTAAATATGGATTTTTCACTACTACTTGACTTCACACTGTATGTTATTTCAGGAGTTGCATTATTAATTGTTGGAACAATTGTGTTCCTATTTACAACCAAGATTAAAGAATTAGAATTGATTGGACAAGGTAACAAAGCGGCGAGCTTTCTCTTGGGCGGAAGGATCTTAGCCCTTGCCATCGTGATCCGTGCTGCGATTTCTTACTCAGTTGACTTAGTGGATATGATTATCTGGGGCGCTATCGCAATCATTGCACAAATCATTATTTTCTATTTAGCAGAAGTGCTTACCCCGAACTTCAATATTGGTGAAGCGATTGAGAAGGATAATAAAGCTGTTGGAATGATCTTAATGTTCACTTCAATTTCAATCGGCGTGATCATCTCTGGATGCTTGAGCTACTAGGATCTTCCTATATTAAAAGGAGTATCTGATCAGGATGATCTCGGCTTGTTTTTTCGAAATATTTGCATCAAAAAACGGATGAAAAATCAACTCGATCATGGAGTGGTTTCTCATCCGTGTGTTTTTGAAGGCAAGACTTCAATCGTAGTTTATCAGGAAAACATAGTTATCTTTCGTTGTCTCCGATGATGCGGTCTTTGCTGCAGAAAACATCTAAGCATTCTTTGCTGCAGAAAACATCAATTGAGAAATGGATTGTCGAGACAGAATGAATTCATCTACTTTCACATATTTGAAGTTATCCATATGCTTGTTCATTTGGATCTCAACAACGGTATAGAGATTTCGCTGGACTAGCTCGTCATATCTTTCAATCGTGGTAGCAACTAACAGCGAATAGCCATCAGTTAGCTCCGCGCTACCGATTTCGTCAGGTGAGAAAATCATAATTGCGGCTGCTTCATTGATATTTGCCCGATCTAAGGTTTGGAAATCTGTAGGGCTGCCTTTCACATAATGAACCCGTTCCTCAGTTGGAAGCGGTGATTGTGACAGCTTGCCAATTAAGACAACTGCCTGATCATTGGTTTTATCTGCAAGAATTTCATGGATGGTCAGCTTCGAGGTTTCCGTCCAACCAATGACTACGAAATGATTTTTCCCTTTGTACATGATTTTCCCCTCACGTCTTCGTTTCTGATAGCTTTTGATGATACTAATGGCTTTTCCGATAATGACGCCAAACAAACCAATTCCGAAAGTATCTAATACGAGGATACCATACAGCCTGCCAGCAGCGGACTCTGGAGCAATATCGCCATATCCAATTGTCGTAATTGTTGTCATCACCCACCAAACACCTGTTAGTAGGTTAGGAAATTTCTCGGGTTCAATCAGTGTCATTAACAACCCGCTAAATAGGATAAAGATTACACTTATCAAGAACAAAATCCAAGCCTTGATTTCTATTATTCTGAAATAAAATTTAAAAAACATTGCTTCACCTCAACGCCATTTCTACCCAATTAATATTACCAAAAAAACATTACAAAAAAAACAAGTCCGGCAAAAATTTTATCATCAATAAAGCCTTATGTCACAAATCCGTTCTACATTAAATTTCGCTACTGTGAAACTTGATTTGGAAATCAGAGATATGGAACAGGTTTATTCCTAATTATCGTAAGAATGCAACTTCAAACTCGCTTAGATTCCCAGATACTTTGTCATAATTTCCTAGGATATTACCTTCGTAAATTATTCCTCGTCTTTGGAAATTTCTCGGGAGTTTTAAGTTGCATCTCTGACGACAATTAGGATAACGCAGTAAGTGGTTGTGCGCTTTATCTTCAAGCTAACTTGCGATACAATAGGACACGGGTAGCAAACGCAGTTAAAGTAGCACAATTAAAAGACAAAAGGGAGAATCATCTTGAAGAATTATAAGGGCTATATGATTGATTTAGATGGAACAGTTTATAAGGGTGATGAAGTGATTGAGGAGGCACGGGAATTTGTCAAGCACCTCAACGCAAAAGGCATCCCCTATTTATTCCTAACCAATAATTCATTGAAGACACCTGGGTCTGTCACAAAAACGTTGATGGAAATGGACATTCCTTGCTCACCTGAAAACGTCTATACATCTTCAATGGCGATGGCGAGTTATATTGAAACGCAGTCCCCAAAAGCATCAATCTTTTGTATTGGTGAAAAGCCTCTTAAAGAAATGCTTGCTCAGAAGGGTTTCACATTCCAAGTAGAGAACCCGCAATATGTAGTGATGGGAATCGACAGAGAGATTAATTATGAGAAATTGGCGTCTGCATGTGTAGGTGTTAGAGCCGGCGCAACTTTCTTAGCAACAAATCCAGATCGGGCATTCCCAACTGCAAAAGGGGTGTTTCTGCCTGGGAACGGTGCGTTTACTGAAGTGGTGACAGCCTCCACTGGTGTGAAGCCTACATTCATTGGTAAGCCATATTCTATTATCATGGACCAGGCCATCCAGTTGATGAAGATGCCGAAAGAGGACATCGCCATCATTGGTGATAATTACAACACAGATGTGCTAGCAGGCATTCGAGCCGAAGTTGACGCTATTCTTGTGCTATCTGGTGTAACAACAAGGGAAGAGCTCAAGCAGGTTGAAGTACAGCCGACAATAGTTGTTGATAATTTACTTGAATTGATGCAGTGAATTGGATGTGGCCTTGGAAATCAAAGGCACAGATTTCTAGGTTAAGAAATGCTTATTGACTTCCAGTTGATTATAATTGATTCGATAAACTAAGATGAAGAGGAATGAATATGCTATTAATTCAACATCTTAAAGTGCACTGGAGCAAGGCGTATCGTGGTGCTCCGTATTCGACAGTTCGTAGCCAAATGTCAAAATCAGTTCATTTGCCAAAAGAGTTTTTCGATTATAATCCTCTGGGATATCCTTCGCATTACGTATATTTGGAACAAACAAAAACCGGATTACTAGAAAAAATCAATAGAATAGATACCCTAACTGAATTTGAAAATATTCGTAGTTCAGCGGTTGAAATGACTAGAAAAGATGACTGGTATGAGCTCAGGTACAGATACGATTACCACAGAGCACTCCCTGAAAGGCGTAAGTATAACCCTGAAATCAGTATGTATGTTGAACTAAATGAAATCGCCATGTGTCTAAAGCCTAATGAATATGGTCGCATTACTTACAATGGAAGATATACAGACTTTGATACAGGAGAATGGGGCTACAATTTAGACATTATCAATATTATAAATTCGCCAACAGAAAAGACACCACTTGATATTTATATTTTGAGAGAGCCCGATAAAACATACAATCAAATTGCAATTTTGTATTGAGTATCCGCAAAGTTGAACTTATCTCCCGAAATATGGTGAGTGTCTTTGTTTGATTTTATCATCATCCAGCGATAGTATTGTTGTGAAGATTAATCCTAATTGTCGTTAGAAATGCAACTTGAAACTCGCAGAAATCCCCTAATACTTCGTCGTGATTTCCTAGGATATTCCCTATCCGTCGCAAATTATTCCTCGTCTTTGAAAAGTTTTATCGTAGGTTGTAAGTTCCATTTCTAACGACAATTAAGATAAGGGAGGGTTTAACATGTATGATATCGTGATTATTGGTGGAGGTCCTGCTGGAACAAGTGCAGCTATTTTCACAGCGAAAGCAGGGAAGAAGACGCTCGTGCTGGATAACGACAAGAGTGTGACAAAAAGGGCGTGGATGGAAAATCATTTCGGGTCGCTAGGGATTTCTGGTCCAGATTTGATGAAGGCTGGTGAAGCGCAAGCAGCGAAATTTGGTGCAGAGTATGTAATAACAACCGTGATGAATATTCAAAAAACAGAAACGGGATTTGTAGTTGAAACGGAGGATCAAACCTTTGAAACAGGACAAGTCCTACTTGCAACAGGAATGATTACTGAACTTGCAGAAAAGATTGGTGTCGAGACAAAAGCAGGTACAGAACCACGCATCAAAACAGTTATTGCAGTTGATGCTGAAGGCCGTACAAATGTCGCAAATATTTGGGCTGCAGGCACAGTTGCTGGCGTCAGCATGCATACAATCGTTACAGCTGGTGATGGTGCAAAAGTTGCAATCAACATCATTAGCCAATTAAATGGTGAACGTTATGTTGATCACGATGTATTTAAAGGGTAAGAGTAACAAAGAACTTTAGTTACAAAACAATAAAAAGTTGAAGTATCATCCACATGTAGGGACGATATTTCAACTTTTTTTAGTATGATTTTTTCGGGAGGGTTATCAGTTAAAGTGCTGAATTGTATTTTTCAACGCTAATGGTTGCTTTAAACAGATCGCCATCGATTTTGATATTTAGGGTTCCATTTTGACAAGTCATAAGCGATTTGGCAATATCTAGTCCAAGTCCGCTTCCTTCACTACTTCGAGATTGGTCACCACGCTTAAATCGTTCGGTTAGCTCGTCACTCGGAATGTTCAATTCTGTTGCCGAGATGTTTTTGATCTCAACATAGGCACGATTTTCATCTTCAAACACAGACAGATATACTCTAGAATGCGCTAGGGAGTACTTGAATACATTCGATAAAAGATTCTCGACAACACGCCATAACAAGCGACCGTCTGCTTTTGCAAACACTTTATCCTCAGGGAGAGTGACTTTGAAGTCCAGTGCCGATTCGGTAATTTTGTCGTCCAGCTCGCCTAATCCTTGTGTCACGAGAGATACGAGTTCTACTTTCTCGAAATTGACTGCGATATTACCGCTAGCAGCTTTGGCAGCATCAAACAGGTCATCAATCAAGACCTTAAGCCGATCTGCTTTTTGCGAGATAATTCCGATATACTTCTGAGCGTTTTCATTGTCAATCGATTCCTTTTGCAGCAAATCAGCGTAGGTAATCAACGATGTGAGTGGTGTGCGGATATCATGTGAGACATTGACTATGAGCTCAGTCTTCAACCGTTCGCTCTTCAATCGTCGATCCACCTCAGAACTAAGACCAGCAGTAATTTGGTTTACATTAGTCGCTATTGCTGCTAATTCACCACTACCAGTTACATCAATATGTTCCGTGTAGACACCATTTCGGACTACTTCGATCCCATTTTTGATTTTGATATAATTACTTAGCTGACGATAAGCAAGGAAAACTGCCAATGGAACTGTGACCACACCAACTATTGGGATCATCGTAAGCAAACCTAATACTACAATGGCAGAAATAATTTTTGTTGAAGGGCTTCCTAAGCTATAGATGTTTTTGAAAGCTTGAATAATTTTGCGAATAATCTTACCGATAATCGAGTGCGTAAACAGTGTTTTGCTTTTTAAATGACGCACGAGTACTAGTGTGAGGCTGAAGAATACTACAATCGAGGCAGCTAGCAAACCAATCGTAATATCTCTATTAAACACTTTTGTATACAAAATTAGAGCGCATCCGACAACAGCCCAGAAAGAGCCGAACAGTAAGGCAGCGGTAATTTCGTTGTACATTCTATCAAGAAATGGATGATGAATTCTCATAGGGTCGCTCGATTTTCTACCAGTTGCATAAACGAGATAGGCAAAGCAGATCAAAATGATCAGTCCGCAAAACACTACCCATTCAATCAGTTTCTTAGCGGTCTTTACCTCAATAAGGAATTGCTTGTTCTTTTCATCGATATAACTTTCTTTAAATACGACAACCGCCAGTGCATCATTACTTGAGAAGTTGGGGTGATGACTATATTTCTCGTTTACAAGTGTTTCATAGTCGGAAGAGCTATTTGTGAAGACGGTCTCACCACTTTTGATATAGTAAGTTAGCTCAGGGCGATTTTGAAATGCTCTTTCTGCATTTTTAAAATTTTGCAAATCAAATTGTGTTGTTGAATTCGCATTCCTCTCATGTTCTTGTGACACAAGATATGCCTGAAGCATTTCATCAGTAATGTCCTTCTCGAGAACACCAGTTGCGAGCAGACTTTCTTTAATGGATGCTTTCTCTTCCTCAACCTTTTCTAAAATCCGATCAGAATCGATTCCATTGTTTCTCTCGGTCTTTAGAATATTCTCTTCGCTCTTCAAATGAGCAATAATTCCCATTTGAAAGCGAAGTTCATTTATATCATCTTCAAATTCACTGCTTTCCGTATAATGCGATACATTGAGATTTCTTGGTTCTTCAAAGAATAATCGAGCAGCATCTGGTGCATCAACGACCTTGATGACCATCACAGTTGACAAAGCAACTGCTGTAATAAATGCGCAAGCTTTCAGCCATGAACTATATCTTTTCAATTTTGTAGCCAATTCCCCACACCACCTTCAAATATTTTGGTTCTTTCGGATTAATTTCGATCTTTTCACGAATATTTCTGATATGTACAGCAACAGTATTATCTGAGTTGTACGCCATCTCATTCCAAACATTTTCGTATATTTCATCAATAGAGAAAACTCTGCCAGGATTTTTCATCAGTAAAAGCAGAATTTTGTATTGTACAGCTGTTAGGCGAACATCCTCACCATCCACAGTCACAGTTTTCCGCTGGTCATCCACCGTCAAACCACCAGTTACATAGCTGTTGGAATGAATTTGCGAGCCACCAAGCTCTGTATATCTTCTGAGCTGCGACTTGACCCGTGCAAGTAGCTCAAGCGGATTAAATGGTTTTGTGATGTAATCATCCGCGCCCATTTGTAAGCCGATAATCTTGTCCGTATCTTCCGCTTTTGCAGAAAGTAAGATGATTGGAATGTTTTGCTGCTCTCGGATTTTGAGCATCGCAGATACACCATCCATCACCGGCATCATAATGTCTAAGATAATCAACTGAACTTGTGTATCCTCAATTACAGCGGCTGCTTCCTTGCCGTTATATGCTTTAATCGTCTGGTATCCTTCAGATTTAAGATAGATTTCAATTGCATCCACAATTTCATGGTCATCATCACAAATTAATATTTTCATTGCAACCATCCTTCGCTAGTCCTTTTCACTATCATCTCACATCCCTTTGAACATTTGATAGTACCACGTTGTCAGTATAGCGAGAAAATCTTAACAAACAGTCCGAGAAAATCTTAAGAAATTATGAATTTGTATAACTAAAGCCGAAGCCTGATTTCGGAGGGGCATTGTTAGTGGAAAGGAATAGAAATCGTATAAAATCAGCACCTAAACAATATACTTATTTTATGGTTATTAAAAGCCAATCCGATTATTTAAGGAGATTGCCGTGAATATCCCAATAAATGCTGTATCTTTAATGATGAAAGTCTATCGTCAGGTGCTTCCTGCAGTGAAGCAAGAATTGCACCATTGGCGCGAATTGGCAAGTGGCATTCCGAATAAAGAGCTACGAACACAGGCGCTGGCGAGTATCGATCAAAAGGAATTTCATTGTCAAGGTGGCGCTATTTTGGCACTCGTAACAGAGCAATCACTATCTGCGGGTGTCGCTTTGGAAAAAGCGGCAGAGCAATCACTATCTGCGGGTGTCGCTTTGGAAAAAGCGGCAGAGCAATCACTATCTGCGGGTGTCGCTTTGGGAAAAGCGGCAGAGCAATCACTATCTGCGGGTGTCGCTTTGGAAAAAGCGGCAGAGCAATCACTATCTGCGGGTGTCGATTTGGGAAAAGCGGCAGAGCAATCACTATCTGCGGGTGTCGCTTTGGGAAAAGTGGCAGAGCAATCACTATCTGCGGGTGTCGCTTTGGGAAAAGCGGCAGAGCAACATCAATATTGTCTGCGTTTCATAGTCGCTTTCCAAACGATCAGTGATTACCTAGACAATCTATGTGATCGAAGCACATCGCTGGATCAAAATGATTTTGCTGCTTTACACGAGGCAATGATTCATGCAATAACTCCTGATGACATTTCCGCCAATTACTATCGTTTTCGGACCGATCAAGATGATGGCGGATACTTACGACAACTGGTGAAAACCTGTCGGGAGTGTCTGCAGAAGACTGTTCACTATCCAATAATCTCTTCACAACTTCTAGTGCTTACAAAGTTATATTGTGAGCTTCAGATATATAAGCATTTGCATGTCTCCGAACGGGAATTGAAATTGAAGCAATGGTTTGAAGCCCAAAATCTAGCGCAGCCAGCACTTCATTGGTTTGAGTTTGCAGCATGTGCAGGCTCGACATTGGGGGTGTTCAGTTTGGTTGCATATTCCTTTCATGAGAATTTAAACACTAATCATGTGGAGCAAATCGTTCATGGTTATTTTCCTTATGTCCAAGGATTGCACATCTTGCTTGACTATTTTATCGACCAAGAAGAGGACAAACTTGGCGGTGATTTGAATTTCTGCTCTTACTACGAAACGGAAGCGGTCATGATGGAACGTTTGCAATGGTTTATTTCGATTTCAGAGGAATCGCTCAACGATCTTCCGCATGCCAAATTCCACCAACTGATTCAGAAGGGTCTTCTTGGTATCTATCTTTCCGATGAAAAAGTACAACAGCAAAACGGCATGAAAAAGCTAGCCAAACAACTTCTACAGCAGGCAGGAATGACCTCGAAATTCTTCTATCACAACGCAAAAGCCTTTCGGTTAATCAAATCACTGAAAAATAGGTCAAAACAGCAATCACCAGATGTCACTACAGAAGCAACCACTTAATGTGAAGGTGCGCGCCTGAGAATCGTTTAAACAAATGAAGGTTTTTAACGAGGCTAGATTTTCCGAGACGAAAATAGATTTCTAATTCCCGCAGTGATCAGTATGTCATGGGAGTTATACATAGAATAAATATCAATTTATATCGTTCAGAATATTTTTTGACGAACAATACATACTAGATAATATAATGATATGTTTAACGACATTTGATTAAAAAGATATAGAAATATAGAAAGATTGGAGTTTCTAGTTGGATACAAAATCAAAAATATGGTTATCAATTACGTCGATCGCTCTTGTGATTGTTATGTTAGGCATAACATTCATCAGATTAGATTCTTCAGTTAAAGCTTCACCTTCCTATGCAGCAATAGTTAATACAACAGCTGAGCTAAATAATGCAATAAAAAATGCATCTAACGGCGATACCATAGCTTTAAGTGATACATTTACTGCAGGAGATGTGACACTAGTATCTCCAAATGTCAATGTTTCAATTGATGGACAAAATAAATCTATCGGTTCTGGGACAATAACTATTAATAATGGAGGAACAGGTTCTCTAACTTTTAGTAATTTGAAGTTCGAATCAGTAACGAAGCGCCCGATAGAAATATATTCTACAACTGGGCAAGTACTACTTGATAATATTCACTTTGATTCAATTGCACTACAAATGTATGATGGTGCAGCAATATATCTTACCGGATATGCAAATGTTACAATAAAAAACTGTACGTTTACTAACAATAGCATTGGAGCTTCAGGTTATTCTGGTGGCGCAATCGGAAGCAAAAACTTCTCAGGAACACTTAATTTGCACAATTCTACATTTATCAATAATAAGACATTGCTAGCTGGAACAGGTGCTCTTGGAGGAGAAGGAGGCGCAATATTCTTTAATACGATTACCACAGGTTCAATTATAAACATAACAGATTGTTACTTTAACGGAAATCAAGCCGTGAAGGATGTCTCTTCTGGGCAAAAGAAACTTGCGGATGGAGGTGCTATTGCACTCTTCAATATCGTTCAAGGTGCGACATTAAATATTGAAGGCACTACATTTTATAAAAATATAGCAGGAGATGATGGTGGCGCAATTCTTATCCAGACCAACTCTAGTGTAGCTAGTGGGATGACATTAAAAAACAATACATTCTATCAAAATGTTTCGCAGGGACTTGATCTAACTATTGAAAATGGAGGAGCTATTCAACTTTATGCAAATGGTGGGATGTTTGACGGAAGAAAAGCACTGATTGATTTTGAGTCAAACTCTTTTGTTAGTAATGTTTCAAACCAAAGAGGCGGCGCTATTGCAGGGTCTGGCTATGCAACAAATCTTTCAGGAGGACGATTTAAAAACAATATATTAATTGCGAATACTTCTGCTTCTCTTCATCCATTTGACAATGTTTCAAATGGGAATGGCCAGGACTTGGGTGGTAATCTCGGCTATGATAATGGAGTGCTAACTACAGAAACAATGACTAAAGTATTTGGAAATTATCCCGTTGTATTTGGCGCGAATATGAGCGCTAAAAAAGCGGGTTACCAAGACAATATGATCACTATTCCTACATTACCCATAGCGCCACAAAAAGATGCTGATGAAATAGTTGCCGTTCCAAGTATCGTAATAGACGACCAAAGAGGTTTTAGCAGAAGCACTCTGCCTAATGATTCAGGGGCAGTAGAAATTGACTGGATAAAATATGATGCTAATGGTGGAAATTTCACATTAAACGAAATTTCACAATACGATGGCACAGAATATTATGAAGGCATTGACCCAACCATCTATTACCGAATTGGCTATATTACAAAAAATCAAACTATTGAAAGCGGACTTGATAAATTGGGTGCAGTTCGAGATGGATATACTTTCTTAGGCTGGTCTTACGACAAGGATGCCACAACGCCTGATTCTTTGTCATCGATTAATTTTTCTGATGAATCACCTGTATTATATGCAGTATGGGAAGTTACAAAGGTACTTGGCGCCAATGTAACAGTTAATTATGTAGACGAAAACGGCACTACCATATCTCCTGAGATAATATTAACAGGCAAAGTGGGAGACAGATATGATACTGAGCAAAAAGAGATTGTGGATTATACTTTTAAAGAGCTTCGGGGTAACTCAACAGGAGCCTTTACCAATCAAGTGCAGGTAGTGACGTATATCTATACCATAAACTCAGCAACTGATGTTCCAGAGACAGGCGTGAGTGACGCCCATATGAGCTTCTATATAGTACTTTGTTTGTCTGTATTAAGCACTTTGTTTTTAATTAAACGCAGAAAATGGGAATAATTATCAAGCAATTTGTGCGGTGTATCAGCAGAAAAGACGGTTGATGCACTGCATAGAACTTACTGAGATGCAGGTCACAAGGAAGCAACTTCCGATTGCAAATCATTTTGCTCCATTTTAACTTTATCCTGTTACTTGATAAAAATCCAACCACCTTAAGAGGCAATCCCCTAAAGAGGTGTTTTTTTTATAAGGATAAGAGTACACTATCCAGCAGAATTAATGACATGCTGTGAATATGAGATTGAGTGGAAATCCACTGCGGTTTCAATGCTTGTTTTGACCTTGAATCATGGTCAGCACTACGCGAACGCTATTGATAACGCGTATTGTTTCAGCTATAATTGCCCCAACAAGAACATTTTGGTTAATAAGGGGTTTGTTATGGAAGAGAGCATCATTAGCACCATTCGCACGAAGTATAATACACTGTCGCCTGTTCAAAAGGTTGTCGCGGATTACACCTTATCAAATTCAGATAAAGTGTTTTTGCACTCGATTAGTGAGTTGGCGCATCAATGTAATACAAGCGAGACAACAATTATTCGATTTTTACGAAAGATTGATTGCAGTTCGTATCAGGTTTTCCGAGTCAAAATTGCGCAAGAGCTTTCCGATGATTCTGGTAGCGCGATTTTCGAAGACGTTACTAACGATGACGATGTTGACACGATTAAGAGAAAAGTGATCCATTCGACTGTTAACTCGATCAATGACTTAAATCATATACTTGATGCAACTAGCCTGAAACAGTTTGTTGACACGGTTACTGCATCGAAAAAGACATATTTTATCGGGGTGGGCGCATCAAGTAGTATTGCTTCAGATGCCCATCACAAATTCCTGCGGTTGGGCATGAATGCTAGCTGTTATGATGATTCACACATGATGAGTATTGCTTGTACACATGCTAGTCAAGATGACCTGGTAGTAGCTGTTTCACATTCGGGGGAAAGCTTGGAAATAATTGATGCTGTTCTACTAGCAAAGAAACATGGCGCCAAGATTGCAGTGCTAACAAGCTACAGCAATTCATCATTAACAAAGCTTGCAGATATTATCTTACTTAGTTCTTCGCAGGAGACAAAGTATCGTTCAGATGCAATGACTTCTCGAATTATTCAACTAGTGATTATAGATATTCTATATGTGAGCACAGTGCTGAAATTAGGTGGCAAAGGCATCCTCAAAGTGAATGAGTCGCGTGTAGCTGTTGCAAAAAAGAAGACCTGAATTAGCGATGGTCTATACGCTTTCCTTATTCGCAGATCCGTTAGTCATCCTAATGCTTCATTCCTCTGCACATTATTTAGGCAATATCTTGATAGATTAGGAGCTTCATTATGAAAAAATTATCCAAGGCACTTGTTATCGTCATTGTGACGCTGGCCACATTCAGTATGTTCGCACCCCAAAACAAAGTGGCAGCAACTAGTGGGACTGCTACAAACAGTGGGACGGACACTAGTCAAAAGAGTGTCAAGCTGACCTCGTGGCAATTTATTGATGGCAAATGGTACTATTTCGGAGTGGATGGCGTTAAGCAAACTGGCTGGCTCTTATGGAATAATATTTGGTATTTTTTAAATGATGATGGCAGTATGGCGATTGGTTGGAAGCATGTAAATAATATTTGGTATTACCTAGATTCAAGTGGAGCTATGCAAACTGGTTGGTTATATTGGAATAAATCCTGGTATTATCTACAGTCGAGTGGTGCAATGAAAACTGGCTGGGTGACATGGAATGATTTAAGATACTATTTAGATGAAAAAGGTATCATGGCAACTGGTTGGAAGTACATTAATAATGAGTGGTATTTTCTAAATCCAGGAGGAAGCGTGTATACAGGCTGGTTGAAGTACGGTGGACAAACTTATTTTTTAAAAGCAAATGGCACAATGGCAACCGGCTGGTTACAGCTTGGGAAATGGTATTATTTTAATGAAGATGGAGGCAGGGCAACTGGCTGGAAGGCTGTCGATAATAAGTGGTATTACCTGAATACTGTAAATGGAGGTATGCAGACCGGCTGGTTATTTTGGAATAACGATTGGTATTTCCTTCAACCAAGCGGCGCGATGCAATCGAGTGGAAAGCTCTCTGATAGTACGACAACCTATCAATTTTTACAAGATGGAATTGCACGTCCTGTTGCTGGGTTTATCTATAATGTCGCTAAGTCAAGAACTGCCAAAAAAACAAATCAGATTATTACGGTTGTAGCATCTGGTAGGTCAGCACGCATTTCTTTTATGCAAAAATCGGCAAACGGTATATGGGCAGAAGTATTTAGCACACCTACTGGCTTTGTTGGAAAGAATGGTGTTGGTGTTGCTTATGAGGGTGGTCGATTAACACCAAAAGGAACTTACTTAATGGATTATGCTTTTGGACTTGGAGCAAACCCAGGGACAGCGTTACCCTATCGACAAATCACACCAAATAGCTGGTGGGTTGGTGAACATACAAGCCTTTACAACACATGGCAAGAGAGTCAAAAAGGATTCAAGAATAGTGAACGCTTGATTGATTATAAACAACAATATAAATATGGGATTGTACTTCACTACAATATGGATCCCGTTGTGATTGGTAAAGGCTCCGCTTATTTTCTGCATGTTAACGGTAATAGCGGCTACACACTAGGTTGTATTTCCATGCCTGAAAGTAATATGCTCCAAACGCTTCAATTATTAAAACCTGGAGGGTACATCATCAATATGACCAGCCAACAAGAGATATTAAGCTACTAATAGTCAAAAGACGATTGGCACTGGAAATTATCAAACATGGAAAAGGAATGAGATATTGCTCTCGAAAGATTGGAGGCACTATCTCATTTTCCATATTGGTTTTGATAGATATTTTGTTTCTCGATTGCCCATATTGGATTGCGCATAGAGTAGGCTGGGGACTTTTTCCTTCCCACTTTGTTTGAAGAAATTACGTTTGAGGAAAAACTTGAATAATTTTTCCTGCATGCATTGTCTGATATTTGATTGACAACAATACCTGTGTATGATAATTTCAGAATGAGCGGTAAATTAATTACGCACGAACGAGGATGGCGGTAATTTTATTACTTAATAATAAATCTGGAGGGTTTGGAATGACAAAAGAGATTAAAACAGTACTTCTTGGAGATGCGATGATTCCAGGTACAAAATTTGCAGAAGCATGGGGAAAGAACCTTGCGGATTATGGCGACAACATTGTTGTTGGCGACTGGGAAGCGAGCTGGAGCCAGTTACAGTTCCGTCGCTTGGAGGTTGAGAAGCAGGGTCCCGAGAATGAGGTCGTACCAGATGAAATAACTACTTCAGGTAATGATGCTGAAATGTTGATGGGACTATTTGTACCAGTGTCTAGCAAGGTAATGACAGCAATGCCGAATTTGAAAATTGTAGGCGTTTCTCGTGCAGGATTAGAAAACGTGAATGTTGCAGAAGCAACAAAGAAGGGTGTGCTTGTCTTCAATGTACAAGGAAGAAATGCACATGCTGTTTCTGACTTCGCAATTGGTTTAATGCTTTCAGAATGCCGAAATATTGCAAGAGCACACCATGCAATTCAAAATGGTACATGGCAGAAAACATTTGTCAATAGTGATTATGTTCCTGAATTTGCAGGGAAGACAATTGGTATTGTAGGCTTTGGTTACATTGGTCGTCTTGTGGCGCAAAAGCTTTCTGGTTGGAAGGTGAACGTACTTGTGTACGATCCATTTGCGAGTGCCGAAAGTATTGAAACCGAACCTGGTTGTAAGAAGGCGGAACTTGAAACACTTCTACAAGAGAGTGACTTTGTAACTATGCATGCGCGCCTGACTGATGATAATAAAAACATGATTGGTGCGAAGGAATTAGCACTGATGAAACCGACTGCTTACATCATTAATACAGGTCGCGCAGGTCTTATTGATCAAGCGGCGCTTGTTGGTGCTCTGAAAGAGAAGAAAATCATGGGTGCTGCGCTTGATGTGTTTACCACAGAGCCAATTCCAGCAGATAGCGCCTATTTACAACTAGATAATGTTACTTTAACAACGCATATTGCAGGGACTACTGCAGATGCTTTAGGGAATTCGCCTTCATTATTGATGGAGGACATCAACAAATTCTTAAAAGGTGAAGTGCCTAGATTTATTGTGAACAAAGAAGTGCTAGAGCAAGCTGATTTCAAGGCGTGGCTGGCATCAGTAAGGGGGTAAGTTATGTTAGTCAACCTGCAAACAGTGCTTGCTGAAGCACAAAAAAATAAATATGCTGTTGGCGCTTTCAATGTCTACAGTTATGAAACGATTAAAGGTGTTCTAGAAGTTGCTGAAGAAAAACAAACACCAGTCATCCTGGCTTTTGGTGAGAAGTACCTAACTAATATGGATTTTGAAACTGTTGTGGCGATTGTGAAATCTGTCGGAAAAAACATGACCGTTCCATTTGCTTTGCATCTCGATCATTGTATGAAGATGGATAATGTCTTTCGTGCAATTGCAGCTGGCTTTACATCTGTGATGTATGATGGCTCAGCACTTCCTTATGAAGAGAATGTTGCTAATACAGCGAAAGTAGTTGAAGTGGCACATGCTAGCAACGTTTCTGTTGAAGCGGAGCTTGGTTCATTGGCAACAGGTGCGAATTCGCATGAGGGAACAGCAGAAGATGTAGAACTCTTCACAGACCCTTCAAATGCATTAGATTTTGTGACACGCACGAAAGTAGATGCCCTTGCTGTTTCAATCGGGACAGTTCACGGAATGTATAAAGGTGAGCCAAATATACGTGTAGATATTTTGAAGAAACTTCGTGAGAAAATCGAAATTCCGATGGTGCTTCATGGTGGCTCTGGCACACCAGAGGACAAGATTAAAGAATGTATTCAGAATGGCATTTGTAAAATTAACGTCAACACTGAAATCTCTGTCTTCACTGTTAATAAAGTCAAAGAATTGCTAGCTGCGTCAGGGAAAATGCATTTGTCTGAGCTTTCCGTGCACGAAATTCCTTTTATCAAAGAAGTAGTTCTGAAATATATGCAAGTCTTCAAATAGTCAATTGGATGTTCCACTATGGTGAATCCTGACACTAGAAAAATAGAGAATGATTGTGGAGGGGATTTTTCGTCATGCAAGGCATAAATATGATGGAAAGTCCCCTTGCAAAATGTTTTCTTGTTTTTATCTGGATTCAGAATAACCGTTTTGACGGTGAGCTGCTGTCGCAGGGAAATATTAGCAATATCACTGAGCACTCGCAAGGTGGGGTATTCGCATTGACAAAGTTGTAGTGTAAGAGTTTGCAAGTCCAAAGGTATTGTTTTCTAACCTTAGCAAAAGGGAGATGTCTTATGAAATACATCATTACAATCGATATCGGAACAATGAGTATGCGGGCAATTGTCTATGATACAACAGGGAAATCGTACTTTTCTTCGTGCTATGAATATAGTGCGATTTTCACACCACCAAGTCTCGTCGAGCAGGATCCAGAGGATTGGCGGAAAGCCTTGCTCCACACAATGACAGAGGCAGGCAACTATGTCAAAACAGAAGGAATTGAGATAGCTGCTATTTCTGTCACATCTCAACGGGCTTCTGTAATACCTGTGGATCAAGAGGGTGTTCCACTATATAACGCCGTCACCTGGCAAGACAAGCGCTCGGTCGAAATGAGTGAAATGTTAACGAAGCAAGTTTCACTGAAAGAGATTTATCAAAAAACAGGTCTACGAGCTAATCCCTATTTCTCATTACCGAAAATGATGTGGTTTAAGCATAAGGCACCTGAAATCTATCAAAAAACACACAAACTAATTGGTGTGCAGGACTATGTAATCTTTCTTTTGACAGGCGAATTTAAAACAGATTGGTCACAAGCTGCACGAACTATGCTAATGAATATTAAGACATTCGAGTGGGATGAAGAAATGCTTGCGATCTCTGGAATTGACCGTAACATGTTGTGTGAGCTTGTTCCACCAGGCTCAATTGCTGGAGAGATTAGCAAGGAGTTATCTTCAATATTCGGAATTCAATCAGATATTCCCGTCATTATTGCAGGTGGAGACCAGCAAAATGCGGCAATTGCACTGAATGTCATCCGACCTGGTATTTGTGAAGCGAATACAGGCACTGGATCGTTTGTGATTTGCTACTCAGACAAACCAGTATTTGATGAAGAATGCCGCGTATTGTGTAGCGCTTCAGCTATTCCTGGCAAGTGGATTGTTGAAGCGGGTATCTTTAATACAGGCGCCATATACAGATGGCTCAGAAACCAGTTCTATGGTGGACCGGATGTGGAGTATGGTGAGCTTAATGATGAGGCAAGCAAGGCACCAGTTGGCTCAAATGGGGTTATGCTCATTCCGCATTTCGAGGGGAGTGCAGCACCATACTGGAATCCGTTCAGCAAGGGATTGTTCTTCAATTTATCACTAGGTACAACCCGTGCTGACATGACAAGAGCAGTTGTTGAAGGGATTGCGATGGAGATTGCTGAAAATATATCCCTGATCGAAGCGATCTCTGGAAGCATTGACACCATCAGCGTTGCTGGCGGTATGACGAGATCCAACTTGTTTAATGATATTCAAGCAAGTGCTTTTGGAAAGGATGTCATTTGCTATCCTGATAGCGAAGCTTCCGCACTAGGCGCAGCGATTTCAGCTGCTGTTACTTTGAAGGTCTATGACACGCATGAGCAAGCGTTTGCACAAATGGTAGATCAGTGTGCACGAACTTACAAACCTGTTCAAGAGGATCATCAGAAATATATTGACATGCGAGATCGAAAGCGCAAACTCTATAATGCCCTGAATGATGAAAATGTTTACGAAGAATTTATGAATGTATTATAGATGAATAGAATAGAGTAGAAGTGATAGCTGGAACGAGTGCCGTTTCGAAAAATCTTGCGATGCCTGAGTGCGCCTGAGATTTCATTGAAACCTGCTTGTTCCTTTTGTTACTACCGAACCAAGATCCACTGTTTATGGACGTTAATCGAAATTTACATTTATAAGATGCCAATCAAACTGAATCGAATTCGAATCTGTTTGACACTTCTATGGTAAGCTTTCCACTCCTTATAATCAGCACCTGTTTATGGAATGAATAACTTCCTTTGGCACGTTGTTGATCAAAGCCATATTTTTCATAGAAGAAAATTAAGAGATTGTTAGGAACAGTTCTTATATAATCCGAAGAAGTTTGATATAATTAGCAAATTATTAATCGGAATTGTGGAGTTGGATATGATGAGAACAAGAATAGATAGACTAAAAAATAATCATGATTCACCAATTATGAAACGTTCAACATTGCAGAAAATGAAACGGCGATCAAGAAACATAAAAAGATTAGTGATTGCCGTACTCGTTCTTGTTTCAATGTTTGCATTTGTATATTGGCAAAATAATGTTATCGTTGTAACGGATTTGCAGATACAAAATCAGAAGATTCCTGCTGCATTTGACGGTTACAAAATTGTTCAAATATCGGATTTGCACAATAAAGAATTCGGTACAAATCAGTCGAAACTGGTAGCATTGGTTGAAGAATCGCACCCTGACATGATTGTGATTACGGGAGATATCATTGATTCTTCCAGAACAAATATTGAGGTAGCGATGGAACTTGTCAAGCGGGTTACAGATATTGCACCTGTATATTATGTGACTGGTAATCATGAGCAGCATTCTGGTGTTTATCCCGAACTGAAACAACAATTATTGGATGCTGATGTAAAGATTCTACCGAACCTATCGATTCCAATTGAAAAAGATGGTGCGCAGATAAGATTGATAGGCGTTGATGATCCGAAGTTTTCCTCTAAGAAGGAGTATAAAAAACAACTTGCGAACTATCCCAAGAAATCAGATTCCGAATACCGAATTTTGTTAGCTCATCGACCTGAGTATTTTGAAGATTATGAAGCGAATCAGATGGATCTTATTCTTTCAGGACATGTGCATGGGGGTCAGGTTCGGTTGCCGTTTGTTGGTGGTGTATACGCCCCAGACCAAGGGTTTTTCCCGAAGTACTCAGCTGGAAAGTATACCATGGGTGACTCAACAATGGTGGTTAACAGGGGGTTAGGAAATAGTATCTTCCCAGTCAGAGTCTTTAATCAGCCAGAAATAGTTGTTTTGACCCTACGATCGGAATGACGGCAGTGACTGATTTTCAGTCTGAAAAGGGCGGTCATTTTGGAAGAATTCCATGTTTTCGGATAAAAATTCTTATCAAAATTTCCGTTGACAATCCGTTGCAAAGAAGGTAATATTTCATAGTTAATGAGAAACGTTATCAATAATCTTGAGATGTATTCCATTTGCCTTGCACTATGAAAAAAACCCATCATTTCATCTGCACTTTTATTGCATGGATTAGCAATCATATATTTTGCAATATTTTTACAGACGAAATAAAATAACTGGGTGAAGGTTTAATTATGTTGAGGGGAGAAATTCATGAAGAAAAGTTTAATTGTCATTTTCCTATTTGCTTTAGTGTTACTTACGGCATGTAGTGAAGATAAAATGGATTCAAAAGGAGAAACAAAGAATTCTCTTGAGGTACTGAAGGAAAAAGGTGAGATTGTTGTTGGAACTGAAGGGACTTATGCGCCTTTCACCTTTGAAGAAAACGGCAAGCTAACAGGTTTCGATGTTGAGATTACTGACGAGGTGTTCAAAAGAGTTGGTTTGAAGCCCAAATATCAGTTGTCTAAATGGGATGGATTGATCGCAGGTCTTGATGCAAAGCGTTGGGATGTTGTTGCTAATGAAGTAGGAATTAATCCGGAGCGCCAAGCAAAATACAGTTTCTCTGACTCTTATATTGCCTCCAAGGCAGTAATAATCACAGCAGAAAAAAACGACACAATCAAGAGCTTTGCTGATTTGAAAGGGAAGAAAGTCGCTTCATCAGCAACGAGTAATTATCATAAGATTGCTGTCGATAATGGAGCGGAAATCACAGTAATAGATGGTTTCAATCAAGCAATCGATTTGATTACATCAGATCGTGTTGATGCAACTCTTAATGATTCCGTCACATACTTCGATTTGAAGAAGAAGCGTCCGGATTTAGCTGTGAAAGTGGCTTATACGGAAGATGATGCTTCAGAAAGCGCCTTACTGTTCAGACAGGGGAATGAAGAACTCATTGCTGCTGTCAACAAAGCATTAACAGAAATGAAATCCGATGGGACCTACCAAAAGATTTCAGAGAAATGGTTTGGCACAGACGTTTCTAAATAAAAAATAGCCGAGCAATGACTTCGGAAAATCACGATCATCAATAGTCATTGCCTTCATTGAAAGGATACCAATGATTGAAACACGTTTCGAGCGAGTCACTTCGATATTGAGTGATTCGTTCTTTCCTATTTTAAAAGCAGGGCTGGAATTCACCATCCCGATTACTTTAATAAGCTTTGCGCTAGGAACAAGCCTTGCACTACTTGTAGCACTTGCAAGACTTTCGTCATTCCGACCACTTACCTGGCTTGCTAAGTTCTATGTCTGGATCTTTCGCGGCACTCCGCTATTGGTGCAGCTGTTCATTCTATTCTTTGGGTTACCCAGTGTGGGAATAATCTTAGATCCATTTGTCGCGGCAATCATAGGGTTCACCTTGAATGTCGGCGCGTATAGCTCTGAAATATTTCGAGCGGCAATTCTCTCGATTAACAAGGGTCAATGGGAGGCAGCGTTCTCGATTGGCATGACCAAGAATCAAGCCATGAGAAGGATCATTCTGCCGCAATCATTTCGAGTGACCATACCACCATTAGGAAATTCATTTATTAGCCTAGTGAAAGATACTTCTTTAGCGGCATCAATCACTGTGTCAGAAATGTTTCAGAAGGGGCAACAAATTGCCGCATCAACTTTGGAACCTTTATGGTTATACATTGAGGTCGCAATCATATATCTATTGTTCTGTACTGTCTTGACATTTTTGCAGGGGATGCTAGAAAAACGCCTGGCGCGAAATATAGCAAAGTGATTACCGCAAAGTCAATCAATTTTTATAAAAATACTTCTAAAAATGAAGCAAAGAATCAGTGGGTAGATTTTCGGAAAGAGGATGAGCAATGATAGTTGTTTCAAATGTTGAGAAGAAATTTGACAAGCAGAGAGCGTTGAAGAATATTAGTGTAACCTTTGAACAAGGAAAAACAACTGCTATTATTGGGTCTTCAGGGTCGGGAAAGACGACTTTGTTAAGATGTCTAAATCTATTGGAGATGCCTGATTCGGGAACTATCACATTAGCAGATCATCGGCTTGATTTTTCAAGCCAAAAGAAAGTGACAGCAGAAGAAATTGTTCGCTTTCGAAGAAAGACAGGCATGGTGTTTCAATCATTCAACTTATTTCCACACCTATCAGCATTAGATAATGTGACAGAAGGTATGGTAACCGTGAAAAAGCAAACAAAAGCAGAAGCGCATCTGATTGCAAGGGAGTTACTAGTGAAAGTAGGACTCTCAGATAAGGAGAAAATGTTTCCTCATCAACTTTCAGGCGGGCAACAACAACGGGTGGCAATAGCGAGAGCAATGGCGCTGAATCCCGAAGTATTGCTGTTCGATGAGCCGACATCAGCGCTTGATCCCGAATTAGTAGGGGAAGTACTCGCCGTCATAAAGGATTTGGCGGTAGCGGGAATGACCATGATTATTGTGACACATGAAATGCGCTTTGCAGAGGAAGTGGCAGATCATATTCTCTTTTTTGATCAGGGCGAGATACTTGACCAAGGCAGCGCTGAACACATATTCCATCAATCAACTCAAGCGAGATTGCAGCAATTCTTGAATAAGCTGACGCATTAGAAATAGTTCAAATGGCGAGCGGATGGTGAGTAGCATGCTGACAATGGACATTTGCAGAATCTAGTCCCGTTCATTACAAATTACAAATGATAAGTGCTAGTGCAAAACCCGAGAAAAAGCTTCTAAATTCAAGTTGTTTTCATAGTTGAAAACGTTTGAATTAGAAGCTTTTTAGTTTGGTAGTTATCTCAGACCAATGCTGGCTCTTTGCTTTCAACTGAAATAATATCAGAGTTCGCATTAACCATGCGATTAACGGCACTTAAAACCCCAAGTAATGAGGATTTACTAATACTACTATCAATACCGGCACCAAAGTATGATTTTCCATTGAAACCGATTTCAATGTAGGTAATTGCTCTCGACTCTGATCCGTTTTCCAATGAATGCTGGCTGTAATTCTTTATTTCGAACTGAATCGCATACTCGCTAGTCAATGTTTTGCAGAAAGCATCAACTAGACCATTACCTGCCCCATTTAGAACTTTTTCTTGATCGACATATTTAATTGTTGCAGCAATAGTTGTGTCCGCAGTGGTCACTTTTTCAGTATAATCAATCAGTTCAAAAGGGACACTTATATTCACATACTCATTTGTAAAAAGGTGATAGATTTCTTCCTTCAAAAGCTCCTTGCTTCCACTGTCTGAAACCGCAGTTACGATAGGTCCGAAATCCATTTGCATCTTCTTAGGTAGTTGGATTTCATAATGTTGCTGTAAGATATACGCTACGCCGCCTTTACCCGATTGGCTATTGATTCGAATAATCGGATCATAGCTTCGACCTAAATCTTTAGGATCAATTGGTAAGTATGGGACTGCCCATTTCTCGGTGTCAGCAGTCATTCGACTCATACCTTTATTGATTGCATCTTGATGAGATCCCGAGAACGCAGTGAAAACAAGTGTCCCAGCATATGGATGTCGCTGATGGACAGGAAGATTAGTTGTATTTTCATAAATTGCAATGGCTTGATCGATATCAGAAAAATCAAGCTTAGGATCAATTCCTTGAGAAAACAGATTCAATGCAAGGGCAACGATATCGGCATTACCTGTTCGCTCACCATTTCCAAAAAGCGTTCCTTCAACGCGGTCTGCGCCTGCAAGCATTCCAAGTTCACTTGCAGCAACAGCAGTGCCACGATCATTGTGAGTGTGAATACTAATAATTACATTCTCTCGATTATTAATATGCGTACACATATATTCAATTTGATCAGCATAAATGTTCGGTGTAGACATTTCTACAGTTGCTGGCAGGTTCAGAATCAATTTCTGCTCACTTGTTGGTTGGAAGACATCAATGACTGCATTTGATACCTCAACCGCATAATCCAACTCCGTTCCTGTAAAACTTTCAGGAGAATATTGAAAAATAAAGTGGTCTCGACCATACTGATTGGCAAGCTCATTGACCAGTTTTGCTCCAGAAACAGCAACCTCCATGATCTCTGCTTTTGACATTTTAAAGACAACATCTCGCTGCAATGTAGAGGTCGAATTGTAGAAATGAACGACTGCTTTCTTCACACCAGCAAGTGCCTCAAATGTTCTGCGAATGATATGCTCGCGAGCCTGTGTCAGTACTTGAACAACGACATCATCGGGAATAAGGTTGTCTTCAATTAGTCTCCTAGCAAACTGAAACTCTGTATCAGAAGCAGCAGGAAAGCCGATTTCAATTTCCTTAAATCCTATTTTTACTAAATATTTAAAAAAATCTAGTTTTTGCTCCAAAGTCATTGGTGTTTCTAATGCTTGATTTCCATCACGCAAGTCAACGCTGCACCAAATTGGTGCCTTTGTAATCTGGCGATTTGGCCATTGGCGTAACGGGATGTCCACTGTTGGATATGGACTGTATTTGCTGAATTTCATCATACTCATTCCCTCTATAAAATAATTTGCAACTCACAATTTTGGTCACAATAATAATCTAGTCTTTGGTATCGAATAATTTCAATAAGTGCATCTAAAAATGGCGATTTCAGTGAAACTGCCAAAGAAATATTAACAGCAAACGGCAATAGCAGACCGCAGACCGCAACCGCAGACCGCAACCGCAGACCGCAACCGCAACCCGCAACCGCAGACCGCAACCGCAGACCGCAACCGCAAACGCAGGCTGCAATAGCAGACCGCAATAGTCATGCGGCATTCAAAGCATTGCTTTCTTGCAATTACTCCATTACAAGCTCATCGATCCCAGCTCCTGGAGGAACCATTGGGAACACTTTCTCATCACGATCAATTTCACAATTAATCACTGTTGGTCTTCTCATTGAGAAGGCTTCATTAAGAGCTGATTCTAGTTCGGCTTCGGTATTGACATTATAAGCAGTGGCACCATAGGCTTCGGTGAGTTTAATGAAATCAGTTGCCTTAGGTAAATTGGTGTGAGAGTAGCGAGCACCATAGAACAGCTTCTGCCATTGCCGAACCATTCCCAAAACATGATTATTGAAAATAATGACAATAACAGGAACGTCATATTCAACTGCGGTAGCTAGTTCAATATTATTCATTCGAAAACAGCCATCTCCAGTGATACAGACGACACGTTTATCAGGTTGCCCGATTTGTGCCCCAATTGCTGCCCCGAGACCAAAACCCATTGTTCCTAAGCCGCCTGAAGTAACTAGCGTTCTTGGGTTTTCATAGGAAAGTTGTTGGCAAGCCCACATTTGATGCTGCCCTACATCTGTAGCTATGATGGAGTCTGGTTGCAAGTGCTCTTTAAGCTTGTCAAAAATAAAGCGTGGATGTAATTTACCATCACTTTTGTATTGCGTTTTGTATTTCTGCTTCATCTCATGAATACGATTCATCCATTCAGGGTGAGAAAGCTGTGTCATCTTTTGATTCAGTTTTGTCAATACTTCATTTAAATCTCCAGTAATCGATACGGCTGTCATCACATTCTTATTTATTTCGGCAGGATCAATATCAATATGAATGATTTTTGCCTTTGGAGCAAAGCGGTTTATATTGCTGACAACGCGATCAGAAAAGCGAGCCCCGACAGCGATTAATAAATCAGACTCAGTAACAGCAAGATTAGAAGCTTTTGTGCCGTGCATGCCAATCATCCCTGTAAAATGGGAATGTGATGCCGGAAAGCCGCCAAGTCCCATCGTACTTAAACTGATTGGCGCATCAATTTTTTCCACAAACTTTTCTAATTCACCCATTGCATCGGCAGCAATGATTCCGCCGCCACCATAGATAATAGGTTTTTTACTTTCATTAATCATTTCAATCGCAAGTGCAATACTTTCTGTGTCGATTTTGTCGGTATGTTTTTCTAATGGCAATGGAGCTAGCGGTGAATACTCAAAATGATTTGAAGTAACATCCTTTGTAATATCGATGAGAACTGGACCAGGTCTACCGTCTTTGGCAATATGAAATGCTTTTTGCACTGTGGATGCTAAATCTTTAATATCTTTAACAATGAAATTATGTTTGGTAATAGGCATTGTTACCCCATAGATGTCTACTTCTTGAAAACTATCTTTACCGAGTAGGGAAGTTGCTACGTTGCCCGTTATCGCAACCATTGGGATGGAATCCATATAAGCAGTTGCGATCCCTGTCACAAGATTTGTGGCACCAGGACCGCTTGTCGCTAAACAGACTCCAACTTTTCCAGTTGCTCGCGCATAACCATCAGCAGCATGTGAAGCTCCTTGCTCATGTGAAGTCAAATAATGTGTAATTTCATCTTGATACTTATATAGCGCATCATAAATAAACAAAACAGAGCCACCAGGGTAACCAAAGATTGTATCCACGTTCTGATCAATCAAACTTCGAACTAAGATTTCTGCACCATTTAAATTCACTCTTCTTCACCACCTAGAATTGCTCCCGAAGATGCGCTAGATACAAGTTTTGCATAGCGTGCAAGATAACCGGTTTTTACAAGTGGCTCAGGCTTTTCCCAACTGGTGAATCGTTGAGTAATCTCTTCCTCTGAAACCTCTAATTCTATTAACCCATTGATAATATCGATTGAAATGAAATCTCCATTTTGAACAATAGCAATTGGTCCACCTGCAGCTGCCTCAGGCGATACATGCCCAATACTTGCTCCTCTTGATGCACCTGAAAAACGACCATCTGTAATCAGCGCAACATCCTTATCCAGTCCCATCCCTGCTAGGGCAGAAGTTGGTGAAAGCATTTCCGGCATTCCAGGACCACCTTTTGGTCCCTCGTAGCGGATCACAATTACATCGCCTTTCTCAATCTCCTTAGCAAAGATTGCCTTAATTGCTTGGTCTTCATGATCATATACCTTAGCGCGACATCTAGTTTGTAACATTTCTGGTGCTACAGCAGCTCGCTTCACCACACAACCATCGGGAGCTAAATTTCCCTTTAATACAGCAATCCCACCTGTTTCACTGTATGCATTTGAAATTTTACGAATTACTTCAGGATTTCGGTTGGCTGCCTTTGCAATATTATCTCCCAGTGTTTTCCCAGTGACTGTTGGGTTTTCAAGATTAATTAGATTTTTTTCGGACAACTCTTTCATGACTGCCTGTACACCGCCAGCGTAGTATAAATCCTCAACATGATGAAAACCAGCTGGTGCCAATTTACATAGATTTGGCGTTCTGCCACTGACTTCGTTAGCGATTTCTAAATTTAGTTTGATGCCCGCATCGTGCGAGATTGCTGGTAGGTGTAAGATACTGTTTGTACTACAACCAAGTGCCATGTCTACAGTTAGCGCATTGATGAATGCTTCCATAGTCATGATGTCTCGCGCTTTGATGTCTTCTGAAACTAAGTGCATAATCTGGGCACCAGTTTCCTTTGCCAATCGGATTCTTTCGGCCATAACTGCTGGAATGGTTCCGTTACCAGGAAGCGCCATTCCGAGTGCCTCTGTCAGGCAGTTCATACTGTTAGCAGTATACATTCCTGAGCAAGAGCCACAGGTTGGGCAAGTCGCATCTTCATATGCATCAAGCTCCGCTTCGGTAATTGTACCAGCACCAAGTGCGCCTACTGCTTCAAAGATATTAGACAAGCCAATGCTTTCACAGCTTGCCGAGGATGTTCCCGCCAACATAGGTCCACCACTAATGAAAATACTGGGAATATTCAACCGTGCGGCTGCCATCAACATGCCTGGAACAACTTTATCGCAATTCGGAATGAAGACGAGTCCATCAAAACCGTGCGTGATGACTACTGCCTCAGTGGAGTCCGCAATAAGTTCTCGCGTCGCTAATGAATAACGCATGCCGATATGTCCCATGGCAATTCCATCACAGATGCCGATTGCTGGAAACTCCATTGGCGTTCCACCAGCAGCCAAGACACCCTTTTTCACAGCTTCAGCGATTGTATTTAGGTGAATATGCCCAGGAATAATCTCATTATGTGAGTTGACGATACCAATTAGTGGCTTGCTTATTTCTTCATTGGTATATCCCATTGCTTTAAAAAGAGAACGATGAGGCGCTCTTTCAAATCCTTTTTTTACACGATCACTGATCATACTTTCCACCTCTGTTTTTGATGTATTTTGACTTGGGAAAACAGGTATTCATTGAAATGGTACTCTTGACTCTTATTTAATAGGTAACATGAAAGGGGTTGCTTATTTCTGCTACATCTTAGTTGACATTTGATGCTTCGGGTAAGACTCTTTTCGTCCAGTTAAACTTATCCGCAACTCGACCATTTTGAATACCTGTTAGTTCATCATATAATCGTTGTGAGAGCTGACCAATTTCATTGTTATTGACGGAGATGATTTTGTCACTCCACTTAAATTGACCAATTGGTGAGATAACGGCTGCTGTTCCAGTCCCGAATGCCTCTTTGAGTTCACCCTTTTCGGATGCCGCATACAATTCTTCTACCGAGATTTTTCTTTCCTCGACAGAAAGTCCCCAGCTTTGCAGCAATTCGATTACTGACATTCTGGTTATTCCAGGGAGGATGCTACCCTCTAAAGAAGGTGTAATCACCTTGTCCCCAATGACAAAGAAGACATTCATTGCGCCAACTTCCTCAATATATTTCCGCTCAACACCATCAAGCCATAGCACTTGTGAGTAACCAATCTCCTTGGCTTTTTCTTGACCCTTGAGGGCGATTGCATAATTGGCAGACGCTTTGACATAGCCGCTACCACCACGAACCGCTCTTACATAATGCTCTTCGATGGAGATTTTCACAGGGTTTAGTCCTTCAGGATAATAAGCACCTACTGGTGACATGATGATGACAAAATGATAGTTTGTCGATACATGAACACCTAAAGCAGCTTCTGTAGCGAAAATGTATGGTCGAATATAGAGCGAAGTTCCTTTTGCTTTCGGGATCCAATCCGCATCTACTTCAATTAGCTCCATCAGACATTGTAGTGCAAATTCTTCATCAATCTGTGGGATGCAAACTCGATCACTTGAAACATTCATTCGCTCGAAATTTTTCTCGGGGCGAAACAGTAGAACCTCGTCATTTTCAGTGCGATATGCTTTCATACCTTCAAACACACTTTGCCCATAGTGGAGCACCATAGCAGCAGGATCTAACGCAATTGGTGCATAAGGTACAATGCGTGCATCATGCCAACCGCTTTCTACTGAGTAGTCCATCAGGAACATATGATCAGTGAAAAGCTTCCCAAATCCTAGCTTGCTTTCGTCTGGTTTTGTTTTAGGGGTTGATGTGAGATTTTTTTTAATTTCCATCGAGTCTACCCTCTTTCTATTTGATCTATAATTAGCTTGCCCATTTCTAAAGTACCTACTTGAATCATTCCTGGCGACATAATGTCAGCCGTCCGATATCCCTTTGATAGTACATTCATGACTGCTTGTTCGATACATGCTGCTTCAGAAGCCAATTTAAATGAATATTTCAGCATCATGGCAGTCGAAAGAATGGTGGCAATCGGATTAGCAATATCCTTGCCTGCAATGTCTGGTGCTGATCCATGAATTGGTTCGTACATCCCTAAGGAAGACTGACCAAGACTAGCTGAAGGCAGCATCCCTATTGAACCAGTAACCTGGCTTGCTTCATCTGATAGAATATCACCAAACATATTGGTGGTGACGATTACGTCAAAGAAGCTAGGATCTTTGATTAGCTGCATGGTAGCATTATCGATATACAAATGATCAACGGTAACTTCTGGATACTTGTTTGCCACCTCGAGAATCACTGACCGCCACAAACGAGAAGATTCCAAAACATTTGCCTTGTCAACATTTGTTAGATGCTTACCTCTTTGCATAGCTGTTTCAAAGGCAACCTCCGCAATCCGTCTTACTTCTTCATAGGCGTACTGTTCGGTATCCCAAGCAGCTTCACCCATGTCAGTTTGCTTCCGACCACGATCGCCAAAGTACATGCCCCCTGTAAGCTCTCGAACAACTAACAGGTCGATGCCTTTAGCTGCAATATCTGATCGCAAAGGACATGCCTCTTTAAGCGCTTCATGCAAAGTTGCAGGTCGTAAATTGGCATAAAGTCCTAGCGCACTTCTTAGACCAAGCAATGCTCTTTCAGGTCGTTGATCACCCGGAAGTGTATCCCATTTCCAACCGCCAACCGCACCCAGCAGAACGCTATCACTATTTTTACAAGCATCAACTGCATGCTGCGGTAAAGGCTCACCATATTTGTCAATGGCGATACCACCAGCATCGACCTCGGTAAAGTTGAATACATGACCATACTTTTCTCCAATTTTGTTTAGAACTTTGATACCTTCCTTAATCACTTCAGGACCAATGCCATCCCCTGGGATGACTGTGAGGTTATACTTCATTTGAATTCTCCATCTACTATTTAGTCATTGTTCAGTGCGAATTTCAGTGCGAATCAAATAATGAATCTCCCACCTTGCTATGGTAAAATTCCCGAAAAATCATTCACCTTTTCCGACTGAATTCAGGATTGAATTTCCCGTCCGGACTCAAAATGATATCGCTTTAGCAATTCTATTAGCCTATCACAATCCGAGCTTCTGCTTTGTCTGATTAATCAAGCCATTGGCATTCATAATATCCTGCATGAATGGTGGAAATGGTTGTGCTTGATAAGATTCGCCTTTTGTTAGATTTGTTATGATCCCTGTTGCAAAATCAACTGATACTTCATCACCTGCACTGATTTTCTCAGCTGCCTCAGGACACTCTAGAATTGGTAAGCCTGTATTAATGGAATTTCGGTAGAAGATCCTAGCAAACGACTCGGCTATCACACACGAAATACCAGATGCCTTGATGGCAATTGGTGCGTGCTCACGCGACGAGCCACATCCAAAGTTTTTCGTAGCAACGATCAAGTCGCCTTGCTGAACATTTTTCACAAAATCCTGATCAATATCCTCCATACAATGCATTGCAAGATCCTTTGGATCAGAGGAATTTAAGTATCGAGCTGGAATAATAACATCCGTGTCAACATTGTTTGCATATTTAAAAACTTTTCCTTGTGCTTTCATTATTAAATAACCTCCGATGTTGCAGAAATGCGTCCTGTTATTGCTGATGCAGCTGCTACTGCTGGACTAGTCAAATAGATTTCGCTTCCAGGATGACCCATGCGTCCAACAAAATTTCTATTTGTTGTGGATACTGCTCGTTCGCCGTTTGCGAGAATTCCCATATGGCCGCCTAGACAAGGTCCACAGGTTGGCGTACTAAAAACAGCTCCTGCATTGACAAAGTCCTCAATCAAGCCCTCTCTTAATGCCTGTAAATAGATTTTCTGAGTACCTGGTAAGATGATAACCCTGACGTTCTTAGCAACTTTCTTTCCTCTAATAATGTCAGCAGCAATCCTTAAATCACTGAGTCTGCCATTCGTACAAGAACCGATGATTACTTGGTCAATTTTGATATCGCCAACCTGATCAATCGTTTTTGTGTTTTCAGGAAGATGAGGAAAGGCTACTGTCTGTTTCAGTTTCGACATATCAATCGTGAATACTGCTTCATACTCTGCATCAGCATCTGCCTCGAATACTTTGTATGGGCGGTCGCTATGTTCCTTTGCATAAGCAAGTGCAACTTCATCAGCAGGGAAGATACCGTTCTTCGCACCAGCTTCAATTGCCATGTTTGCAATTGTGAAGCGGTCATCAATCGTGAGATACTGCAAACCATCGCCAACAAATTCCATCGATTTATACAGCGCACCATCTACGCCAATCAAGCCAATAATATGAAGGATCACATCTTTGCCGCTAATCCATTTTGCTGGTTTACCAGTCAATACAAATTTCAGTGCAGCCGGAACCTTAAACCAAGCTTTCCCAGTAACCATGCCATTTGCCATATCGGTACTTCCGACACCTGTTGAGAAAAGTCCAAGTGCTCCATAAGTACAAGTGTGTGAATCAGCACCAATCACGACATCACCAGGAACTACAAGTCCTTTTTCAGGTAAAAGACAATGCTCAACGCCCATTTCGCCGACATCAAAGAAATTGGTGATTTCTTTATCAATCGAGAACTCTCGACATAATTTGCAATGCTCTGCCGATTTGATGTCTTTATTAGGAGTAAAGTGATCTAGGACAATAACAACTTTTTCTTTATCAAAAACCTCTTTTACACCAACCTTATCAAACTCTTTCACAGCAACTGGAGTGGTTACATCGTTTCCGAGTACCAAACTAAGTTCTGTTTCAATCAGTTGTCCTGCAGTAACTTGTTCTAGCCCAGCTTTGTCTGCAAGGATTTTTTGTGTCATCGTCATTCCCATGCTATGGAACTCTCCTCTATAAGTAAGTTTTGAATTTCTTTTCAATATCTCTGATCAGTTTGTATTCAATTGAATCAACTAAGGCAATCCAACTGGCTTCAGTAATATCGTTGGAGACACCAACGGTTGTCCAACTTTCCTCACCATCTGTAGACTCAATCAGCACTCGGACTTTTGCCGCAGTGGCATTTCCTTCAAGAACCCGTACTTTGTAATCAGTCAAGTGAACTTGGGAAAGCTCAGGGTAGAACACTTCGAGAGCCTTTCTTAATGCTTTGTCCAAAGCATTAACAGGACCATTCCCCTCAGCAGCAGCAACTTCTTCTTTGCCATCGACAATTACCTTAATCATCGCTGTAGCACTTTGCCCTGAAATATACGGTTGCTCACCAATTGTTTTGTAACTCACTAATTCGAAAAAGGGCTTGTATTTACCTAACTGCTTGCGAATAACTAATTCAAAAGTACTTTCCGCTGCTTCGAACTGATAGCCTTGGTGCTCAAGTTCCTTCAATCGAGCCAAGATTTGTCCTGTTTCCTCTGAATCTTTTGTAACTTCGGGAATGATTTTCTGAATTTTCTTCAAGATGGAATTCCGACCTGCTACTTCACTTGTCAAGAATCTCCGCTTGTTCCCAACGCTTTCAGGGTCAATATGCTCAAAGCTGTGGGAGGATTTGCTCACACCATCGATATGCATTCCAGCTTTATGGGCAAATGCTGATTTCCCTACAAAGGGCATTTGTCCGTCAAGCGAAATGTTTGCGATCTCAGCCATTAGTCTTGAAATACTTGTTAGATTTACAAGTTGATCTTCTGGGACACAATCAATATTCCTTTTCAGTTGTAGGGTTGGGATGATCGAAGACAAATTAGCATTTCCAGTTCTTTCCCCAAATCCGATAAAAGTCCCCTGAACATGGTCTGCACCAGCTTCCACAGCCATAATTGAATTCGCTACTGCCATGCCGCAGTCATTATGGCAATGGATTCCAACACTTAAGTTTGGAAATGTCTCGCAAACTTCCTTTGTGATTTCAAATATCTCTAATGGAAATGTTCCGCCATTTGTGTCACACAGTGAAAGACAACTTGCCCCTGCAGTAGCAGCTGTTTTGAGAACTTGCATAGCATATTCAGGGTTTCTTTTGAAGCCGTCGAAGAAGTGTTCAGCATCGAAAATAACTTCCTTGTCATTTTCCCTGAGGAAACTGATTGTGCTCTCGATCATTGCAAGATTTTCTTCCAATGTCGTTCTAATAATATCTGTGACATGAAAATCCCAGCTTTTCCCGAAAATCGCCACTATCCTTGTATTGGCGCTTAGAAGAGAGAGCAGATTCTGATCCTCTTCAGGCTTGATATCTCTTCGTCTTGTGCTTCCAAACGCAACAAGCTGTGCATGATTTAATTTCAAATTAGCAACCTGCTCAAAGAAAGCGAGGTCTTTTGGGTTGGAGCCTGGGTTACCAGCTTCAATATATTTAACGCCAAACTCATCAAGAGTTCGAACTATTTTCAGTTTATCCTCAACAGAAAAAGATATGTTTTCTGCTTGAGCGCCATCTCTTAACGTGGAATCAAATATTACTATTTGCTTTGTCAAAATACTCAACTCCTAGGTCAAATTAATAGAATTTTATTTTTTTGTCCAACTCATCATTTCTCTTAACTCGGCACCTACTTTTTCAATTTGATGCTCTGATTCTGCTTGTCGCTTTGCTAAGAAGTTAGGACGACCCGCTTTGTTTTCATCAATCCATTGTTTTGCGAATGTGCCGTCTTGAACTTCTGCCAAAATCTTTTTCATTTCTTTTCTCGTTTCATCTGTGATAATCCGTTTGCCCACTTGATAATCACCAAATTCAGCAGTATCACTGATTGAGTAACGCATATAGCTAAGTCCACCTTGATTCACCATATCAATAATTAACTTCATTTCATGTAAGCACTCAAAGTAGGCGCTTTCTGGCTCATATCCGGCTTCGACTAGGGTTTCAAAGCCAGCCTTCATTAACTCAACGACACCACCACATAGCACGGCTTGTTCGCCGAATAGGTCTGTTTCAGTTTCTTCCTTGAAAGTAGTTTGCAAGATTCCAGCACGGGCACTACCAATACCTGCTGCATATGCCAAACCAACCTGAAGAGTATCACCAGTAGGATCTTGATGAACAGCTATCAAACTAGGAACGCCTCTGCCTTCTTGATAATGGAAACGTACCGTGTGACCCGGACCTTTTGGTGCAATCATGAAGACATTCACATTTTCTGGAGGGACTATTTGGCCATAATGAATGTTGAAGCCATGCGCAAATGCCAAATATTTTCCTGCAGAGAGATTCGGTTCAATATCGTTTTTATAAAGAGCAGCTTGTTTCTCATCATTAATTAGGATCATTATAATATCCGCTTGCTTGGTTGCTTCAGAAGCGATAGCAACCTTGAGACCAGCGGCTTCCGCAGCCTCCCAAGACTTACTGCCCTCGTACAGTCCCACAACAACATCGACACCAGACTCATGGAGATTCAATGCATGAGCATGCCCCTGACTGCCAAAACCGATTACTGCCACTTTCTTTCCATTCAATAATGAAAGATCACAATCTTTTTCATAAAATAACTTTGCCATTTTCTCATTTCCCCTTTTATTTATGATTTATTTGATAATTACTTTTCTAAAAAAGTGATAACTAGTCGACTAAGAATTCAACTGCAAACTATTTTGATGAATAGCAGTTGTGAAAAAATATTTGAGGCTCCCAAGGCTTGTCTAGCAACCCCGTTTGAGCCCTGTTAAACCAGTTCGAGCAATTTCTATAATTCCAAATTGATTGACCAGTTCTGTAAAAGCACGAATCTTACTTTCATCGCCAGTAAGTTCAACTGTTATCGAATCCATCGAGACATCAATGATATTTGAGCGGAAGATGTCTACAATACTGACAACATCAGTGCGATTGCTAGCAGAGGCTTTAATCTTTACTAGAACGATTTCTCGATATACAGAGTCATTTTGATGTAACTCAGTCACATTTATGACAGGAATCAGTTTCTCAACCTGCCTCATAATTTGTACAATGTGCCTGTCATCGCATGTGATCGCTAAAGTCATTCGAGATATACTTGGATCCATTGTTACACCAGCTGTCATACTTTCGATATTGTATCCTCGCTGGCTAATCAGTCCGATCACTCGGCTCATTACACCTGATTGATTCTCTGCCAGAATCGATAGAACATGGTTATTCATTACCTCACTTCCTTTCTCTTTAAATTCAGATAATTGTGCCTAGCTTTTCCCTTTTTGTTTTCTATTCGAAATAGACGACAAATTGAAAATAAGCACACAGAACAAGTCAATTTCTTGCGTTTTCAAAGGTGAATCTTTAGGATTTATCGAATTCGTTCCATAAAAAAACACGCCCCTGTATCAACAGGGACGTGGAATACGCGGTACCACCCTAAATTCATTCTTCCTTCGCAGCAAGAATCTTGGCGAGTTCTAAACTCAAGCTGTAACGTAGCAAAACGGCTGACCCCTACTGACCAGACTAGTCTGATTTTAAGGGTGGCTGCTCGTGAGAGAGATATCTAATATGTGTTTTTATTGGTTCGCAGCAGCCACCAACTCTCTGAAAAAACATTCATATTAGCTTTTGACTCAGTCAACGCATCTAATAATAGCTTAATAGAATTAAATTTATCACATTTTGCGAGTCAATGTCAACGACTTATTTGAATTTTCAGAATTATTTTCAGAAGCTGTTTGGATCACCCATTAAGTAATGCGAAAAATGAGTAGGCGTTTTCAGATTAAAGACCCATCAGCGAGGACTAGTTTGTCAAAAAAAAGCGAGTTTCCAAAAGGAACTCACATTTTTATTATTATCAAATTGTTTCAAGCAATGTTAAGATTTGCTGCGCTTTCGGATGACATCTATCACTATTTTCCCGACTATCAACACAATGGCAATAATCAATGCCTGAAATATAGCACGATTAATGAGCATTGCGATAATTAAAATAACAAGCATTACTTGTGTAACTTTCCAGTTCATAAGACTTCCTCCCAAAAAACCAAACCTACATCCTATTCTACGATAAAGTTTGCTGTTTCGATAGTGCAAATCAAAGAAATGCTAATTATTCATAGAACAAATGTAATGAGATAATGGCTATTATTTACTCGATTTCTCTTTCGCTATACGTTAAGTCCCCTAATGTTGTCGCAAGTTTTCCATTCGTTAAATTCGTGACCCAATTCAGAAATTGCTCAGTCGATGTCTGGGCAACTAGTACCTCGATTGTCACGTTCTCTGTGAATAAGGTCTGTCCAATCTGGTAGCCAGCCTGATGCAATTCATTCTCCATGCGACCAAGTAGTGTGTAGTCAACAGTTACATGGACAATTTGCATGAGTTGTCTCTCAACAATTGTAACATGTCGTAACCCTTCAGACGCACAAGAGCCATAAGCTCTAATCAAGCCGCCGGCACCTAGTTTAATTCCACCAAAATACCTAGTCACAACGATCACGACATCTCGGAGACATTGCTTTTTGATCACCTCAAGTATTGGTACACCCGCTGTCCCAGAAGGCTCGCCATCATCATTTGCTTTTTGCGCACCATTGTTTTCGCCGACAACATACGCCGAACAATTATGTGTAGCATCCCAATGTTTTTTCTTAATGGATTGAATAAAACCGGTAGCTTCAGATTCTGTTTCAACGCGTGAGACATAAGCAATAAATCGTGATTTTTGAATGATGATCTCATGAGTGCCAGTGGACTTCACTGTTATATAGGTGGATTCCATTTGTCACCTCAATATTAGTATTGTTTGTTTGCGCTTATTTCTAGTAATTCATAACTACACCATACCATTTTTCTATCAAAAATCGAATGTCTTTGAAAAATCTTTTTCATTGATTCACGACTTGGATTTGGCTGATTTCTGAGCAACACCAATTTCTCCTTGAAAAAAATTCATGAAAGGTGGATTTGCATGCAAATATCTCATGAATTGCAGGAACATTTGCTAGGTCGGGCACTTCTTCTAAGCGAAATCCCTTTTGCTCTAGAACTTGTGCAATCCCATATTGATAAAGGCTTTGTGAAGGTCATTCAAACATTACAAAAGGGGCAGTGTATGCGATGTGGTAACCAAGATCAAAGTTTGTTTGCTACATATCCATGCTATCGTTGTGGAAAGAACTGCATCTACTGTCGGAATTGTATCATGATGGGACGAATGTCATCCTGTACACAATTGTATATTTGGGTCGGATCTGAACCAAATTGGCAACAATCGACTTGCTATTGGGAGGGTCAACTTTCTAGCCAGCAACAAGAGGCAGCAGATAGGATTCTAGCAACAGTGGCAGAGAAAAGTGAACTGTTGCTGTGGGCAGTTGCGGGAGCAGGCAAAACAGAAATGATTTTTGCAGGTGTTGAGCTAGCACTACGACAAGGAGAGCGGGTCGCTATTGCTTGTCCGCGTGTAGACGTCATTCTTGAGCTAGAACCTCGTATTAAAGCAGCGTTTCCAGACACAACAATTGCAGTTCTTTATGGAGACAGCGATGACAAGCAGCGATGTGCACAGCTTGTGCTGACCACTACTCATCAACTTTTTCGATACAAAAACGCATTTGAACTTGTGATAGTTGATGAAGTAGACGCATTTCCTTATGCAATTGACAAGCATTTGCAATATGCAGTTAGGCAGGCAACGAAAGAAATTGCCGCAGTAATCTACTTAACAGCAACACCTCCAAAATCATGGCAGAGGGAATTTTTCCAAGGAAAGCGAGCGGGCTTACTAATTCCTGCCCGCTATCACCGTCATCCAATCCCAGTGCCAACAGTTCAGTGGATCGGAAACTGGCGAAAAGCCATTGCACGAAACCGTCTGCCACAAGTGCTACAAACATGGTTACAAAAGCAGAAAAACCCATTCCTGCTCTTCTTTCCTCATATTGAATTGATGGAGCAGGCATTGCCACTAATCCAACTGCATTACCCAAATGTACTCGCTGTACATGCAGAAGATCCAGATCGAAAGGAAAAAGTCCAATTACTTCGACAAGCAGAAATCAAAGGATTACTGACAACAACAATTCTAGAAAGAGGCGTGACCATTAAACAAATTGATGTCGCTGTTATCGGTGCAGAGGATCGGATTTTCACTGAAGCTGCACTCGTGCAAATCACGGGACGAGTTGGGCGCAGTGCAGATTTCCCAACTGGTGAAGTCGTTTTCTTTCACCATGGGAAGACAACAGAAATGTCAGCAGCAATCAAACAGATTAAACACAATAATCAAGTTGCATTTGATAGGGGACTGGTGGATTACAGATGAGCATTTCTGACTTGTGCATACATCGAATTGATGATGGGTCTAGTGATTCGCCCCTTCGAAAGGAGCTCCAATGCTATTTCAAGAGAATTTCTGCCTAAATTGTCACGCAGTTATCCACCAACTGTTTGGGTGGTCGGATATTTTGTATCATAAATCTGTGCCATTGTTATGCGCTGATTGTGAGCAGAAGCTGTTGATTATTCAAGGTGAGCGCTGTCATTACTGCTCTCGTCAGTTGAATCTGTTAGAACCTGAATATGTGATGGATGGATATTGTTTGGATTGTGTACGCTGGTTTGAAAATGGTCATGCTTATTTAGATGGATGTCATGTGATCTTCCAATACAATGCCTTTCTAAAGGAAACGATAGCACGAATCAAATATCGTGGTGATTATGAATTAATAAAGATGTTTGCACCTTATTTTCATCGTTACTGCATGTCCTTCATTCGATCAAAAGCTGCCAAACCAATATTTGTGGCGATTCCACTTAGTGAACAGCGTCAGCTCGAGAGAGGATTTAATCAGGTTGAAGCGATAGCGACGGCAGTTGGTATTCCGCTAACAAATGTGCTATCAAGA
>JAVBKB010000082.1:0-4742 GCA_031554275.1 Caryophanales bacterium | reverse complement strand
GTTTTGCTCATTTTGGGATTTCTTATACTTACCAATCTGAGATGCAATTCCAAAAATAATTGCAATAACAAAAATAATGTTATTGGTGAAAAAATTAATCAACTCATCCATAAGGAAACCTCACCTCAAGTCGGAATACGGTTCAAAGTCACACTTTCTAAATTGTCAGTAGTTAATCATATATTAACGAATAACAACAAATAACTTGAACTGCTTACGAATTGAATTCTTATTTAGATTCATCTCTCTTTGTTTTTGAATCAGGAGATTTACCAATAGATCCTCTCATCTCAGTATCAGCAGTAATGTTTTGAATGTTCATATAATCCATTATTCCAATATTACCGTTCTTCAAAGCAATTGCCATTGCAAGCGGCACTTCAGCTTCAGCTTCAACAACTTTCGCGCGCATTTCTTGTACTTTTGCTTTGTTTTCTTGCTCTAAGGCAACTGCCATTGCACGTTTTTCTTCAGCTTTTGCTTGGGCAATCTTCTTGTCAGCCTCTGCTTGTTCAGTTTGTAGATGTGCTCCAATATTACGCCCAACCTCTACATCTGCGATATCAATTGAAAGGATCTCAAAAGCAGTACCTGCGTCTAATCCCTTGCTCAACACAGTTTTGGAAATGATATCAGGGTTTTCTAACACTTTGTAGTGATTCTCAGAAGAACCGATTGTTGCAACAACACCTTCACCAACACGGGCAACTACTGTCTCTTCACCTGCACCACCGACCAAACGTTCAATGTTTGCACGTACAGTAATTCTGGCTTTTGCTTTTACTTCGATACCATTCATTGCTACACCAGGGATAAATGGTGTTTCGATGACTTTAGGATTAACGCTCATCTGTACAGCTTGTAGAACGTCACGACCAGCAAGATCGATAGCTGCTGCTCGTTCAAATGTTAAGTCAATGTTCGCACGATGTGCAGCGATTAATGCGTTTACTACACGGTCAACATTACCACCAGCCAAGTAATGACTTTCTAATTGGTTAATGTTAACGTCTAACCCAGCTTTTTTCGCTTTAATTAATGGGTTTACCACACGTCCAGGAATTACACGTCTTAAACGCATACCAATCAATGTACCGATACTCACATGAGCACCTGAAGCAAATGCGGAAATCCACAGCATTACAGGTACAAATGATAACAAAATTAATAAAAAGATGATCACAATACCTACAATGACGAGAGTTGCAATCGTACTAGAATCCAATTCCATTAAAAGACACTCCTTATGTTCTCATTTAATATATTACTGGTGGAACACCAGTTGAAACCAAACCAATTTGATCAGAGTGAATATGTACAAGAATAACTGACTCATGGTCAGTTATTCTGCTTTTCCTCTTCACTGCCCTTGTTCTCACGAACAACTACTCTTGCTCCTTCAACAAACACGACAACAATTTCAGTGTCATGCTCTATAAAGTCTCCCTCAGTTACAACATCTATACGTTCACCATTTATGATAGCGGTTCCTGCTGGACGAAGTGTTGTTAAGCAGACTCCGGTTTTTCCTAATAAATCACTACGTGTCTCCTTGGATACGTAGCCCTTCTCAGTCGAAGTTGCGTCCCTCAACACCAACGAGTTATAAATCGATACTTTCTTTTTGAGTATTTTCGACATAAAAAGGAATAACGCAATTGACAGAATGATCGCAATTGCAATCGCACTAAATGCCAGCATTGAATCGTTGATTGCTAAGACAAAGCTGACGACAATTGCAGAGAAACCAATTAGACCAACAATGCCGCCTGGAACAAAAAACTCCAATACTACGCAAAGTATTCCAACAATAAAGAAGGAAACAGATTTTGCGTCTGCTAGTTCATTTGCAATTTGGAAGTAAAAGAAAACAGCAATTGAAATGATACCTATTATGCCTACAATGCCAATTCCCCTAGAAAATAATTCATAAACGAATGCCAAAAAGGCTATTGAAATTAATGTGATCACTGCAATACCATTTAACGAATAGTCAAAAGTATCATTTGTTGCAGCAAATGCCGTTGAAGCTGTCATTACAATACTTAGAAAAATCAAAGTTGAAATCGAAATCTTCTTAAACATTTCAACCCTCCCCTTTTTGATTTTTTTCTACAAATCTTGATTGAAAATCAAAATCTATATTGTTATTATACATGAAAATCGAACCGCTTTGGAAAATAATATTATTTTGGCTACATCTTTCTTCTTAAACATGTCAGCTTGGTAAGCCAGCAGTTTCAAAATGAATTGCTTTGGCTG
Organism: Caryophanales bacterium; assembly: GCA_031554275.1. Classification (GTDB taxonomy): domain Bacteria; phylum Bacillota; class Bacilli; order JARBTR01; family JARBTR01; genus JAVBKB01. Next base: position 2,480 of record JAVBKB010000082.1, on the reverse strand, counting down.
AGTCAATTTCATAATGATATTTACTCAAAAATTTTATTGAGTAACGATCACTTTTCTCAAGGAAATTCACGGGCCAAAGGTCTCGACTAGTTTCTATTTCCGCAAGAGTCTGTGCTTTTGAATGAGGATAAACATGATTACAAATTGAGAATCACGGCTCCATCACGACCAAGGATTTCCGAAAAAGATTCCACAGCATCACATTTAGAATCTATCACTAAAGAGCATTTACTTCACGTTTTACATCTCTTGAAATGCGTTTCTTGCAGCAGCAATTGTCTCTGAAACCTCATCATCAGTTAATACTGTTGATAAAAACCATGATTCAAACTGAGATGGTGGGAGGAACACTCCTTGATCCAACATCTTTTTATAGAAGCTGGTGAACAAAGTTACATCCGAAGTTTTCGCAGCTTCATAATTGGTTACAGTTGTATTTGTAAAGAAGAAACTGATCATAGCCCCGACGCGGTTGCAAGTAATTGGTATTTCAAATTCCTTTGCAGCGGCAACAATTCCTTCCTCAAGACGAGCAGCCTTTGCTTCCATATCAACATATGATTGTTCGGTTAATTGTTGTAATGTTGCAATCCCAGCTGCCATAGCGCAAGGATTTCCAGACATTGTTCCTGCCTGATAAATTGGACCTGATGGGGCAATCTTTTCCATTATAGCTTTCTTGCCTCCAAAAGCACCAACTGGCAGACCTCCACCAATGATTTTCCCTAAACAAGTGATATCAGGGTCAATATGATAGAGTCCTTGTGCGGAATGGTATCCAACTCTAAATCCAGTCATAACTTCATCAAAGATCAGCAAAGCGCCATAATTTTGTGTGATTTCTCTGAGTCCTTCAAGGAAACCTGTAACAGGTGGTACACATCCCATATTACCTGAAATCGGCTCAACAATAACTGCAGCAATATCATTACCAAATTGATCAAATGCTAATTGAAGACTCACTAAATCATTATAGGGAACCGAAATCGTATTCACTGCTACACCTTCTGGCACTCCTGGGCTATCAGGTAAACCAAGTGTTGCAACACCAGAACCCGCTTTAATCAGTAGTGCATCTCCATGACCATGGTAGCACCCTTCGAACTTAATAATCTTGTCACGACCTGTATAGCCGCGCGCAAGTCGCAAAGCACTCATGGTTGCCTCAGTACCAGAAGAAACCATTCGCACCATTTCAAGTGACGGCACTCTCTCAAGGACTAGTTTAGCCATTTCACTTTCAATCAGCGATGGTGCTCCAAATGAAGTACCATTCGCAGCAACCTTTTGAATTGCAGCTGTTACTTGATCATTCGCATGACCAATAATCATAGGTCCCCATGAAAGCACATAATCAATATACATGTTACCATCAATATCATATACCTTTGAACCCTTGCCTTTTTCCATAAAAACCGGGTCTAAGCCAACCGACTTAAATGCACGAACTGGGCTATTCACGCCACCTGGTAGTAAAGTTACTGACTCTTCGAATGCTGCTTTTGACTTCTCATAAGAACGCATATGCAGTCCTCCAACTACTATCTTATTTTCATTCTTCTTTTATAGAATGCCTTTAACTTTTCTTGTAAAACTTTTGTGATGATGATCTTGTATTTTTGATCGATCGGAGCTATTGTTCCTTCAACCATTTGGCAACATCTTTTGCAAAATAGGTGATAATAAGGTCAGCACCTGCTCGCTTCATCCCAATGAGCAATTCCAGTACAATTGCTTTTTCATCAATCCAACCATTCTTCGCTGCTGCTTTCACCATTGAATATTCACCACTTACATTGTAAGCAACAATCGGTAAGTTGAAATTATTTTTGACATCACGAATGATATCCAAATAGGCAAGTGCAGGTTTCACCATCAGAAAATCAGCACCTTCAATGACATCAGATTCAGCTTCACGAATTGCTTCTAATCTGTTTGCATAATCCATTTGGTAAGCTTTCCGATCGCCAAATTTCGGCGCGGAATTTGCAGCATCACGGAAAGGACCATAGAAAGCAGAGGAATACTTGACGGCATAGGACATGATTGGAATATGTTCAAATCCTGCATCATCCAAACCTTGGCGAATAGCCATTACAAAGCCATCCATCATATTTGATGGGGCAATTATGTCTGCACCAGCCTTTGCCTGACTCACAGCAGTTTTTGCTAGTAGCTTCAAAGTCTTATCATTAAGAATTACTCCTTCTTCGACCACACCACAATGACCGTGTTCAGTGTATTCACATAAACAAGTATCTGCGATGACAATGATTTCTGGGAAATGCTTTTTCACATATCGAGTCGCTTCTTGCACAATCCCATGATCATGATAAGCACCTGTTCCGGTAGCGTCCTTCTCGCTATCGTCTGGAACACCAAACAGAATCACTGACTTAATGCCAAGTGCTACTGCCTCTTCAACTTCTTTATGCAAATGATCCATTGAAATCTGGTAAACACCAGGCATTGATGAAATC
>JAVBKB010000052.1:0-5014 GCA_031554275.1 Caryophanales bacterium | reverse complement strand
ACTTGCATGTATTAGGCACGCCGCCAGCGTTCGTCCTGAGCCAGGATCAAACTCTCCATAAGTTATTTCTCATGTTCATTTGATTGCTCATTGTTGTTTCTTCTTCTTTAGTTTCACCTAAGTTCTCCTAAAGAAATTGACGAGATTTTTCATCTCTTCGCTTCCACAAGATTCCTCTTGCTTCAACTTCTTTTTCGCTTGGCTTTTCGTTTTGTTTAGTTTTCAAAGAGCTTTCGTCTCAAAATGGCGACTTTGCTAATATACCATCATTAGAAACCAGTGTCAATAGTTTTATACGTATAAATTGAAATTTAATTTATTATGCGTCAATTAGCAATGTATGTGCGCCTAATACTGGAAAATTAACAGTTACGTGCAAACGGTGTGATCGCATTTAATTCTACAATAGGTAGTGATATTTGAGGAAATTGTTATGTTGACACTGCTTTCTGAATGGAATAGCTGTTTCTTAGATAATCCATTTTTGAATAACAATTAGTGCAGCTATGCCTGGAATACCTAGAACACTTGCGGTTGCAGCTGTATACCCATTGATTGCAAGATGTATGTTATAGCTCGTCCCAATTATATTAATTAGAAATAACAATCCAACACCTAATACCATGTTAATGAATAATTTTTGAAATATCTTAAAAGATCTACCCAATAGAAAAATGATTAATAATAGTATAGAAATGATTATATACTTCGGCTCCAATGAAAACCCCTCCTAAATCAATGATTCTTTTCTATATGATTTTTTTCAATAGAAAAGAACTGAATTAGTGATAGGAAGGCTATTGTTTTGCCGTAATTTTTCTTATCTTTGCTTCTTTAAATAAATAGAAGTACTTAATTTCACTTATTTTTCTTTCAATTTCTGATTCGAAATTTGGATAAGCTGAAAGATCAGCAAGGTTTTTTCTGTATTGCCACTTTTCCTTAAGTCCGTTCAGCTCAGAGATAAACTTTTTATCATATTTATCCTTTAATGATTGTTTGTTGAAGAGTCCCATGTCTTTTCTCCTTCCAAGATTAGAGTTCGCGTCTGCCTTCCATTGCTTTGGATAGCGTCACTTCGTCGGCGTATTCCAAGTCTCCACCTATTGGTAATCCATGTGCTAACCTTGTGATTTTGATCCCCGTCGGTTTGAGTAATCTGGAAATATACAATGCAGTAGCTTCTCCTTCAACATTCGGGTTAGTCGCTAGAATAATTTCTACAACCTGATCGTTTTCTTGTAGCCTTGTGAGCAGGCTTGAAAGATTGATATCATTCGGTCCTAAACCCTCCATTGGCGATATACATCCCTGCAACACATGATACAAACCGCTAAACTCCCGCATTTTCTCAATTGCAATAACATCTCTAGATTCCTGCACGACACATATAACTGACTGATCTCGTCGTGGATCAGCACAAATAACGCAAGGATCACAATCTGTCACATGTCCACAGGAAGAGCAGTAACTAAGATCTCGCTTCACATTGACGAGCGCTTTAGCGAAATCCATTACTGAATCTTCTTCCATGTCTAACACAAAAAACGCCAAGCGTGTAGCCGTTTTCGGCCCAACCCCTGGCAATTTTGTAAAACTATCAATTAGTTTAGAAATTGGTTCAGGATAATACATCTATTCACCCGTGTATCTTATTTGTATAATCTAGAACAAACCAGGAGGCAGGTTGAGTCCTTTTGTGAATTGACCCATCGTTGAGTTTGAGATTTCATCAATTTGCTTCGTGGCATCATTTGTCGCTACGATTATCAGGTCTTGCAGCATTTCGATATCCTCAGGATCCACCACTTCTGGCTTCAATATCACACGAACAACTTCCTTATTCCCGTTCATAACAACAGTGACCATTCCGCCACCAGCTGTTCCTTCAACTTCTTTCTCAGCTAGTTCTTCTGCTGCTTGCGCCATTTGCTTCTGCGCTTTCTGCATTTGCTTCATCATATTTTGCATATTTCCCATTCCACGCATGTTTGTTTCCTCCGCTTTTAATTAATTATTTCTACAATATCTTCGCCAAATAAATCTTTTGCCTTTGATACTGCAGGCTCATCTTTTTCCTTGGCTTGAAGTGAAGACTTCCCTGCCTGTAAAAACTTTTCCCGGGCAGCAAGCCATGCCTTTTCAGCTACGGGAACGATTTCATATTGTATTCCTGTTTTTTCTCTTAAGTAATTCGACATTTTTTGAAAAAAATCGATATTTTTAAAAGCAAGATCACTATGAATTTCGTGATTAAATTTTAACACAAATGCTCGTGATGATGCAGCAATTGGTTCTGCTTCTTCACATAAAGCTGCTTGGCTACTACTTTCTTGGAAGCAGCTTTGTTTGAGGTCCTGCCAAAGGTTGAGGAGTACGTCCTTGTCCTTCTTCGTTGCTTCTTGCAAAACAAAATCAACATTCTTTCGAATTATTGGTTGGTTACTTTCATTAGGTGTCTGACTCAATCCCTCGAATGTGGGGTGAGAAGCTTCTTTTTCTGGCTCTGGCTCTCCCGATACGGGGCGACCAGATCCGATATCATTTTGTGTAGAAACTTGAGATGGCGCATTTGGTTCCTTTACTTGAGTCAGCGCCTCTTGTTTGCCAGTAGCCTTGAGTTGTTGAAATGCATTTTCTAATTGCTCGATTCGTTGATAAAGGGCTTGCGAATCCCCAGTGTTAGCCACTAGTACAATAGGTTGGCAAAGTCGCACCAAGGTAACCTCTAAGAAAATTCTTGGGTGCAGCGACCATTTCATTTCCTGAATCGCCTTATTCCACTCTTCAATATATGTGTAGAGATTGTTCACAGGAATCTTCTCAGCTAAATTTATGAATTCATCATCCAATAATTTATCTGACTTTGAAACTTGGTGCAGAAGCATGTCTCTATAGTAGTAAATCATCTCTTCTGCAAATCGCATCGGGTCTTTTCCAGCTTCCATCACTTCCTCTAAGCAGGATAGTGCTGCTGCTGAATTCCCTTCAAACACTGCTTCACTTAGCTTAGTAATGAATCTCTGTGAAACTGAGCCTGTTATTGCAAGCGCATCCGCTTCTGTTACCTTATCTTCGCTATAGGAAATTGCTTGATCTAATAAACTGAGGGCATCACGCATTCCACCCCTTGCGGCACGAGCAATTATGGCAAGAGCTGCCTCTTCGCAAGCATAATTTGAACCTTCTAGTACGGTTTTCATTCTATTAACAATAGCTTCTGCCGCAATTTGCTTGAAATCGTAGCGCTGACATCTAGAATGAATGGTCAATGGTATCTTATGCGGTTCGGTAGTTGCTAAGATGAAAATCACATGTTCTGGTGGCTCTTCTAATGTCTTCAATAGGGCATTGAACGCTCCCGTTGAAAGCATGTGAACCTCGTCAATTATATATACTTTATATTTAGCAACAGCCGGCACATACTTGACTTTATCTCGCAAATCACGGATTTCCTCGACACCATTGTTTGATGCTGCATCAATTTCCAACACATCTGGAATTGAGCCGTCCATAATACCTAGACATGAAGGACATTGATTGCATGGCTCACTAACTGGTGCCTGCTCACAATTTACTGCCTTTGCAAGTATTCGCGCAGCACTTGTTTTTCCTGTGCCACGAGGTCCTGAAAACAAGTAAGCATGTGAAATCTTTTGCTGCAGTAATGCGTTTTGGAGTGTCTTAGTAATATGCGTTTGCCCAACAACGTCTTGAAAGGTTTGTGAGCGCCAAACTCGGTAAAGTGCCTGATATGCCATGTGATTCATCCTTTTTTTCTTGCTTTATATCTAAATCTACTTGTTTCTGCGATTCGCATTATTCGTCTTAATCATTATATCGCAAACGAATGGGAATTAAAGTTCAATTCAAATTTTTTTTGAAACATTTTTCGAAAAAATAAAAAGCACTATCATGAATATTTGCATAAGAGCTTCAATCAGGCGAATCTGCGGCACAAAGGAAGCATCCCTTAATGCTGCTTCCTTCCGGACCTGACATGGTTCGAGAGTTCCTTTTGCACAGGACCCGATTGAAGCTCTTATCCAAATTTCATATTAATGCTGTTCAGTTATTATACAAGTAATGTTTGTTTTAGGCAAATAGAATTCAACGGAAAAGGATAATGAAAATATTTATGAATTAGAGCGATTGAAAAAGCATGATGATTGCTCATCATGCTCCTAAATTCAATTTCATTCCTTATTTGCCTGGCTCAAATTCTGTGGAATAAATCTCTTTTCCATCTTTCGCCATGTATTCCACTACAACTTTTGCATCTTTGATACCTTCATCTTTTAGCTTTGTAGCAGCACTCTCAAAAGTCGCTTTTGCTTGGTCATCTTTCAAACTGGTTTCAATTTGTGTTTTCAATAGACTAATTTGATCAGCATCAAAGTCTTGCTCGTATGTGTAAGTATAGACTAACTTATTATCATCCTTTGCTGAAATTTTCACACCCATACCACTTATTTTTGTTCCTGATGATTGTGCATTAATTTCGTCCACAAGCTTGTTTAATTTATCCTTACTAGCCGATCCACATCCAGTTAGCACTAGGCTCCCCATTAATAATACTGCAAAAATTAATAATAATGATTTTTTCAACTTTTTTCCTCTTCTCATAATATATTTTTTCTGTTCTAAAGTGAATCTTAACAAAAATATCGTATTGTGACAATACCAGCTGGAAAGTACTCCTTACTCGTCTTAACTAGTGTGACCATATTTAGTGGGAAAATGCTACATATGTGCGAGAGTCTTTTATTTTCTTATGCTTGTTGTGAAATTGCTGCCTTTTGTTCTGATTCACCAAAATTTCTATCAACTTTTATGGGGAAATTTTCTGTTGCCTTAAATTGTTCACGTAGAATGTAGGTTTGACAATGATATGTTACACAAAGCTCAAAAAAAGTGCTAGCAGGAACTTGCCTCAACCTTAAAGAAATCTTTTAGTTTTTCTCTGGGGGAGAGCCAGTTCAATGGTCTCATTGGAAAGTTGTTTTGTTGACTA
>JAVBKB010000008.1:0-3613 GCA_031554275.1 Caryophanales bacterium | reverse complement strand
CCGAGTAACGGATAAGAATGGCCCAGTGGTGGCTGTGCAAACTGTTTCAGGTGAGGAAGATTTAATGATTGTCACAGCAGGCGGCGTGATTATTCGTATGGATATTGCGACAATCTCTACTTTCGGTCGAAACTCACAAGGTGTGAGATTGATGCGACTAGAGGAATCTGAGCAAAGCTTTGTGGCGAGTGTCACGAAGGCTGGCAAAGTTGAGGAACTAGAGGATGAACTTGAATCAGAAGATAGTGCAGTTATTGCAGAAGATGCTGTCAGTGCTGATGATTTAGTTGAACTAGCTAGTACCGAAGCAGAAGTTGATTTGGGACCGATTAAGGAAGATTAAATAATGCTTTAATGCGAAAAGAAACCCCAAAGGCATTAGACTGAGAAGTCTGCCTTTGGGGTTTTTGTGTGGATTTTTTTACTGTGAAAAACAAAATTAGAAATCCTTATAGCCAAATGCCACTGGTGGTACAGCATTGGAAAGCACATCAAATGTTACATTGCTGGCTTGTAAGCTTGTAACAATTTGGTCTAGGTTATCTGCTGAATAGGTTTGACCTCCGCTATCATGCATGAGTACATTTGCGTTTTTCTGCTTACCAATTGTTGTAAGAACTCCTGAGACAATTGATGCAGGGGAATTCTTTTTCGGTGTTGCATCTCCCGAATCGACATTCCAATCATAATAAACAAATCCTCTGCGTAGCAGTTCTGAGTTAAGCTGTTGATAGAAACCGTAATTATAAGCGTTGATGCTTCCCCCTGGAAGTCGGCAAACTGTTACGGGATAGTCTGTAATGGCCTTAATCTTATTTAAGCAAATCTCATAATCATTCAATAGTGTGTCAACACTTACATAAATATTTTTGTAATCATGCGTATCGGAGTGGACCCCAAGTGCATGTCCCTCTGCAACGATTCTTTGAATGATTTCTGGGTGTGCTGTGACATTTGTGCCAACAACAAAGAATGTTGCATGAATACCATGGGCTTTTAAAGTATCTAATATTCGAAGCGTGTTTTCTTTCGACGGCCCATCGTCAAATGTTAAATAGACTTTACTCGTATTCATATCTAATGCTGCTGCAGGTTTTGCGTACAGATTTGGGTACAAATTCTGATAGGGCATCGGTTCGGTAGAAGGAGGTACAGGATGTTCTCCTCTCATTTCCTTTTCCGTTTTCCCAGGGTCAACAACTTCCTCTTTGGATTTTTCTAACACAAGCTCTGCCTTTGCTTGAGACAATTCTTCCTTAAGGTTATCGGATTGTTTGTAGAATTTAAAAGCTGCTCCGCCCAGAGCAATAACAATGGCAACGATACAAATGATTGGTATAAAAATTTTTTTACTCACAAAAGGTCCCCCATGACAAGATTCTATTCTTTTCGACATATAAACCAATTGTAAACTTCTGTTTCGGTTTTGTCATTCGCTATTTTCAAAAGTTTATGAATAAATGCATAATCATGGTGGGGTGTATTTTTGAAAAGCTCTGACCACCACTTTGTTTCGTAGCGGCAAATCATGCTTAAATTATATAGAATGAGGTAATAATCTAGGATTAAAGGCATGTTCAAAGTGGAAGCTGTTTCAAGCTTGGGAAAATAGGTCTGAAATATATCTTCTAGCTCTTGCACCTGTTGTAAAAGCGTTCTCATATTGAATTTGTCATATGTCGATAGATCCAAGTTATACATTTTCTTTGCGGCGTGGGCAAATAAGCCATTCTTTTGTAACTTGATCTCATCGTTCAGAAAAGCATAGTTGTTTTTCTTTTTTTTACGAGTGGAGACACCGTGCGCCATGACAGATGTTGTGTTTGGATAATCTGGGTCGACAGTTAGCACACATGCTTTTACAAAATGAACAATCGCATAGAAAATTAACAGAGGCTTAATACGGAAATGACATCTTCTCGCATCCTCTAAATAAATCAATCCACTATCGATGTATGAAATAAATGCGTCACAATTCTCAAAACTTTTTGCTTTAGCGTTAGGAATCTGTAATTTTTCGTAGCTTTTTTGCAAAAAGTTTTTTGAAAAAGGGTAAGAATAGAATATAGTTAATTCGTTTTGATTTTGCATCGTTCACCTTATTCATTTGATAGGATATTTTTTGACGATTTCCTTGAAATAATTCAGCTATTTTTCTGTAAAAAGTTATGTTAAAATAACAGGGTCGAAATAAGGAGGGAATCACTTGAAATTGATTAAAAAGTTTTCAGTACAATTACTTATATTGATGCTGATTGTGATCACCTCTGGAAACTTATTTGTTGACCAAGTAAATGCGGCGCCACAAACTAGCGACCCGCTCTCATTAAAAGCCAGTGCAGCAATTCTAATTGATGCCGATTCTGGACAAATTCTTTATGAAAAAAACGCAGATGAGCTTTTAGGTGTTGCCAGTATGTCGAAAATGATGACAGAATATCTTTTGCTTGAGGCAATCAAGAACGGCAAGGTGACCTGGGATCAAGAAGTAACAATAAGTAATTATGTACATCGACTTTCTGCAGTGACAGCACTTTCTAATATTGGCTTGTCTGATGGAAAGAAATATACAGTTCGTCAGCTCTATCAAGCAATGGCGATCTACTCTGCTAATGCTGCTTCAGTCGCAATTGCAGAAGTAATTGCTGGCTCAGAAAAAGATTTTGTTACCTTGATGAATCAAAAGGCAGAAACGTTGGGTCTTAAGAATTATAAATTTGTAAACTGTACGGGTTTGAATAATGAAGATTTATTAGGACAAATTGCAGTTGGTGCGCCTTCAGATGAGAATCTCATGTCAGCAAATGCAGTTGCTAAAGTTGCCTATAATTTGCTAAAGGATTTTCCTGAAGTATTAGATACTGCAAGCATTCCGAAATTAAAGTTTGTTGATGGAAAAGAATATATAAGCTTCAACTGGATGTTACCAGGATTAGCTCATGATTACCTTGGAGTAGATGGTTTGAAAACAGGATCTACTAATTTTGCAGGTGCTTGTTTCACTGCCACTGCAAAAAGAGGAGATCAGAGATATATTTCCGTTGTAATGAAAAGTGAAACGAAAAATAGTCGCTTTGAAGAGACGAAGAAGTTATTAGATTATGCCTTTACCAATTTCGAAAAGAGAGAAGTCTTTCCGATTAATTCGAAAATTATAGAGCAAGAAGATATTCCAATTGCGAAAGGAAAATTGCAACGTGTTTCTATTTCATCAAAGAAGCCAATATCTATCGTTGTAAACAAAAGTGCTGACCCACAATATTCCTTGAAATTTCTTCGAGATGAAGAGCCTTTTGATAAAAAGGGAAGATTAGTTGCTCCATTTTCAAAAGATGAATCGCTTGGACATGCCGTCATTGTTGATAAAGATGGAAATGAGATTAAATTTATTCATGATCATGGTTCGGAGTTCACGAAAACAGATGTTGGTGTTGATCAAGACGTTAAGAAAGCGAATATCTTTGTGTTGATTTGGCGAGCAATTGTTGCGTTTTTCCAAGGTTTGTTTTGATCTGTACCATTTCCATGGCAATCTGACTTGATGATTCACATGATTTATAATTTTTATTAGAATATCCTTCAATGTTTTGGGTGAGTCCATTTAAACATTTTG
>JAVBKB010000233.1:0-4932 GCA_031554275.1 Caryophanales bacterium | reverse complement strand
ATCACTCCCAGGTACATTCGCTACATTCACATTCGTAGTTGAAGTTACTTGTGTACCACCTGTTGGCGCTGTGAACCAGCCGTTAAATGTATAACCTGTCTTTGTTGGTCCTCCTGGAATGGCGCCACCATAGGCTGAGTCATACGTTACACTTGCTTGTGCAGGCGTAGGCGTTCCTCCATTTGGATTGAAATTGACTTTGATTCCTGCCTTCGCTGTCTACTGTGCATGCAGTGTATGAGTAGCATTATTCGTTACTGTCGTGCTAGCATCTACCTTTGTTCCACCTGTTGCTGCCGTATACCAGCCGTTAAATGTGTAACCTGTCTTTGTCGGCGCTCCTGATACTGCTGTATCATAGGTCGAACCAAGGGTCACTTGAGTTGATCCAGGTGTTGGTGTACCACCATGTGTATCATAATTAACATCGACCTTCACTGGCGCTGCTACATCGACATAGACAGTTGAGTAACCAGAAGTCAACCCTTCTGTGTCTTCCGAATAGAAATTGATCGTATGAGGGCCTGTACTCAAGCCCGCAGGAACTGCTCCTGACCACGCATGACTCACATTTCCTGGCGTATTTGGATAAGGTCCACCTAGCAAAACTGGGTCGCTACCGTCTACCTGATAGTAAATCTTTGCATTAGCACTTTCATAATCTCTCCATGAACCAGTCACTGGAACTGTGTCCGATGAATTTATAGATAACGGAGAAGCTAACGAAGTGCCTGCAGGTGTATCTACTACAATCTCTGGCGGATTATTAGAACTACTCAATCCAATTGTGTAGGAAAAATTAGTCACTTCGTTTGGCAGCAAGAGCTTTTCCTTAAACCAAAATACCATTGCAGTGTCACTGCCACTATAATTTAGTCGCTCTACTGCAGTAGCATTATATTCTAACGCAGAGCTATAATAATTGGTGAAATATGTTTTGTTTGTGCTTGAATTATTAACATGCTGAGCTATACCCAACCATCTATCAACGCCAGTTACTCCTGGTGAATTGAAAAAATTCACCAAATATTGATACCCGCCGGCTCTTGCGATTGCACTTTTGTTTCCAGCACTCGCATATATCGGAGCGCTGTCGACGTTATTCAATGCAGTATCGTAATATTGTTTGATAGTTATTGTTCTATCGCTCGTATTTGTATTCTCTACTGTTATTTTCACCTGAATTGTATTTTTATTCATAGGGATGAACGTGTTTGTAACCTTTAGACCATCCTTTGTATTTGTCCATGATTTTTGCCCATCACCTGGACCATCAGGAAGGGCAGTCCCTCCTGAAATTCCAACTACTTGATCTGTCGTTGCTGTTTTAATTCTCATTAAAGTTGGACTTGTTGATCCATTGCCATAGAGCATGGTAATTGATGGGAGCAAATGATTAACTGTGAAGCCCGCTGCCATGTTCACATACCAATAATCGCCAAGACCCGCTGCCTTAGCAGTCTTCGAATTTAAACCGGTGAATTGACTACCTGACAAAACCAATAACACAGACATCAAAACTAGTATTACTTTTTTTGCTATCTTCATATTTTTCCTCCTAAAGCTCTTGTAAAAATTTTTAACCATATTTCTAGCGAGTGTTTCCTTTGAAATAACCTCCACTTAAATGTAGCTTTCAACAGTTTTCTGCGTTACTGTCTTTTTTATCTATCAGGTTTTTCCCCATCTCCATGTCTTGCAAAGATAGTAATCTTTCTTTGAATCCTTTCCCGCAACAGATCTTCTCTACGAATCGAGCAGTAGTTTTCGACATAGAATGTAACAATCGCTTTCATGAGTTGCTCAAACTGTACATTCCCCTGAATCCGCTTTTGTCGTTTACTGTCTTTATTAATATCCACAATTAGTAGACTCTCTTTTTTCAAATACAATTGATGCCACCTCCACTCTGTTATTCTACTTCACAAGATGGAGCGTTTCCTAAATCATTAATCTAATACTCTTTGAAACTAGACAAATAATTACTGTCCTAGTAAAGAGACTGAAAAATCCAAACAATTTCCTCATAGATAAGTAACAACAGTCAAGTCAGGTAGATGATAGGATTGGCATGTGGGAAGATTATTTTTCTACCAATAAGCACTATCACGCTCATAACTCATAAAGACTTTGTCGAACAGAATCTCATCTAATTTCTGATTCACTTGTTGGTCCAATTCAAATATGCTTTCTTCTCTTACACATAGCACTAGTTTTTTTAAAATTTTATCGTTTTAAATCACCCTAATTTGGCAGCATAACCCTTTGAAAATAGCCTGCAAAACGCTGACCCAAACCTTATTTTTTTGATGAAATCTGTGTAAATAAATTGATTATTTCATCACTTGACGGAATAGAGACAGCTGCATCTTCGATCGTGTAAACAACTCTCCATTTTTTTGAATCTGCATTATAAACCTCAACAAGTAAAAGCCGTTTGCCTAGTTTCTCAATATAGTAGAGTAGGTAAGAACTACGATCTTGTGAACCAATCGTAGAAGAACCATAACTGATACTATGTTTTGTCAGTATCTCCTCAAACGCATCACGTTTGGCACCCATGACGGGTTCAAACCAAGCAATAATAGACAAAGCATCCACTTCACCTACAAAATCTTGGAGAGTATTCGCAACTTGGGGTTCACTAGCGGTTACTTTCTCTTGTGGAATCTCATTTACTTCTACAATCCTATTATCGGGATCCTTGAATGAATTTCCATATATATATCCAGAAACGCCTAGTCCTACTACAAGTATTAAACCCACAATCGCTTTCAATGAGATACTAGCTCCAACTGGGACTGCTGCTGTACTAACAATCATCTGCTGTTTCAAGCCAAGTAATATGCTTTCTTTGATACTGTTTGTACAAACTTGCCGACTATTTTCTTGCAAGATAATTGTAAATATCGGTACTGGTGTAATAACTAGTGATCCTAATCGAATATTTCCTGACTCCAATTGAGCCCTAATCGCTTTTCTAGCCCTTGAAAGCCTGATGAACACAGAGTTTTGCGAAGTGTTAAGAATATTAGCGATCTCTGCAGTTGGCAATTCGCTATAATAATACAGCAAAATTACTTGACGTTGCTCAAATGGCAGGTGTTGTAGTGCCTCAACGACTTCATTCTGTAGCTCTTTACTCTCCAAAACAACCTGAGGTAAGAACTCTTTACGATCCTCTTCAAGAGAATTATCCAATTCATCTAGAAAAGAAGACTCTTTAGCATTCTTACCAATGTAACGCTTGCAACAGTTAACTGTTATCCGATATATCCATGAATTAAATGCTAGTGGCTCTCTAAGTTGAGCAATATCACGCAAAACAATCATCATCACTTCTTGAGTAATATCTGCTGCATCATTGTGGTTATTGTTCAATTGTCGTAGCGCAAGATAATACACAACATCCCACATTCTTGAATAAATTTCACTAAATGCGCTCTGATCACCCTCCTTTAGCTGTTTAACAAAAACGGCGATTTCATCATTCCTCAAGTGGCTCCCTCTTTCCTTGTAACATTTACAGAGAATCTCAGGTTTCAAGAGGATTTCTTCTGCATTAAGAGACATACATGTGTCGAAACCTTTCACAAAAACTCGAAATTTATCTAAACTATTTTCATATCAAGTTAAATCTTAGATTGTAATTGACCACCAATCAAGAAGTTTTAAAAGGTAAAACGTCCTTATAATGTAAACTTCATTTAACTACAGCCTAAAATACCAGAAAAAGATAAAAATATTTTGATCAATCATTTTCAATCTATCGAATTTACTAGTTTCACAAGAGACTTATCCCTTCATAACGATTTAATCAGGCAATAGTTTTTTTCTAGCGAATACTTATTCCGTATTAAGAGACTAAGTCAAACAAAAACCTTTCATAAAACAAAAGAATATTTTGCTAATAAGTATCGTGTATTTTGTGCATTCCAAAATCAGTAATTAAGAAATTATTGATTTTTGCGAACTCGGAAATGGTTTTGGTTTTTTAGTGGAGTGTTGCCACCTAGCAATAACAGATTGGATTAATGTCTACAAGCATCTGTGCTACATAAATCTGAACCAAGATATTCATTGGAGTGGGGAACTTGTAGACTTATCCAAACAAATAAAGTATTATTCCACGTTATAAGGGGTATTGATTTTGGGGATGTATTCTTATTTTTGACTTCTAGGTAACTTTGTTCTGCAAGAGCAGAATATTATGATCTTTTTTACAAGGCTGTTTCCTGAAATTTTATTGAGACAACTAAGCTATCAGAAATCCCCCTGACTTAGTATGCTAAGACCTAATGAAAGCTCACTTTCGCAATTGGTAGGTCCATGGAAGATTTCTGATAATTTGGATTCGTGTCAATTCATATTGAGTCAACACTATTCTTTGCTAAAGGCTACACCAAGAAAGTGTATGACTTTCCTTTACATATTTACACCCCTTCAGCTTTAGACGATGCACCTTTTTTTCTAGTTCCAAAATACACAACTAATCCGATCACTAGGAGTTGGAATCCATAATTGATAATGCTATTCTCAAAATAATCACTTACAAGTGGTTCATCAGCAATCATCTTTGCTGCTGTCCAAGCTAGGATTCCTGCTCCAACAATAATTAACCATGGGTAACGATCAATCAGTTTGAGAATCAGTTGGCTTCCCATGACCATAATTGGCACAGAAATAATTAATCCGATGACAACTAGAATGAAGCTACCATGTGCTGCACCTGCTACTGCCAACACATTATCTAATCCCATCAGCGCATCTGCAACTATAATCGTCCGTAGTGCTTCCCAGAATGTCGTACTTTCTTTCATTTCGTGCTCTTTACCATCGACTAGTAGCTTATAGGCAATCCAAATCAATAAGACGCCGCCGATTAATAACAATCCGGGAATTCTAAGCAACCAGACGACTGTCAGCGTGGCG
>JAVBKB010000036.1:0-13776 GCA_031554275.1 Caryophanales bacterium | reverse complement strand
TAACTTAAGTATTATAACATAAATTTGTCGTTTTTTATCTTTTTTTTGTGCTTACGTACTGGAAATTAGTAACACAGACTAATTCCTGAGAAGCTTTCTAGCAAACTGAGTACTTTGGCGACCAAATCTCAAAACAAATCAGGACAGAGTTAGGCTGAATCGCAAAGAAGCTGATACCGAATTCATTTCTATTTTGGATTCGAGAATGAACGAGTACTTATGACAAACATGCACTTCTTAACGCAAAACTGATAGTTTTGAAGGCATCAAATCAAACTTGTCATATTGTACAAGCCGTAATTCATAAAGTATTTCAAAGGGTGGTGGCTATATTGGCTCAAGAGAAAAAGGAGTTTATTTGTAAGCACAATTTTAAAATTCAGGATCTAAAAAAAAGAAAGTCAATGTTCACCATACTGTGGATTGAACTGATTAATCACATGGAAAACGCCAAAATTCATACTACTTCGGTTCGATAATGACGAAAAATCTCTATTGTAATGTAAATTCGATTGAGATTTGGTTTTATCGAAATCGTACAGAGGAGTTTACAAACAATGAAAGTAGCAATATATTGTCGACTTTCTGATGAGGATAAAAACAAGCAGTCATCAACTGATGACAGTGAAAGCATCCAAAATCAGAAGTCCTTGCTGCTGCAATTTGCAGTGGAAAAGGAGTGGAATGTCTACAACATTTATAGTGACGATGATTACGCTGGCGCAGACCGCAACAGACCGGCTTTTAAGCAATTATTAGATGATGCAGAACTTCGTAAGTTTGATATTATTCTTTGCAAAACGCAATCTCGCTTTACCAGAGAGCTTGAGCTAGTAGAAAAATACATTCATGGTTTGTTTCCAAAATGGGGTATCCGTTTTATAAGTATTGTTGACAATGCGGATACTGACATTCGTGGAAATAAGAAAGCTAGACAGATTAACGGTCTCATCAATGAGTGGTATCTTGAGGATATGTCTGAGAATATCAAAAGCGTTTTGACTAACAAGCGCATGAACGGCCAGCATATTGGTGCGTTTGCCCTATATGGGTATAGAAAAGACCCATTACAAAAGGGACATCTTGTCATTGATGAAGAATCTGCTGAGGTGGTTCGTGAGGTTTTCACACTGTTTGCAAGGGGGTATGGTAAGACAACAATAGCTAGAATGCTTAATGATCAGGGCATTCCAAATCCGACAGAATACAAGAGATTACAAGGTCTACGTTATAAATCTGGTAAAAGTAAAACTAGTACGACGTGGAAGTATTTCGCCATCGGAAAGATGCTAACCAATGAAATCTATATTGGTCATATGGTGCAAGGTAAATATACAAGCGTTTCTTTTAAAACGAAGGAAAACAGACCTGTTGCCAGAGAGAAATGGATCAAGGTGGCTAATACGCATGAGCCAATCATTGATCTGGAGCTTTGGAATACTGTTCAGGATTTAATTAGCCAGAAAGCAAAACCATTTTCGACGGGTACAATCGGTATCTTTGCAAGGAAAGCTAAATGTCAGTATTGTGGTTATACGATGCGGTCTTGCAAAAACCACGGCAACTACTACCTTCAGTGCAGCATCAAACACACAGCACAGGATGCATGTATTGGATCTTTCGTGTCAGTTTCAAAACTTGAAAAGTTTGTGTTATCCGAACTACACCAGTTAATGGATCAATATCTTGACCAATCACTTTTGGAAGCATCAATTAACTTCAACTCAAAGATCGATGAGCAAATCGAAAAATTGAGTAGGCAAATTAAAGTATATGAACAGAAATTAGCCGAGTTTTCTAACACCACAAGAACTTTGTATGTTGATCGTGTGAAAGGGATTATTACAGAGGATGAATTCGTTCGATTTTCTAAGGAGTTCGGTGAGGAAAGAGCAAAATCCGAAAAAATATTAAAGGAAATTAAAGATGAAATAGACTTCTTAACACTTAAAAGATGTTCTCCGGAAAATAATCGAGAGCTGATCCTATCCCACACCAAACTTGAGAAATTAAGTAGAGAAGTTGTCGAGAAATTGATTGATGAAATTATTGTTGGCAAACGTGATCCAGTGACCAGACTGGTGCCGCTCGAAATCAGTTGGAAATTCTAAGTTTCAACTCGTCCAAATGTTGTAAGGACATTAAACAAATAATGATTAGAACATCTAGTTTCGAGGTGAAACCATTAGAAGAAGACAGACAATAACTTAAAGTGCAGTACAAACCACGCCTTAAGATAAGTAATTTTTCACTTAATTACTAGACAATTTATAGTTTTGTCCTACTTTTTATGTTTTTTATTCGGACTGTTTGAAGCTCGGTATCAAAACGAAGTAACTATCTAGCTAAATTTCACTGCCAATTACACGTTTCTTGACTTAAAGTAGTAAGACATTGCTTGAAGATAATTACTCAACTTGTCAGGATCATCCGAAAAATCGCCTATAATACTTACTTCACCCTTTTTGCTAATTGCATACGCACAATTCCATATCATTCCAGGTCGTTCTAGCACTGGGATGTCACGATTTCTAAAAAAGAACCAGCAACATTCTGCCTCTAAGAAATCCGAACTAAGTAATGGGGTATCTGGATTGTCCCTAAACTTATTCAATCTTGTATAGGCTAATTCTTCTGCAATTTCGTTTGCTCTTTCAAAGGAAATTTCCTGCTGGTACATCGTCAACTTTCTCACCCCTCACGATTTTCTAATTTCTACTTTGAATTATTGCGTGAAGAATACCACTTGGTTGACTAACCATTTCAATTTTCGTAATACATTTACCTTACAGATTATACTGTTTTCTTACCGCCTCTAAGACTTTTGGTATTTCAACAAACAGGAACAAACTAATTTTTGTACAAGGGGTATCAACTTCAAAAATATAACCTTCTAGATCAAATTTAAAAAAATCACCTTGTTTTAATAGAAATTCTTCTCTCCCATGGAACCAATCTTTTGCTCCAATTTGAATCCGACATTCACCAGATTCCATAAAAATATAGCTATTGGCGCCATTTGATATACGGGTTTCGAAGTGGTAGTTTTCTATTTTCCTTTCTTTCATAATCGATTTTTCTGAAGTACTAGGATAAGTACTACTAGTGAGTCTGAAAAACTCTTTTCTTTCATTAATATTTGTACGTATATGCTCAATGGTCAGCGGAAAGTCAAAGTGTTCATTCCATTTGTGTACTTTGTTGCACTCCATATTTAACAGGAAATCTTTCATGTTTCAACTCCTAGTTTAGACAGATTTCTATTCCAATTGATTCGGAAGCTTCAAGACACTTTTTTTGAAAAGTTGCCATACTAGATTATAGTCCGTTAATTTCTGAAAGTTTTTTTATTTCCAGCAAAGAATATTCTTTAGATGTTTTTATGACAAGTGAATTGTCATGGCCGAGAAAAATATAATATTCTCTCTCACCCTGCAAATTGATCTTTTCATATAGACCTCGTGAATTTCTATTAATTGGAGTAAAATCAATATATTTTTTCATGATTGTCTCTTCACTCGAATAAAAAACGTAATCATAGAAATTAAATTTGAAACAAGCCAGTGCACTTCCAGCATGATTGTAAATTGAGTCAAGTAACACAATCTCTTTTTCCATTCCGTTTTTATTAAGATGGAAAAAGATCGAATCATACACATCGTCTAAGTCTGGAATTTTGGGATCAGCTTCTAATCCATATTTTTTTAGAAGCGATCTTATTTCAATTGCTTTGTTTTCAGCCCCTAGATATACAGTGAATTCTACTTCCAATCCTTGTTCATCTACCTTGAAATTAGGATCGCCACAGCTATCAAATCTCCATTCAAAGCTTACTTCTTTCACTAAATTACTCATAAAATCTCCTTGCAAGGCGTTTTTATTAGATCTTTGGGGAAACCATTTCAGTAAATTTATAAGGGAATGACTTCACTTGTTATTTTCCAAGTGCTATTATCTCTTTCAATTTGATAGATTTTATACTTACTTCTATCCACAAAACCTTTCAAGATTTTCTAACAGATGAAAATCCACGAGCATACTATTGTTATAACCCGACTTCAATATACAGTTACGAAGCTGAACCAGCAACTTTATCCATTCATCTATGAATAACTGTGATTCAATAGAAATATCGGTTAAGGCGTCTTCATCTAACCATTTGATATGAATAACTTCCCCATCCAAACGACACTCCCAAGCTTCAAAAAAGTGGTCACTCGGGAAAATTATCTTATGATACCCCTCTTTTTTCTTTATAGAGTCAAGCATAAGAATAATCGCATGAATACTGTCTGCAATATCCAATTTATAGTTTACTTCGAATAAATTATCGTGCCATTTCATAGTAAAGTATTCAAGATTAACGAAAATACTCTCGATAGCTTCAGATATAGAAGTATCGCCCGAATCCAGACTGCCTAGCTTAATATTTGGATTTATCCTGATTTCAAATTGCACAGGCTTTATCCCCTTTAGTAATGAGATTGTGTACTTTTGCAAATCCTGAACGATTTCTTCAATTATATCACTTGTCATCTTCTCAGCTCATTCATTTATTTAGAACTATTTTCATTACCTTATAAAAGAATAACCATTCAGATTCATTGTTTAATTCAATCAGCGATTTGATCATGTCATGATTGAATTCGGGGATATCCTCTAACATACTGGCATCCTCGGACCTTGCGATTTATTTTTTTACAAAAGGTTTTCCGATTTTGCCCAATCGATGCACCTAGCTGGGTAAAAACATACACAACCTTTCGAAGCCAGAAAAAAATGATGAAGGGGTTTCAAGAAATGTTGTTCTTACATGATTGCACCATCTGCTGCAACATCTTCATACAGATCCGCGATCGGATCACCTTTGGCAGCTATGTATGCTGTCGTGAAAGGCACGCCACTTGCATTATGATAAAATAATGCACTGTCATGACTCGCATAATGCGCATCTAAGCCCGCATCGCGCATTTGTGCTGGTGTAGCATCTTTGGTCAATTTATAAACTGTATCTAAAATGCAATTAGAAATAATATAATATATCCATGATATATTACTTACTGCTGTTGATTTGCAGGTCAAAAAATCGGGTGTAGCATACCACGTGAAATGTAATGACTGCGATTTCAAAAAGGATATTTGGGTTGGAATTGTATTCAACTATATCTATCCGGATTCTGCATACAACTTGATGCGTGATCCAAAATTAAAGGCAGAAATAAAACGTAGGTTACCGTTTGTAGTTGCCGTACCAAGTGTATATGATTCATTTTTCCATTGCCCGAATTGTGATTTTTTCGAAAGCCAATTATATGTCTCTATGCTTACTTTAGGGGCAGATACAGGTGTCATTGACGCTAAGTCTCTATTTTAGAGTTTGTATCTGTTAAAAATGAAGCAGATTATTATGAAACAACATACAACTGCCCAAACTGTCAAACAAATCTAAAGAATTTGGGGAGCAATTATGACTTTTCAAAAATAAGTGAAATTTCATGTCCACAATGTAAAAAAAATTCACTTACAGCGCAACTTTCTATGGACTGGGACTAGATTGTTCAAAGGTTCAGTCGAGTTAATTTATCTAAACCATACATAAAGGGAAGTGTAGATCATGGGCAAAAAAGATATCTCTACCGTAGCCGTTTATGTAAGGAAATCTCGTGAAGATGAAACGGATGAAACTTTGAATCGACAGCAGGCAGTTCTGGTTGAACTTTGTATTCGAAACGGATGGAATTACAAACTATTTAAAGAGGTTGGTAGTTCACAGGATTTAGACCGATTGGAACTACAAGCCATGTTGGGCAAGGTTAGCACGTTTCACTTTGATGCAGTTGTTGTTGCGGATTTAGACAGGCTTTCTCGAAATGTGATCCATTTTGGGCAGATTAAATTGCTTTTGGTGAATGCAAGTGTGTTAGTTGTAACGCCATCGAAGATATTTGATTTCTCCAATGAATCAGATGATATGTTTTCTGATTTTATGTCTGTTATTGCCAAATCAGAATATCAGCAGATTAAGAAACGTTTGGTTCGTGGCACTCGTCAATCAGCGAAGCAAGGAAATTGGGTTGGCAGCAAAGTGCCTATTGGTTACAAGTATAACCCTGAAACAAAGCATCTTGAATTGACTGAAGATGCTCCTGTTATTAAAAGAATATTTGATTTATATGTTGAGGGGAAGTCAACAAAGGACATTGCCTTTCAGTTTACGCATGAGAATGAAGCGACATCGGTAGGAATGATTTGGTCACCTGCAGGCATTGCAAGGATCTTGAACAATACTGCATATGCAGGGCACTCTTTATATGGTAAGACTAAGTCTGAGAACGGAAAACGAAGTGTGAAGACTGATAAAGATATGCAGATACTAGTTGAAAATACGCATGACCCAATTGTCGATATAGGAACATGGGAACAAGTTCAGCAGATCAAGTCTACAAGAAACACTCGTCCGGCTGCATTGAAACTTGGTAAGCATAAGTTTAGTGGTTTAATTCGTTGCGGCAAATGTGGATCAATTCATTCGTTTCAAACCTCTAAGTATGGGCGAAAAAGAATCGCGAGTTGCCAAACCAGACTTTATGCTGATTCGTTGAACAAGTATACAATGTGTGAGAACAGTGGTTCAAATATGGAACCATTTGAGAAGTTATTCTTTACCTATTTTAAGAAGTATGTTATACAGCTTGAGCAATACCTTGACTTAATTAAACAAGTTGATCCTAAAGACAACAAGAGTAGTGAGCGGGAAATTACAACCAAAGGCAAACAGGTTAAAAAACTTCAGAATGATATCAAGCGAATTCAACAAGGTTTTATCATGGAGATTTTCACTGAACAAGAGGCTCATTTGCAAATCAAGCAGTTGAAAGAACAAATTGAATTGCTCGAAACGCAAATACAGACCCTCGAGAAACAAGAGGTTTTTTCTGAAGCAGATCACATTGAAATGGTTTTGAACAATATGAAACAGTTTCTTGAGGGCGTAGATGAAATGGAAGAACGAGAGGCAAATAATATTTTGACCGAGTTTGTAGATACCATCCTTTATACAAAAACGAGTAGCGAAATTGAATTAGATATGGTGATGAAAGATCTGAGTGCTGTTGAATTGGGCTTCAACATGTCCTTTTAAATAAGTTATGCATGTTAAATGACTCTGCATTAGAAAAAAATCTCGTTACTTTCTGCGCATGGTATTCTTCTTGTGATTCTGAATGGCACTTTGCACCATCGGAAATCCCAACAAACTGGAACAGCCCTAGATTTTCATGTGCTTGAGGGAATTTATAACGGAGAACCAGTAACAACTGAGATGATTCAAAAACTTAATCCAGAGGTAGACATAAACACTGTTCTGAAAAATCTAGCCGATATTTTCTAAAAACAGCCAGCTTTTCGAGATATGGAATAATATTTATAACTGCTAAATCCCTACTACATTCGCAAGAATGCTGGTGGGGATTTTTTAGCTCGCGTTTCAAAATAAATCATAGGTATAGGACAAGCACTCAACTCATAAATAGGAACAGGGGTGAGGTACTTGAACTCAGCAAAACTAAATTTCCGAGAGCAATACTTAGCAAATAGAAAGTTAACAAATCAGCAAGCACTTCCGAGTATTGGTGTAGTCAGAGTTTATGGAGAGCTGGATTTACCTGCATTAATTAAACGATTATTGAAATCCAAGTACATCTCGGGCAACTGATTGCCTGCTGTATTATTTTACGATGAATTTGAGCATAATAATAACAGCAAATTCAAAAGGAACTGTTAGGATGCCAAATATTAAGCCTGTTTCCGATTTACGCAATTACAATGAGGTTTTGCGAGATATAGCTGTTGGTGAGCCCGTTTTCTTAACGAAAAACGGCAGAGGACGCTTTGTTCTTTTGGACATTACAGATTATGAAAAGACGCAAGCTACCATTAAATTGCTGACTGAGCTTACCAGAGGGCAAAAGGCTGGAAAAGAAAATGAATGGCTTTCTTTAGATGAAGTTGAGTCTTCTCTAGGTATTGACAATGCATAACTATTTATTTCGCCTGAAGTCAAAAGGACTTGTTTGACATCAAATCATATATTACGGATGAACTTGGCAACCTAGATGTGGCAATCAACACGATTTCTCAAATAACAAAACGTATCCGGGAGCTTCAGGAGTTCCCGGCAATTGGCGCAAGTCTTATATTCAATTATCCATCTCGAAACTGATTATCGATTTTTGGTATGTGGAAGCTATTTAGCATTTTATCGATGCACCAAAGACGCTATATATGTTGATAGAGTGTTGTACGGAAAAAGAGATTTTATAAGAGTCCTATTTAACGAAATTTCAGAAGAGAAATAAAAAACAAGCTGCCTTGAATTACAATTTATATTTTCTCCTGCGAAAGAAAATGGATAGAAGCTTTAGGACTTACAGAGATCAAAGCTTGCTGACTCCACTTAATATTGTCAAGTGGCTAAAGCATTACAACTGCTATAAAACTGAAAATTCAGTAACTGACTACAAAAGATCAAGACTTCTATTTCTTAATGAGATAGAAACCTTTTTAATTGCAATGTTGAAAAACTAGTCAAATCTCACTTTTTCGGTAATATACCAGTGAAGCAATTCATTTGAAGAGAATAATTCTATTCTCCAAACTTAATACCCACTTGAAATCCCTGTGCGTTTGAAAAAATGTTGCGGGGATTTTTGTGCTGCATGGCAATGTACTTTTACAAAGAAAAAAGAATGGGTCCGTGGTTTATCGTCTTGAGAAGCATGCGAACTGCATATTTACATAGAATTTTACCAAAAATACTCTTATAGTAAATTAGGCAATTTAACAACGATTCTGTGGGGATTCCGGTAGGGAAGTGGATTATGAGAGTATCAAAGCGCAACTTTGTTGTTATTGTACTTGTGATGGGAGCATTTTTTCTCAAGCCAGTTTTGGCATATGCGGGTACCAGCCCGGTTTTTTGGGATTTATCTTCAAATGGAAAATTGATTGTCGAAAATGGTAAACACTACGTTGTTACAGGTACATGGGCGGGAACTCTTATGGAGGGCGAAAACGTTATAACTGTACCTACAGGTGTTACTGCTGACATCACGCTCAGTGGAGTTTATATTGATGCAAGCACTAATACCTGTGCCTTTGCACTGGAGGGCAACGCTAGTGTTGTACTAAAGCTCGCGGATAATACAACTAACACGCTACAAAGCGCAGATCGCGCAGGATTGGGGGTACCCACTGATGCAATGATAACGATTGAAGGTGGCGGTAAACTTAATGCTATCAGTGGCGGATATGGTGCTGGCATCGGTAGTGACGGTTACACGGGTGAAGCTGGCGGTGAAGTTCGCATTTCTGGCAATGCAGACGTAACAGCTGACAGCTGGATCGGTGCTGGTATCGGTGGTGGCAGCAGCAATAACCGATCTGGGACTACAGGTGGCAGCGGAGGAAATATCAGTATTTCTGGCGCAGCTGTTGTCACAACGATTACTCGTTCAGGTGCGGGCATTGGCGGTGGAAGTGGGTCAACTGGTGGTACGGGTGGAAACATTAGCATTTCTGATTCCGCAGTTATCAATGCTACCCTCTTTTCTATCTCTAGTATTGGTATGACGGGTGCTGGCATTGGTGGCGGTGGAGGCTATTTCGCTATTGGAGGTGATGGTGGCAATATAAATATTTCTGACACTGCGCGGGTCATCGTCAAAGTCCCTTTTTCAGGCGCTGGCATTGGCGGTGGAGGAGGAAGAAGTATATCTTCCGCAGGTAATGGCGGTGATATCCACATTTCTGGTGCTGCAACCGTCACTATTTTCAACACGGGTGTTGGTGCTGGGATTGGTGGTGGTGGTTACAGTAGATCTGGCAGCAACGGAGGTGGTAGCGGCAATGTAAGCATTTCTGACGACGCCACTGTCACTGTTAACAGTGACAAAGGTGCTGGCATTGGTGATGGCTACAAAAGTACTAGTACTGTAGGCAGTAACGTATTCATTTCAGGTGGTACGGTAACAGTCAAAAGCGACAG
This sequence comes from Caryophanales bacterium, assembly GCA_031554275.1. Taxonomy (GTDB): domain Bacteria; phylum Bacillota; class Bacilli; order JARBTR01; family JARBTR01; genus JAVBKB01. Next base: position 3,731 of record JAVBKB010000036.1, on the reverse strand, counting down.
TGCTAAGGATATAGGTGGCAGTACTCCAGGAACAACGACCATTACAGGAGGGTCAGTGTTTGCACGGCCTGACATGGTGGACAATCCTACTAACAGGAATAACTCCATTTACCTTGTTGACGTAACAACAGTTGACAGAAACGGCAACCCAGTAAGTGGCGCAACCATAACGGTAGGCAATTACAGTGCGCTTACAGGTATGAATGACATTGATTTTGATACAAATTCCGATAGCAACGGCAAGGCTTATATTTGGTTGCCTGCAGGGGATACTGTCATTACCGCTTCCAAAACTAATTCTGGAAACGGCAGCAAAGGCTTAAATGTCAGCTATACAAACAGCAATGAGGTTACTATTATGCTGAATAACCCACCTATTGAAAAAAACACTTTTCCCGTTCAAACCGGAGATAATTCAAATCATGCTGTAGGGATGACCGTTTTGATTGCGAGTTTTTGTTTACTAATTATACTAAGAAAACATAAGGATATAATTTGAACAGGACATCCTTGCATCTTTCAAATTTCTTGAACTTGTTCATATTAGTAAAATGTTTCGTACACTTGTCACATGTTTCATGCGTAAATCTTTCCAAACTACGTAACAATGTTTAAAATAAGGAACCGATTACCGATCAAGTCTAAACGATATACATGTAATCTAAAATATGAGCGATTGAGATAATTCATAGCCTGAAAATCAATCCAATTAATCGAGCAAATATTAAACAATGAACAAATATAATTTCCAAAAATAACTGTGCATTTTCAGAAAAGGCACGGTTACATTATGTCTGTGAAATGGACACTTATATAAGTCGTTAAGGTAAAGTTACTTTCTCAGTAAACCACTCATCTTTTTTAACTCCATAATCAATGATCTTAGAAGTCATATTATTTTCTTCGTCGAATTCTTGATTTAAGAAATAGAATCGATCCTCTCCATACCCAGCGGAAAACATTAACCCATTATCTGTATGTCTTGCTGCTAAGGCTTTATTCTGATAGATTTCAGACATAGATTTGATGTTATAAAATACATCACGAAAATACAAACCACCTGTACCATCATATTTTGCTTTGAAATCACTTGCTGAGTTAGTTAGCACTTTTGTTTCTTGTGTATCCACATCAAACAAGGATACTTTTTGTGGGAGAGTTCCATCTGTTGTTCCATGGTAAAAGCAAACCATATGATCATTAATTGGTTTGATATGACCTAACAATTGAAATTGCATTGGAAATTCTGATACTTTACCACTTCTTTTATCGTAACTCTTAACACTTGCGTTTTCACCAAATTTATTATTGTCAATGTACCATATCTTATTTGTTGATTGAGCAATAAGTGCATTATCAGGATTTACAAATTTGAGATGATCAACAACTTTTTCTTTGTCAGTCAAGATATCATATTCTACTATATCTGCTTCTCCAGAACCATCCATCACAAATACCTGTGGGTCTCCCATAACAACTGGCCCTTTATATCGAAACATTTTTGTACTATCACGAGCCATCCATATGATCCGATCACCATCAAGTTGTGGACCTAAAATTCTTTTCTCATCTGTAATATTTATTTTCCTTATTATTTCGTTTTCTTTTAAGCTGTATACCATTAAGCACTCATAATCTCTTTCATCGCTATACTCACGCCAAGAAATATATTTCTCATTTCCAATTAACTGACCAATGTATACATCTTTTTTGCTCGCTTGATAAATATTTTTTAGAACTTCTTCACCATTTTTCATGTAAGAAATGGTATTGTATTCTCCTGTTTTACCTGCCTTCGTTAAGAAGAAAGCACCCTCAGAATTGAAAACTGATGAAAGTACATCTACTCCTGGTATAGAATACTCTACGTGATCATCTAGGATTTTTTTTTCAATAGAAAGTTCATTAGTCGAATGATGGCAGCCAAAAAGATTAGTGGTTAGTATTATTAAAATACAAATCAATAGGTTATTTTTTCTTGTTCGCAAAATTATCCTCCATGGTTTTACAAATTTAATAGACAAAACAAGGGTTCCGTGGGCTATCTTTAGTATATAGTGCTTTCGTTAATGTATTGTTTTGACCAGTCCCTGTGCCAATAGGTTCCCACCAGATACGACGGCCCTCACCGTCTTTTACCATTTTATTAAACTGATTGACGTCATACACCACTGCTAGATACTGTCCCCCCCAATGTCCCACATTGGTCACTGTAATAAAATGACCAGCAGTTGGTGAAGTAGATCCATAATATTGACTTAAATAGAGCTGATGCACCAATAAAGTCGGTGCGTTTGATCGTTTACTAATAACATAATCTAAACGAGAACGGACTTTATCTGCTGCACCTGTTCCAAATTCTCTCAATGTCGCAGTGATATACGGGGTACTGGAAAATTTATACCCTTTCGCTCTAGTATTAAGTCTATCTTTTACATCAAAAGAACTTGCAGAACCTTTTTTTGAAGTGTAACCCATTTCTTTAGCTATAACTTTTTGAGCGGTTTGAACATCATTGTAAGTCCATGCCTGAGCGGTTTGAACATCATTGTAAGTCCATGCCTGACCAGTTCCTTTGTAAGCATGAAATGACAATGTTTGAGCAACAGTCGCTGGTGCACACCAATGTTTATAAATTTGATCAGCTAATTGACAATAGTTTAAAGCATATTCATAATCTGCAGTTGCTGCTGCTCTTAATTTAGGGTTTTTTCTATTCTGTGCAGCAAATTCCTCTGCTTCTTTATCTTTCGCGTCTGCAAGCTTTTTATTGTAGTCCACATATTTTTTTGCAATAACAGCTCCCTTAAAATCATCAACACCATCTTTTTCCTTTGTTTTTATCAGTGTTTTGTTTTTATCCGCGTTTTCTGCTTGCGACTCTAGATCTTTTTTCATCTGCATTTCAATTTTTGGATCAATCAAGTCCACATATGTACTCTTTTTTTCTTTGGCTCTTACACTTGTTCCTATTCCTCCAAAAGAAGCCATTACAACAACTAAAACAATAAGGAAAGATAGTAACTTAAAAATCCCTTTTTTCATAACGAAAACCCATTTGATGTTATTTTTTAGATATTTGCAATCTATTAAACACATAAATTATAAATATCTGAGAAGTAATAGTGTAACTTTATTTAAATATATTGTCAATCTTTATCAAAAATTTTTGTGGTTAATCAGTGATAATGTCACTATCCAAAAATGAAGGAGATGAAGACATTCATGAGCAAAAAAGAAAGCGAGAGAAAGCGGAATTTATAGTGCACTCCATGAAAATAGAGATCGTAAGCCTATGCATGCAAAACAGATTGTTTAGAAAAAAATTATCAAAGTTAATGCTGTTTTGAGCTTTTCTTTGAACTCTACTTTGGGTAAGCTATAAGAATATTGAGTAACAGTTGGTGGCATTTTACACGCAGTCAATTTATAAATCATTGTCGCAATCATTTCAAGATGTGAAAATTCTTCGGTGGCTACATCCGTTAGAAGCCCAACTACCTTATCAGGGATAGTGTATCGTTGGTTCATGTATCGCAAAGCCGCAGCGAGTTCCCCATCTGCCCCTCCATATTGTTCAACCAGATACTTTGCTAATCTAGGATTGCATGTACTGACTCTTACAGGGTACTGAAGTTTCTTTTCATACACCCACACAGATAGACCACCTTTCCAGTTACTTAACAGATTTCTTTGATCCAATCAAACAATGCTGCTTTCCTTAGGATTAC
>JAVBKB010000055.1:0-15980 GCA_031554275.1 Caryophanales bacterium | reverse complement strand
TTGCTCGCCAGCCCTCTATTCGTCCTATCCATACCTCTTTTGTTTCTGGTGGCTTCCTTTTCATTGCCTCACTCCTCGCTTTTCCTCAGAGTTTAGCATGGCTTTATTTCTGTTTCGAGGTGTCTACTATTTACCGCTTACTTATCACTGATTAACCACACCCGATCATTTTTGTATTGACACATCCTGCAATAACCGTTATGCTAATTTGAAGAAAATTATATGCCTTTAAACTAGCCCTGTGAGGTTAAGAAGGAACAATTGTGATTGACGCTGTTTGTCATGTTCTCTTACCTTGTGCAGGTAGGAGTATTTTTTTGTACTTCTATTCGCATACAAGCGGTATATGGTTATTCAAATTATCAATAACGGGAGGAACCACTCATGACTTTGGTAAACCGGCATCTCATTAACACACTAGATTTTTCTATTGAAGAGCAGGAACAGATTTTACAATTTGCAAATGAACTTATTAAGCGACCTAATGATTTTATCCATTCGATGGATGGTAAAGTGATGGCGTCGCTTTTTTTTGAGCCAAGTACACGAACAAGACTGAGCTTCGAAGCGGCGATGCAGCGATTGGGGGGGCGTGTAATCGGCTTCTCTGAAGCTAGTAGTTCATCTGTTTCGAAGGGTGAGACACTTAGTGATACGATTGCAACGATTGCTGCCTATTCGGATCTGATTGTGATGCGACACCCTAAAGAGGGTGCACCGCTTGTTGCATCGCGAAGTTCAAATGTCCCAATCATCAATGCAGGTGATGGCGGTCGTGAGCATCCAACACAAACACTGACTGATTTACTAACAATTCAGTCCAAAAAGAACTCGTTGGAAAATCTAACAATTGGTTGCTGTGGCGATCTGAAGTTTGGTCGAACTGTGCATTCCCTTGTAAAAAATATTGCCCGTTACAAAAACACAAAATTTATCTTCGTCTCGCCTTCAGAATTAAAGATACCAGAATTCTTAAAGGGTTATTTAGTTGAAAACAAGATTGAATTTAAAGAGATGACGAATCTTGAAGAAGCCATCAAAGAGATGGATGTGCTTTACATGACGCGTGTTCAGAAGGAGCGTTTCTTCAATGAAGAGGACTATATCCGCTTGAAGGACATGTATATCTTAGATATGCCGAAGCTTAAACACGCAAAAGCAGACATGATTATCCTGCACCCACTTCCTCGAGTGAATGAAATAGCTTATGAGGTTGACAATGATCCAAGAGCAGTTTATTTTGACCAAGTGAAGTATGGTATGTATGTACGCATGGCGTTGATTCTCAAAATCTTTGGTAAATAGTAATTCATCCTAATTGTCGATAGAAACGCAACTTAAAAAACGCCAAAATCCCCAAATACTTCGTCATAATTTCCTAGGATAGTCCCGCTATCCGTCGTAAATTATTCCTCGTCTTTGAAAATTTTATCGGGAGTTTTAAGTTACATTTCTACCGACAATTAGGATCAGAAAAGATTCGAATCTAGTTTCCTAAAAAAATTTTACAATTGGAGGTAGCGATATGTTAACAGTAACATCCATTGAAAAAGGTATCGTAATTGATCATATTAAGGCAGGCCTAGGCATTAAGTTATTTCACTATTTGAAATTGGATAAGGCAAAATTTCCGGTGGCTTTGATTCAAAATTGTGAAAGTAAAGAGTTAGGGTGCAAGGATATTATTAAGATTCAAAACTTAATTGAATTAGACTTTGAAAAGTTAGGCTTGATTGACCCAGATTTAACGATTAATATCATAGAAGAAAGTAAGCCAATGAGAAAGTTGAAGTTGGAACTTCCACAGAGAGTGGAAGATGTGATCGTTTGTAAAAACCCAAGATGTGTGACTGCTCAAGAAAAGCAAATTCCACATGTGTTCACATTAGTTGACTCAAAACAGGCTGTATACAAATGTGAGTATTGTGAAGAAATCCAAAACAGATTGGAAGTGTAGCAATGGGAGAAAGATTGCTCATTAAGAACGGACTGCTCGTTGACCATGCAACATCACAATTAGCAGATATTTATATCGAAGATGGCGTAATTCAAGAGATCGGTATACTAGAAAAGGATTGCCCAATTATCGATGCGACAAATATGACCGTCATGCCAGCTTTTGTTGATTTGCATGTTCATTTACGCGATCCAGGTTTCACGTACAAGGAAGACTTGGTTTCAGGGAGTGCTGCTGCCGTAGCAGGCGGATATACAACAGTGAATTTGATGGCAAATACCAAACCGATTATCTCAACATTAGCAGACGCAAAGGATGTTGTAGAGAGAATGGCCGAAATAGGAATTTGTGATGCTTATCAATGCATGAGTTTCACAAGGAGCTTCGATGGAAAAGATCTTTCCCATTTAAATGAGCTTGAAATGGATCAGGAGCAGCAATTCATCAAGTTCATTTCCGATGATGGTTTTGGCATTCGCCATGGTGGGATCTTCTATCAAGGGTTAGAAAAATGTACGGAACTAGACCGAATTGTCATGATTCACGCAGAAGATCACGACTTCTCGGCGATTGATATGGGAATGGCAGAGGATCTAGAAACAGCTCGCGATTGTTATGTTGCTGAGAAGGTGAATGGTAAGATTCATTTCTGCCATGTTAGCACGAAGTTTTCTGCAGAGACAATTATCGCAGCAAAGCAAAGAGGAGTACCTGTTACATTTGAAGTGACACCACATCATTTGGCGCTAACAAACGATGTCACTTATAAAGTACATCCTCCACTAAGAACCGAAGAAGATCGCCAGTTCTTGATAGACTGCATTCGAAATAATTGGGTCGATGCAATTGCCACCGATCATGCGCCACATTCTGTCGAAGACAAGGAGAAAGGCTCTCCTGGTATGGTCGGACTTGAAACGGCATTCAGTGTTTGTTACACAGCGCTTGTGAAAAAAGAAGGAATTCCCATGCAGAAATTGAGTGCGTTGATGAGTAAAATACCTGCCAATTTAATGCGCATAAACAAAGGGGAAATTGCAGTAGGTGTGACGGCAGACTTGGTGATCGTTGATACTGAGCAGGAAATAGTCATTCAAAGTGATGCACTACACTCCAAGAGCAAGAACACCCCGTTTGATGGGCAAAAATACTTTGGTAAAGTGATCAAAACGATTAAAGCAGGGGAAATTGTATTTTCTCGAACTTTGTAGAAATTTTAGCGCGAATTTTGTAGAATCTTATCGGAATCTGTGTAGAAATTCTGTCGGAAGCCGTGGAGCATTCTATCGAAAGCCGTGTGAAATTTAACCGGAAGTCGTGGAGCATTCTATCGAAAGCCGTGTGAAATTCAACCGGAAATCGTGTAATTTAATAGGCTATGTAGAATTTCCGCAGAAGCCGTAGGGAAATTTTCTTAGAACAAAAAGGTGATTATAATGATGATAGATCGTTTGTTCGAAAGCGTGGAGCAAAGAGGTGTTGTCTGCCTCGGACTTGATACAAGGTTAGATTATATTCCGCAGCAGTTTCAACCTAATGCGACTATTAGTGATAGATTGTTTCAATTTAACAAACGAATAATAGATGCAACAATTGATGTTGTGGCTTGTTATAAGGTGCAAATTGCGTACTACGAGGCATATGGAATCGAAGGGTTGCTGGCTTACAAAAATACGCTCAACTATTTGCGGGAGCAAGGCACAATTGCCATTGCGGACGTGAAGCGTGGAGATATTGCCGATACAGCTTCCCAATACGCAAAAGCGCATTTTGAAGGTGATTTCGAGAGCGATTTCATCACATTGAATGCTTATATGGGTTATGACACATTGGAACCATATTTTCCATACTTCGCAACTGGTAGGAAAGGTGCATTTGTGCTTGTACGCACCTCAAATCCAGGTGCCAAGGACATCGAGTATTTGGATTGTGGCGAGAAGAAGGTATATGAAATTGTTGGCGAAAACACACAACGAATCGGTGAACAATTTATCGGTAGAAGCGGTTACTCTGCCATTGGTGCAGTGATGGGTTGCACCAACATTGATGAGGCAGCCAAGATGCGAAGCCAATTGGATAAGTCATTCTTCCTCATCCCGGGATTCGGGGCACAGGGTGGATCAGCTGAAAATGTAGCGACGTTACTTCATCGTGGAAATGGTGGCGTGGTGAACTCATCAAGAGCAATCCTACTTCATTATCGCAAATTTGAAGGTCAGGAAAATAAGTTTGATGAATTTGCTAGGCTGGAAGCCATCACGATGAATGATAAAATTCAGCAGGAAATCCAGAGAAGCAAGTGAGCAAAATGCAAGCACGATCTCGGAGTCAACATTAATTAAAAAAAGGGTATGAAAAATATGAGCTATAGTCTGGTAAATGAAAAAGAGTTGACCAAGAAGAAATATCGCTTTCAACAATCTCAAGTAATAAGCAATGAGCGAATTGGCGAGCAGGTGTATTTTTTAACGATTGCTAAAGACCCAGTTGATACAGTCATACCAGGGCAGTTCTACATGTTGAAGCTGCAAGATAACAGCCCATTGTTAGCTCGTCCATTAAGTGTCTGCGAAGTGGATGAGTCGACGATCGGTTTCTGCTATCTCGTTGTGGGTGAAGGGACTGCCAAGTTAACGAAGCTGACGGCAGGGGATACCGTTGGTACGATTGGACCAATTGGAAATGGGTTTTCACCAGCCGCCTATCAAGGTGAGATCGCGATTGTGTCAGGAGGTATTGGCATTGCTCCTTTTGTGGAGCTAGTGAAGCATCTGCCGAAAGCGAATGTCACATTGTATGCAGGCTTTTCCACAAAACCCTATCTATTGGATCGATTTTCAGATATCAAGGCAGTGCATGTTACAACCGATGATGGTAGCTCAGGTCATCGCGGCTTTATCACGGAGTTATTTTCTCCATCAAACTTCGATGTTGTGCTCACCTGTGGTCCGGAAATCCTGATGGAGAAAATCGTTCACACTTGTCAAAGCGTAGGAGTGAAATCGTTTGCCTCAATGGACAAAAGGATGGCCTGTGGCATTGGTGCATGTCTAGTTTGTACTTGTAAAACTACCGCAGGTAATAAACGCTGCTGCGTTGATGGTCCTGTGTTTAGCGGAGCGGAATTAATGTTCTAAACAATTCCTCATAAGAGTATTTGCTAGAAGCAAAGCCAAAACACGATTGCAGATTCAGTCATAGCTGGTCAAAGAAATAATGGTTTTTTGCAGGTGCGGACCAAGAAATACAAAATTGCTGAAGGCGTTCCAAGCAGCATTGAGTCTTCGCTACGGCAGTGACACAATTTTTTAAAAATGATAGCTAGTCTAAGGTGGTAATTTCAAATGTTGCAAGTGAAAATCGGAGAGATAGCGTTCAAGAATCCTGTCCTTGTCGCATCAGGGACTTATGGATTTGGAGATGAATATGGGCAATTCTACGATCCAAGTGAACTGGGTGGGATTTGTACAAAAGGATTGACACTTCTTCCGCGAGAAGGAAATAGCGGTATCCGTGTAGTCGAGACTGCAGCTGGCATGTTAAATAGTGTGGGACTCCAAAATCCTGGGATCGATGCTTTTATCACAGATATCTACCCACAAATGCGCAGATTCGACACTAATATTATTGCAAACGTCGGCGGCAGCACAATCGAGGATTATGCAGCAGCAATCGAGAGACTAAATCAAACGGATATTCCGATTATTGAACTGAATATTTCATGTCCAAATGTGAAACAAGGAGGCATGTCGTTTGGGATCAAATCCTCTGTGGCGAAAGAAATAGTTAGTGAAATGCGAAAAGTAACTAAGAAACACTTGATGGTGAAGCTATCACCGAATGCTGAGGATATCGTTGATATGGCGATTAAATCAGTTGAAGCGGGTGCGGATAGTTTGTCACTAGTGAACACCTTCAAAGCAATGGCGATTAATACGAAAACCCGGAAACCAGTGATTGATAATGTGTATGCAGGACTGTCTGGACCAGCGATCAAACCAATTGCATTACGAATGGTGCATGAGGTTGCTAAGCAGGTCAATGTACCGATTGTTGGAATTGGCGGAATTGCAACCGCGGACGATGCACTGCAATTTATCATGGCTGGCGCGACTGCTATCCAGATTGGCACGGCCAACTTTGGCAATCCGCTTGCTGCCATTGAAGTTATCGAAGGGCTGAAGGAATACCTGGTGAACAACAAACTCCAAAGTATTTCGGAAATTCGGGGGATTGTATAGCAGTCTCTTGCTTTTTATAAAAGTGCTACAGATTGCGATTTTATTAAAACGCAGAATACAATTTTTATAAAAATTAAAATTAGATTAATTTATAAAGTAGAAATGGAGTGAAATTATTTTGGTGATTGATAAATTGAAGGAAGCAAACGTTTTACTAGAAGGACATTTTCTTTTGACATCTGGCTTGCATAGTGAAAAGTACTGCCAATGCGCGAAGTTGTTTGAGCAGCCGAAGCTAGCGAAGCAAGTCATCGCAACTGTAGCCGGAAAGCTACAAGATATCGATTATAACTTAATTGTTGGCCCAGCAATGGGTGGCGTAATTGCAGCTTATGAATTGTCGGCGCAGACAGGAAAACGAAATATTTTCATAGAACGTGTGAATGGGCAGATGACGATGAAAAGAGGGTTTGAAATCCAACCTGGGGATCGAGCTGTTATTATGGAGGATGTCGTGACAACGGGAAAATCCTCTTTAGAAGTGAAGCAAGTGATTGAGGAACATGGTGGTTCAGTTGTAGCACTGGCTTGCGTGGTTGATCGCAGAACAGATAAAGAACTTGAGCTACCTGTGTACGCTGCGATTTCACTTTCAATCCCGACTTATTCGGTAGAAGAATGCCCGCTTTGCAAAGCGGGAATCCCATATGTGAAACCTGGTAGTAGAAGTATTAAATAGTGTTAGAGTAATTGAATCGTGTGAGTGGCACACGATTTTTTTTAATATGAACACAAAGACTTTTGATTCCCTAATCAACAAGCTGTAGTTGTACATAAAAGTATGTGTCTGCCGTTTCACCAAAAAAAACACGGTCATACAAGTATTCATCATTATAAATCGAAACGATTTGAGTACTTTTTGCAGTTTCTTGTTGAATGAAATCCCAATCTTTTTCAGAGCCGTTGCAGGCATTTATCAGCCATTCACTTACCTTTTTATGAAAAGTAGTAACAGAAACTTCATGGGGATTAGTTTCAAAATCCCAGTAAATTTGGTCCATCCAATTGAGTTGCTCAAACTCTTCTGTCTCTAAGCAGCTAGCCTCTGGTGTGATCCACTGTTGATCAATAAAATAGCTTCTAAGCAAAAAATAGACAAAAACTTTGCTGTAATTATCCCACAAAGTTTTTTTGGTGTGTACGAATATTGTAGATGAGAGAGGAAATTCCCTCAAAGCATAAATTGTTATTGCAGGGTGCTCCTCGATTGATAGATTTAATACAGCATCATCAAAAGAATTGTTTTTTAGGAACGCAACTAGCTCTGTCATTCTATTTACCTCAGTTCTACCCAGTCATCTTCACACATAACGGAGCATGACTAGAACCGTATTTCTAACTAATTACAGTGTACCCCTGTTTCCCTATAAAAATCTAGCCTAATCAAGTCATGAAGTATAAATTAGGGCAAAAAATCTCGATAAAACTTGATTCGGGCAAAAATTAAAGAAGTGATTTTTTTCCTAGTGTGTTTGCTATAATAAGTAATAGAGACTAATCCTGTTTCCTGATAAAAATATAAATGGCGAAAATTCAATCTGCTTTGTCAGTTCAAGACATGAAACAGGATAAATAGAAAAGAGGAGAATCCTATTGGCGAGAACCTTAAACTTTCATATGAATGGGAAGGAATTTTCCGCGGAACCAACAAAGGTTGATCGGAAAAAAGTGTACGGCTACACTGAAATTGTAGCGCTTGATGACGAAAACAATGAGTGCAAACTGGTGAGTATGGATGAGTCGGGAACATTACTGATTCCAAAAGGTGGCGTTGGCTTAGGTATATTATCACCTGAATTGGAATGGGTTGAGCGATCAACCTTGAAAGCAGTGGATACTGCAGGAAACGATGCACCACTGATCCCGTCAAGCTACAATCAAATTATTGACCTTGTGGAAAAGGCTACACCAGAAGAATTTCTAGACTACAGCATCAAATCATTTTACCAGTTGGATAATATCAGTGAAGAATTCTTGAATGAGCTGAAAAGTTCGATCTACGCATTTACATACAGCTATCGAGAGAGTTATGAAGGCAGTAAAGCGTTTTTAATTGAAAACGAAGGAATTGCTTTCATGTTAGTAGGAACTTTATCACCTTTCGAGATGGTTGGGCTACCTGAACTTGGTGTGGTCGAACAGCCCGATGATGAAGAAGAGGAAGTAGATGAAGAGGAAGAATTGGATTTCAGCATGTTCTAATAATGCTGGCTGATTATTTTCGGATGCGAAGCAAAATGATTTAGATCGAAATCAAATGAAAAGAATACTCAATCAAATTTTAAAAAAATAATGGAGGTTAGAAAATCCATGCAGGGAATTAATATTGCAAATGAGAAGAAGCGTGACGCAGAGGTTGGCCTAGAGGCGAAGCCTCATAAACCTACTGTACACATGGTATTAAGTGATGGTCGGGATCGCAGAAATGTCAAAATGTTAAAGCAAACACTGGATTTATCTGAAGATTCTTTGGTTGATAAATATGGAGACCTAGTATCAGTTGGAGACGCCATCATCGAAGGAAATCCAGAAGTAGATATCGAAATCGTTGGAAAATTTCTCGAGAAAACACGCAAGCTGTATATGAATAAGGATAACAAAATTGCTTATCGCGTGAACTTAGTGCAAATTGTCCGCAATCCAGATGGCACTGAGAAAGAACGTAAGGACTATGTGAAACGTCCATCCAACATTTCAGTTGAATTGCCAGTACAATGGACTGGGAAAAAGTTTCCAAAAGAAGCTGCGATTAAGAAATTTGTATTCTCTCGAAAGTATCAAATTAGGCATGTTAGTGGTTTGACCTATGATTTTCTTTACGATATGGCGAAGGATTTACATGAATCTAAGTCGCTAATGCTTGTTGGAACAGGAGCGAAGGGCAATGAACCGCTTGTTGTGACAACAGGTGGTGAATCCTATCGTGGTTTTCTCGAAGGTCGTATTGATGGCGAAAAATACTGTCTGATTCTGCATCTCACCAATATGGAATTAAAGGGGCTGATGTAATGGAGTTATTGAAGGACAAGCTGACAAATAACAATGGTTATCTCGAAGGTGACTTCAAAGCAGTAGATGAACAGTCATCAACAACCGCTATTAACTATAAAAAGAACGTGTGTAAGAACTATATTTCTATCAATCAAGAACAGATGGAAACTCGCATGGGCGGGACTGAGTTCTATGTTACCCGTAAATATGATGGTGAACTGAACGTGATTTTCTATAATGGAAAGGAGACGTTTATACTTAACCGAAGCGGACGCGTCCGCACAGGACTTCCTTGTACTGAGGAAGCTGGTAAGTTACTGGAAGCGGCAGGCGTGAAAAGCGCAATTATCCCAGCGGAACTCTATGTTGATGAATCCAAAGGCCGTACCCGCGTATTTGACGTATTGAAAGCAGTTGCTGACAAAAACGCTCTTGGCACACTAAAGCTAGCACCTTTTGATGTGCTAGAAATTGATGGAGAGAATTTGAAAGCGCAATCTTATACAGAAACATTTAATAAAATTACAGAGATATTTGCAAAGTCAGCACTTTGCCAACCAGTTCGCTTCAAAAAAGTTGACTCCAAAAACGCAGTCAAAGAATTGTATGAGAAATGGGTTGTAGAGGAAAATGCTGAGGGTTTAGTTGTTAGAAGTGAACTACCAATTGTATATAAAGTCAAACCACGCTACACAATTGATGTTGCAGTTGTTGGCTTCTCTGAGGGCACTGCCGAGAGTAAAGGACAAGTGCGTTCACTCCTATTAGCGATGATGCCAGAGGAAGGTAAGTACCAAATCATTGGGCGAACAGGAAACGGCTTTGATGAGGAATTCAAGAAAGCATTAATGCAAAAGCTAACACCAAAGATTATTGAATCACGTTACATTGAAACCGATTCAAATCATGTTGCCTTCCACATGATTGAGCCAGAAATGGTGATCGAGCTTATTGTCAATGATGTGCTATTCGAAACACCATCTGGCGCAATCCCGAATCCAGTCCTTGAGATAGTAAATGGACAGTACAAGCTATACAACACAGTGGATGGCGTTAGCTTTGTTTATCCGATCTTTGAACGAATTCGGGAAGACAAGAGATGTGTGTACGAAGACGTGCGACTAGCGCAAATTAGTGAATTTGCCTACTTGCCAGACACTGAAACAAATAGCAAGGAAGTGCAAGCTGCCACAAGTGAGATTATTCACCGTGATGTGTATAAGAAGACATCGGGTGCCAAGCTGATGGTGCAGAAATTCCTAGTGTGGAAAACAAATAAAGAACATCTGGCGAATTATCCAGCCTATGTCTTCCACTACACCAATTTCAGCTCCGAACGCAAAGAGCCATTGCAACGAGATGTTCGCGTGTCAAATGATGAAGCACAGATCATGCAGCTGATGAATGAATTTACTGAAGCTAACGTGAAAAAGGGTTGGGAAAAGGTTTGATAGTTGATCCGACTAGGGTGGACGAAAGATCAATATGAGGTTACCTTGATAGTTAAATCAATATGAGAATGAGATATTGCTCTGATAGCTGTTTGCTACAGGGGGTATCTCTTTTTTGGATTGGGTAATTTTCGTTATTCGGGTATGCAATTATAATCGGAAGTTAGGAAGACTTTCCTGTTCCTCTTTTTCCGCTGAATTCTATACTAGTCACTATTCTGTAATGACAGATGGCAACTCCAAAGAAAAATTTTACAGCGTGAGTATCGATGTGCGTGATTTTTGTAAAAAAATATGTACAGCAGTAAAGGATTATATGAAAAATAAAAGCCCACATTTGTTTCAAAACCACTCTATTAAAGTAATTAATATTGAAGAAGAGTTTAATAAATTACTCAGTCTCAATGATTAGAATTAATTCTCCAACATGTACGAACCAGAATTTAGCAACAACAACACTCTTAAAATATAAAGTAACAACTACTGGTTTCAGAGAGTTTTTTCAATCATGAGATTGATTCTATAGCTTCAATTATGACCAAATTCCGAATTTTGTTTATCAATCTACAATTTTTTCGGATTTCTTCACATAACTTCTTACTATCTTCATACAAACCTTTTAGAGTGTGTATGTAACTAATAATTCTCTCAAGAAAGAGGTATGGTATGAAACGTTTGAATAAAGTTGTTATTCTAGTATCTTTAATGACACTTACTATATTTGCACCTTTTCTGAACAGAGGTGCACAGGCAGCAGCTACATTTGATGGGAAAGATTTTTCGTTGAAAACGGTTTACCTTGAGTATGCAGCCGAGTATACAGCACCAGCAAATTGGCCAACAAATGAACCACCTATGCTGGTTTTTATGCGTGCTCAATTAGTGAATAATACAGGTTCAAGTTATGATGGAACTCTGGAATTCCCAATACCAGCCAATGTGAAAAGGTTCGAAATTGTTAACGTAGGTGAATTTGAATCTACTTCAACAGCAAACGGTGATTCTGCGCCTGTTGATTACAAAATAGATTCTGATCGAAAGGTTGTTACTTTTACACCGAGTAAAGCAATTGATAAAGGCGCTGTTTATGAATTTGGTATTTCGTTTGTCTACAATCCATTTGAAGTAACAGATGTGAAAGATTTCAGTTTGGATTTCGTAACCAACATGGATGTTGATGCAATGCAAGTGAATTTGTATTTGCCAGTGAATGCCAAGGATCAGAAATTAACACCCGAAGCAAACGAGTCAAGTGAAAACGCAGTTGGAGAGACACTATATGTTTATAATCTCAAAGACATAAAGGCAGGAGAAACTCGCAATTTCAAGGGCTCATATGTTAAGCCGGATAATACATTATTCAAAGATCTCGGCAATCCAGATGCTACCAATTCAAATGCTAGTTCAGCAGATAGCAAATCTTCCAACAATGCAGTTACTGTAGCACTGATTATCGCTGGTGCGATTATCATCTTTGGAATTCTAATATTCTTTGGCTTAAGAAGTAGTAGACAACCAGCGACTAGACAGCAACAACGTCAAAAGGAAAGAGATTACGCTAAACAAGAAAAGCCTTCATCCAAAAATGAAGAGAAAAGAAAAGCGTTACGCAAGAAATATATTGCTGGAGACATTGACGAAACAACCTATAATCGAGAAGTTAACAAATTAAAATAAAATTTTAGACAAAATAAGGAGTGACAAAGGATGAATAAGAACAAAATTATTCTAATCGCAGGTGCGATAATCGCAATTGGTGTGACCTTCTTCTTTATTGCTGGAACCCCATCGGGATCAGCAGTTGAAGCAAAGATTGGTGATTTGGTAGAGGGATCTAGTAAATATAATGATAAATTTGTTCAAGTTGAGGGTAACCTAGTAGAGGATTCTGTTAAATGGAACGCTGATAAGGTTGAACTCCAATTTACAGTGAAAGACGATGACGGTAAAGAACTACATGTAACCTATAACAATACGAAGCCAGAAAACTTTAGTGATGGGATCATCTGTATTCTCAATGGGAAGCGGTCGAATGGATCATCAGATCAATTTGTCGCTCAACAAGTGCAGACAAGATGTCCGTCGAAATATGAAGGCGAAGATACTGGCGAATACGATCCAGTTACACATCAAGTGAAAAAGGAAAACAAATAGTTACTACATCACAAGAAGTGTGTTGAATGAGCCCGCGAATGTTATCGTGAAGAAATGAATCGTCTTACCAAACGAATCAATTGAATCCGTAAAGGTAGTAAGCGGGTTCTGACAAGCTTTGCAATAAGCATCAATAAATAACGCTGCAAAGAATTTTCGTAAAGTAAGCCAGAAAATTTCGACAAGAAGACATCGTGCCGACTTTCATCACACTTCTAGGTTGTTTTTGACCAATTTATTTCATTGTTATAAAAATTTAATTTGAGGTGTCTGAATGACTACTTTTGCAAATGTTGTATTATATCTTAGTTTAATTACCGCAGTGCTAACAGTATTGCTTTATGCTTTTGGACTGTATACAAAAGATGATCGCATGCATCGCATGGCAAAATGGGGTGTATTGATCACCTCTGGCTTGATTGTTCTCGCAACTGTGATTTTGCTTATCTTTATCACGTCTGATCAGTTCAAATATTCATATATTGCTGGATATTCCTCAGCAGACCTAGCGTTTGTGTACAAGATTTCAGTACTCTGGGCAGGAAAAGCTGGCTCGATGTTAACCTGGACGGCAATGTTAGCAATATTAGCAATGGCATTTGTGCTTTCACGCAAAATTCAAGAAAAAAATTATACACAATACGTGTTGCCAATTGTCATGTTGAATATTGTATTCTTCATGATACTAATCGTTTTTGTAAAGGATCATAATCCCTTTGCTTTATATGTAGAAGATGGCATTACTGTTGATCCTGGTCGAGGTGCAGGATTAACCCCTGCTTTACAGAATTTCTGGATGATTATGCATCCGGTGACTCTTTTCCTTGGGTATACTGGGTTGATCACACCATTTGCATTTGCAATGGCAGCATTAATGAAAAAGGATACAAGTGATACTTGGATTGTGCTCGCTAGAAGATGGACACTTGTAGCTTGGGTAATGCTCACACTTGGTAATGTAATGGGTGGAAAATGGGCGTACGTAGAACTAGGTTGGGGCGGTTACTGGGCATGGGATCCTGTTGAAAATGCTTCATTGATGCCATGGTTTATGGTGACTGCATACTTGCATTCTGTTATGGTGCAGGAGCGGAAAAACATGTTCAAGATGTGGAATGTCAGTTTAGCGACTATGACCTATTTACTTGTTATCTTTGGAACATACCTCGTTCGAAGCGGGGTCGTTTCATCAGTTCATGCGTTCGGTGAGAATAGTATTGGGAATGCATTCCTCGTTTTCATGGGAATCATCGCCATTGTGGCATTGTATCTTATTATCAGTCGAGCGGCTCTCTTCAGAAGAAGTTCAGATACATTAGAATCCCTCTTCTCAAAAGAAGCGAGTATTCTATACGCAAATGTTTTCTTTATCATTGCAACAGTTATCATCTTCTATGGGACGATGTCGTCCAAGATTTTCAGCTTGATTGGAATAGAACGCCCATTGCTAAATGTTGATTACTATGCGCCACGCATGGGAGCAGTACTAATGGCCGTTATGATTCTAATGACGTTTGCACCGCTTTTGAAATGGTTTAGAAAAGGCGTCAAAACCAAATTCGATGATTTCTACTTACCAATCGCACTTGGCGTTACAGTTGCAACCGTTCTAATCATCTTTGGAATGCGCAAACCTTGGGCAATTATTGGATTCAGCACCGTTGGAATGATCTTTGCAGTGTATATCCAAGAACTCATTCTCAACACACTGGCACGCCGCAAATCCACTGGTGAAACATTTCCAGTAGCATTTGTACGGATTTCCAACAAAAACCGCCGTCGCTACGGTGGATACCTTGTACACATCGGTATCGCAATTATGATGTTAGGAATCGTCGGCTCACAGAACTATAAATATGAAAAAGTTGTCACCGTGAGTAGCGGTGAATCGATCTTGATTCAAGATTACCAAATCTCATTCGAAGGCATCACGCAGAAAAAAGATGCTGAGCGAGATGTATATAATGCTAACATGGTTGTCTATAAACAAGGTAAGAAACTACAAGCGATTGCACCTGAGTTCATATTCTTCAATGACGTTAGAGATAGCCACACTTCAGAAGTAACCGTTCTGTCTTCGTTCAAAGAAGATCTTTACATTGTGCTTCAAGAGGGTTTCGAAACAAACAAAGCTACATTTATGGTTGAAGTTAACACACTGGTTACGTGGATTTGGATCGGCACAATTGTACTTTGCTTTGGAACACTATTTGCTTTCTGGAAGCCAAGGAATTCAGATAGAAAAAGCACTTCAAAACTTGTATCAAATGTAGATTCAGATATTTTGTCGGAGATTGAGGCAGAAATAGAAGCAGAAATTGCAAAAGCAAAGGGTAAGGAGATATAAAAATATGAAAAGAATTATTGTATTTGTTCTAGCCATACTCCTTGTTGCACCGATTTCTAGTACTTTTGCAAACCCATCTATGGCTGGGAATTCAAGTGTTATCTATGTCATACCACAAAAAGACGACACACTCTTTCTTCAAATCAAGTACAATGGAACTTTTACAACGGATCAGGCTATTCCGATTCCGACTGGAGCTACCAATTTGGAAGCAGTTTCAGGTGCAGTTATTAAAGAAGGAAAAGTATTCTTTGATAATAGTACTACCGAATCAACATCTGTTATTTTCAAATGTAATGTGACAGGAAGCTCGTTCAATTTCACTCAGATTGTTGCTAATACAAGCCTGATGCTTTTGTTCCCAGAGAAAACTGGGGCAATATCTTCACCAGATGTACAATTACGTGCACAATCTGACAAAATGCCAGCACAAGATATGACTTTCACGTTCTACCTTTCAGACGCAATACCCGAAGGAAAGAATACCATACAAATAACCTTTGATAGAAACGGAGTTTTTACACCCGTTGAAGGTACTGGTACAGGAACTACTGGTACAGTGGCTGAAGTGAAGAAGGAATCAACTGAGTATCACTCACCTGGTCATATACGTATGTGGGAAGAGTCACCATTTAGAAGCTTTGATGCTCATATTCTGTCAGGAGTCTTTGTTGCTATATTGCTTGCAGGCGTTGGATTCTTTGTCTATTTCAAAATTCAAAACAGAAAGCGCAAGGTTGAGCCGAGAACACAAGATGAGGAAGAAGAGTTTAAGGATTTAGTGACACGTCGTAGGGTTACACTGGACAAGATTACAGAGTTGCAGGACAAATTGAATA
>JAVBKB010000062.1:0-13028 GCA_031554275.1 Caryophanales bacterium | reverse complement strand
ACAGATAACTGCTGGATTTGCACCAGTATCGATAACTAATTGACCTACAATACCTGCCGAAGTGATCATCGCAACCGTAGCAGAGCCAACCGAGAATCGCATAATGATAGCAACTATCCATGCAACAATAACTAAGTTGAGATCCATATCTTTTAGTACGTCACCAATAATCTTTCCCATTCCGCTATCAGTGATTACCTTATTGAAAGCACCACCGCAACCAATGATTAATAGAATTCCGGCAACAGGACCAAAGCTAGCTTCACTCACTGAAAGTATTTGTTTCATTTTCATTCCACGTGCTAACCCTAGAATAAAGTAAGCTACAAACACAGAGATAAGCAACGCCATAACTGGATCGCAAAGGAAGTCAACGAATCTCTCTCCAGCATATTGTGGAACTGCTTGATCTACTAACTTACCATCAGCTCCTGCAACCTTTATGATATCCTTGTCTCCAACCGCAATATCAATGATTGTTTTTGTAATCATGATCGCTATTGGAAGTAACACTACTAATAATGTTGCACCTAGAGAAGGAGGTTTATTTCCTAATTTCTCTTCGTTTTTTGAAAATGCTGCTGGAATACTCAACTTCATATTTTTCGAAATAAAACTTCCCCAAATTGGTCCCGAAATGATCGCAATTGGAAGACCAACAATTAAACCATACATAATTACTGTACCGACGTCAGCATGAAGTGATTGTGTAATTGAAAATGCTGCTGGATGTGGAGGAACAATACAATGTACTGTTAAAAGACCCATTACAACAGAAATTCCTAGTTTAACAAGGTTCATTTTTGATTCTTTTGCTACACTGAATACAAGTGGTACTAGAAGCACTAGACCAACTTGGAAGAAAACAGGAATACCGCAAACAAAACCAACTATCATTAGCGCCCAATGCGCATTCTTAACGCCTAATTTATTTATCAATGCTTGTGCTAGACGCTCGGAGCCACCAGATATCTCCAACATCTTACCCAAAATCGTCCCGAGCCCGAGAATAATTGCGAGGGAGGACAAGGTACTACCCATCCCAGCGGTTATCGACCCGGCTATCTTATCAATTGGCATTTGTGTCAAAATTCCTAAGAAAAAACAAGCTACTATTAAAGAAATAAATGCACTTAGTTTGAAAACCATGATTAGGACAACAATTAATGCAATACTGGCTAATAAAATTAAAATCATTGCTGTTGCGCTTAAATCTGGTGTATAAGGTGGTCCAACAGGTGCTGCTGCAGCTAGAAACATAATTTCAACTCCTAAATTATTGTTAGTTTTAAACTAATGGTCTAAATTTCGTTGCATATTGCGCAGCCAATCGTACAGCTTCTACCATACTAACCTCGCTGGCAATATTTTTTCCTGCGATATCAAATGCAGTTCCATGGTCTACACTTGTGCGTAGAAATGGAAGACCATTTGTTATCGAAATTGTTCGTTCGAAATCCAATGTTTTTGTTGCGATATGCCCTTGATCATGATATAAGGACAAAACAGAACTAAACCGTCCTTGTAGAGCCATGTGGAAAACCGAGTCTGCACCAATAGGACCGACTACTTTAATCCCCATTTGCTGTGCTTCAATTACAGCTGGCTCAATGTGATTCACCTCCTCATCGCCGAACAATCCGTGCTCCCCACAATGAGGATTAAGACCAGCAACAGCCATCGTGCCCTCTTCGACACCCAACTGTTTCAATGCCTCAGTGCATCTGATTATATGATCTAGAACTTTTTGCTTTGTTATCGCATCGCAAGCCGCTCTTAAAGATAGATGCCTAGTTAAGAAAAACACTCTCATACCCCTTACTTCAAACATCGTAAGTGGTTCTGTAGAATTAGTAAGACTTTCTAACATTTCTGTGTGACCTATATAATTCACATCGCCTGCACGAAGTGATTCTTTATTGATAGGTGTTGTAGCAAGAGCATCAACTTTCTTTTGCATTGCTAACTCCGTAGCTTTAGCAATATATTGGAATGCCGCTTGCCCAGCTTTCTCATTCACTTTACCTAACTCGAAATCAGAAAGTGATATGCAGTCAACATTGACCACGTGAATTTTGCCAAATGAATAGTCATCTGATTTAAGATCGCTTGAGTCAACAAGAACCAAGTCAAGTCCACAGATTTTCACTGCATTCTCAAGAACCTCTTTTGTTCCCACAACTACTGGATTACACCAGTCAAAGACTTCCTTTGTTGCGAGTGTTTTCACTACTATTTCCGGACCAATTCCTGCGGGATCACCCAGCGGAATTGCGATAATTGGTTTTGCCATTTCTACCTCCATGAATTCAATGATTTTTTATTCAAAACTATTTTCAAGAAACTCAACGCATTCAATCATTGCGCTTCTGCCACCAACTATACCACCCTTTGTGACAATTGACAGACCAGGATGCACTCCACCAACTAGCTTGCCATAAGCTGCTAGTGGAATTACCTCATCCATTAGTGCAAGGCCAGATGCTTTCAGATGATTAGAAACTTCAACAGTGATGTCGCCGCCAGACGAGAAGATCCCCTTAATGCTTTCATGTTCATTCAAGAGATTTACCGTTAATTTAGCGACTGCACGATTAATCTTCTTGGAAATTTCTTCTTCACTCAACCCAAGCTTTTTCGAAGCTTCAGCAAAGTCAATACGGTTTTCTTTGTAAACAGAATTTAATACTGCCAAAATGTACTTATATTGATGAATATGAGCAGACAAATCATTGAAAACTCTTTCGATTTCTGCTTCATCATCCTGATAAACTATTTTGTGTACATCTAAGTAACTAATATACATTTTCTTTTTCGAGACAAATTCCTCTAATTGCATTCTGGTGCTTTCAGTTACACTGCCGATTGATAAAAGAATATTGTTAAAATTAGCTGGTTCGGCTGTTTTCTGAAGATTGGTTTTCGAAATTAGCGCTTTGACAGCTGCCGCAGTTGGCGGTCCAGCATCGACTGTGATAAATTTCAAGTTAGAATCGATTGCAGCATGAGCAATTCGATCAAGATCTTCATCACAAATGGCATCAAAAATAAAATTCCTGACGCCCTCTTTTGCTGCCAACTGAAGTGTTTCAATCAATACTTTAGTATCTCCATAAACACTATCAAGTGTGATATATTTTGTTTTGAACTTGCTTTGTGGGCTTAGAATATCAAACACCTTTGAAGAGCTAATTGGACATTTCGGATCATTTGCCACATCGGTGTTTTGCAGGGCTACTCCGTTTACAAGTAAATAGCCACCGACACAAATTCTGCCCGCAGTTGGAAAACAAGGTACAATGAAACTAACATAGTCTTCTCCAAGTGCATCTAACATCGCGTCCACTTCAACGCCAATATTGCCACGAAGTGTGGAGTCAATCCTCTTTGCATAGAGCTTTACGTCATCAGCTTTAAAAAAAGTTGTGGCGTCAAATACACGCTTATAAGCGTCTTCCTTCTCTATCCCTCTACTATCTGTTGGGTAAACAATTGCATCGTAGCTTTTCAAATCATTCTTGTTCAATCCGTCTGTATTAAGAATTGTGACAGCATTTAAAGATAAATTCTTTAGAAGAACCCCAGAACCATTGCCTCCGGTTAAATCATCAGCCACCATGATACATATTGGCACAAATCCCACTCCCTATAGAGAAAATCACTTCATTATTCAAGAGAAAATCAACGCTAATCTTAGGTAGAATGTCAAAAAAAATTTCATTTCAAATAAAATTATCAAGGACAGTTTGAGAAAAGTCAACACAATTTAAGAAAAAAAACTACGGACGTCACTAGTAGGTCAGAAAATTTTTTACTATACTTTCCAATCCTGATTCTAAGCGCTTTTTTGTTCACCTATCTGGCAATGATTTTACTTATTTTCCGTGCTATACTGAAACTGGAATGTAAAATTATTATCATTTATTTTGAAGGAGAATTGATATGAAGTTCATTTTTTCACCAGATTCGTTTAAGGGAACAATGACATCTATTGAAGTAATTGAAATCCTTGAAAAAAAAGCAAAAGAACACTTTCCTGGTTGTGAAGTTGTCAAAATTCCGATTGCTGATGGTGGCGAGGGTACTGTTGAATCGCTGGTAATGGGATGTAACGGAACTGAAGTTTCCATGAAAGTGAAAGATCCTGAAGGAAATCAGATTGAGGCAATTTATGGTGTGATAAACAAAGATACTGCAATTATTGAAATGGCTCAAGCCTCTGGATTAACTTTGGTTAAAGGCGAGAAGAACCCACTTTATACGACCTCTTATGGCACTGGAGAAATGATTGTACATGCTATGGAACAGGGCTACCGTAAGCTGACGATCGGAATTGGTGGCAGCGCAACGAATGATGGTGGTCTTGGTGCTTTAATGGCACTTGGTGTAAAGTTCTATGATGCAAGCGGACAACTAATTAACGATGGAAATGGCTTTAACCTTCGTCATGTTGCCAAAGTGGATAACAGTGAACTCAATCCACTCGTCAAGGAATGTGAAGTGAAGGTTATTTGTGATGTAAGCAATCCGTTGCTAGGAGATCAAGGTGCAACTTATATTTATGGTCCACAAAAAGGGGGCACTCCCGACCGCCTTATTGAATTAGAGGCTGGTATGAAGAACTTTGTAGAAATCATCAAAAAAGACCTTGGACTTTCATTTGAGGATACCCCTGGAGCTGGTGCTGCCGGAGGATTAGGCTATGCCTTCATCACATTTATGAATGCTGAACTGGTCAGAGGTATCGATGCTGTGCTTGACCTTGTTCAATTCGAAAAGCTTTTGCAGGATGTTGACCTTGTGGTAACAGGTGAAGGTAATATGGATAGACAAACTGCTTCTTATGGTAAAGTTCCTGTAGGCGTTGCTGAACGTTGCAAGAAGCATAATGTTCCAGTCGTAGCAGTGGTTGGCGGTTTAGCAGATGGTATCGATGATATTTACGAAACCGGGCTATCAGCGATCGTTCCAGTAGTGACTAGAGCGATGCCACTTGAAGAAGTGCTTGCAAATGCCAAGGATATCTTAGAAAATGCTACTGATAGAATGTTCCGAACGATCAAAGTCGGAATGCAAATGAAGTGAATAATTGCGAGAAATAATCCGTCGGAAATAATCTGTCATAGAAAGCACAGAAAAGAAGTCTCCCCATTTTGTTGAACAAATGCGAGACTTCTTTTTATAACCAATTTGGTTTTGGTTGCCTGATTTGAATTTAACTCCAAAACGCTCAGAGCGTTGGAGAACAAGTCCGGTCCCTCAAATTCAGTCCAATCAATGGCATTTAGGTCTGCTACAAATTTATTTATATCCATACAAGTACCACCTATTCTAAAGATAAAGATTTTCCCACGCTATATTTACATAGATAACTATACATTATACACTTGAAGCATGAGGAAGCGCTCTAGGGAAATGCGACGAGATCAATTTGTAGCTACCGAGTTCATCAAATAATTTAATAACAAAGGAAAAAAATATGTTTGCTGCATTTATTCATGGAATTACATTAGCATTTGGATTGATTCTACCTTTAGGGGCGCAAAATGTCTTTGTTTTCAATCAAGGCGCAACACAACCGAATTGGAAAAAAGCCTTACCTGCTATAATCACTGCGTCATTATGTGATACGCTTTTGATCATATTGTCCGTTCTAGGGATTTCAGTGGTTGTATTCACTGTGCCGATGTTGCAGAAAGTACTTTACCTGGTAGGCCTGCTATTTCTCATTTATATGGGGTGGTCAGTTTGGAATAGTGTGCCTCCGAATACCGAGAAGAAAGCGACAGCCATGGGGGTAAAGAAGCAGATTCTTTTTGCCATGTCTGTATCATTGATGAATCCTCACGCTATTTTGGACACAATTGGTGTGATTGGTATGAGCTCTTTAGGCTATGATAGTGGTGAAAAGGCAGTCTATACTGGTGCCTGTATCCTTATTTCTTGGCTCTGGTTTGCTGGGCTTGCTTTGGCAGGACGCACTGTCGGCCAATTTGATACCCAAGGCAAGTGGCTGGTGAGGATCAACAAAGTTTCTGCACTGATTATTTGGATTGTTGCAATTTACATTGCAGTACAGCTTTTCAAGCTACTTTGATACGCTAGAATGATAATTGCTTTTTTGAGTGCAGCTATTGCAACTTGATAGGTCCTGATTCCAAAGCTGTACTTTCGAATCAGGACTCAAAATTTTCAATTATTTGTAACAGTCTACAATTCAAACACTCTTTCTCTGCAAATATTTTGTTGCCAATTGAATCGTTTTTTCAATTGCATCTTCATTTGGATTAAGTTTCGCATGATGCAATCCAAAAGGTGACCCCACCCCTACTAGGCACAGAAATCCTGGCACTTCCTTGATCATAAAACCAAAATCTTCCCCAGCCATCAATTTGTCAGATAAGATAACTGTTAGGTCTTTATTTTCCTGCACAAATTCCATAAATTCATTTGTCAGCATTTCGTCATTTTCCACTTGATAATAGGCGCTGCCATAGCTAAGTTTTACTTCACAATGATAGCTTAAGGCAAAACCATTTGCCATTTCTTCTAGTCGGTTCTTCACCATTTGCATCGATTCTGGAGAAAGTGTTCGAATCGTACCTTCTAGTCTTGCATTCTCCGCAATGATATTGTTAGCTGTACCTGCAAACATCTTTCCAAAGGTAATCACCGCTGAGTCGAGTGGGTTCACGTTTCGAGACACCACAGATTGAATTTGGCTAACAAATTGTCCACAAGCTACCACCATGTCATTTGCTAAATGTGGAAATGCTGCATGTCCCCCTAGCCCTTTAAAATCCACAAATACTTCTGATGTATTCGCAAATAACAAGCCTGGTTTAGTCGCAAATGTTCCTACAGGATACTCGGGGGCAATATGAAAAGCAATAATGAAGTCAGGTTTCCATTTCAGAAAGGTCGCTGTAGCAACCATATCCTTCGCCCCACCTGGTCCTTCCTCTGCAGGTTGAAAGAGAAAGAGCATATTATCACGAATCGGTTTCATCACTACTTCGGTCAGCACACCGAGGGCAATACTCATGTGAACATCATGACCACAGGCATGCATCTTGCCTTCATGTTGAGAGGCAAAATCGTGTCCAGTTAATTCTGCAATCGGAAGCCCGTCCATATCGGTGCGATAACCAATGGTTTGCTTCGGATCCGTTCCTTTAACAAAAACAAATATACCCGTCCGCCAGGTTTCGATTTCTAGTCTCTCTTGTGGTAGTGTTTGAAGATACTCCAATAGATACGCTTGCGTTTTGAACTCCTGAAAACCCAATTCAGGTATTTGATGCAGGTCACGACGAATAGATACAAATTTACTCAAAAGAATTCCCCCAAAATATATATTAATTTAATTTTACCAATAATCGTGCTCAACAAATACTTCTATATCTGGACTGCTATTTCAATTTCAGTTCACATTTATCTTGACTCGCAAAGAGCAAACTGATGACCAAATTTACACACACAGAAATCAAGTATATACAAAACAATGCTAAATCATTTCTAAATATTAGGAATCCTAAAGACATAATTAATGGAAATAATACAAGAAAAATTATCGAAATCGTTATCAATCCAAACCTAGCAATATCCTTCGCTGACCGAACATCTATTTTAAATGACGCTTCAGCTACTATTTTCAGTCCCGTTGTAGACATCACTTTTTTTTCTTCACGTCCTCTTAAATACATGCGAAAAAGGATAGCCACCACTGCCACAAGGATTATTAATAAGTACTTAGTTCCTTCGTTATTAAAGTACTGCTCTTGAAACCAATTTCTCGTGACTACAGAAAACATCACTGTCAAACCCATTGCCAATGGAACTGAAATAAAGCTTTTCTTACTTCTCTTGATCAAACTTGTTATTACTTGAGGTTCATTTTCAAGTTGATATGCCTTGAACGGAAACATCCAAATAAACGAACCTAACAACCATGACAATGGGGATGAATCAAAATCAATCAAATAAACATCATTACCCCTAGTAGCGATTCGATATCTAGCAGTTCCGGTTCCGGATATTTTAAACCCATTTTCATTAATCACTTTAGAGTTGTTTCCTTTCATCATTTTACAAAGTCGTTGTATTGTTACAAGCGCTTCCTGCTGCTTCACCTCTTTGACTTTGTGAAAACGATCAAGGTTTGAACACACTTGTTACAAAAATCCACATCATAACGTTCGCAAATATTTTTCTAGAATCAGGATGATTATCGAAAACGTTTCACGAATATATTCTATCACATACTGGAATGGATATTGGTCATATAAATAATGCTCTCACCAAAATTTGCGCTTCGCTTTTATGTAGAACCCAGTGGACTTATACTCCCATGATAACTGCCATGCTGGACGCAAAAAAAACACCCCAATTTCTCGAGGTGCATTCTCATCCTAATTGTCGTTAGAAATGAAACTTAAAACTCCCGATAAAATTTTCAAAGACGAGGAATAACTTCCGACGGATAGCGAGACTATTCTAGGAAATTATGACAAAGTATTTGGGAATCTTAACG
Source organism: Caryophanales bacterium (assembly GCA_031554275.1). GTDB lineage: Bacteria > Bacillota > Bacilli > JARBTR01 > JARBTR01 > JAVBKB01. The sequence continues at coordinate 4,495 of JAVBKB010000062.1, read as the reverse complement.
AGTTTTAAGTTGTATTTCTAACGACAATTAGGATCAGTTCTACATCATGCGACGAATCGCTTTACGGCACATCTTGATGTTTTTTTCATTAACATATTTGCCGAACGCGACACCTGCTCCAATTCCGACTACACAAGCGATCATTTTTCCCACACGACTCACCTCCACTGAATGAACAAAGTTGATAGATCGTATGGTATGAACAGACTTCATGGAATCAATCAGCTGGCATCACTTTCATTCACTTGATCATAAAAAAGATCATCCAATGAACTCAAAGTGCCATCCTCTTCTACTTGACTTATATGTACCTTGCCCTTTTGAATCATTAGCTCAATACAACAATTCCAGCAGTAAAACTGATTAACACCAATCTTTCCGATATCTTTTCTCATACAATTTGGACAAACCATTTCTGCTTAAAACCTCTTCTTTACGAATTTTTCAGCTATAATAGCCTTCATTATAAGCCAGTTTGACCAATTGAATTGATGTTTATACCATTACTATCAGCTAAGCATACCTGACCATTGAATCAGATTTGTCTGCTATGCCATTAGTCTTTGCAAGTCTTCATGAAGTCATAAGGTGAAATATTTTCCATTCCAACAAGCGGGTCTGTTGTAAATAGCTTTTCCTCATAACTTGGAACAGAAACTGTTGACGGCTCAATCACAGCGTGCTCTTTTGTCAAGTCCTCTTCGCTCAGAAATCGTTGCTTTAGCATCGTATTTCGCTCATTTTCAAGGCTGCGCTCCACTCCATATCGAAGTGCATCGATCTCGCCACAAATAATTAGAAATTGCTGGCTTCTTGTAATTGCTGTATATAATAAATTTCTTCGCAACATTTTGAAATAACCTTTTACAACTGGCAAGATCACAATAGGAAACTCACTTCCCTGTGCTTTGTGAATCGAACAACAAAAGGCATGAGTAATCTGCAGTAAATCTTGACGTGTGTATTCGACCTCTATTCCTTCAAAAGAAACATAGATCAAGTCCTTATTGTCTACATTCTCCTTCGAGTAAATAATCGAAATAATCTCACCAATATCACCATTGAAAATATTAACATCAGGTCGATTGACTAGCTGTAGCACTTTGTCGCCTACTCGGTAAGTAACATCGCCAAAGGGAATTTGGCGTTTAGGCGACGCTCCCTGTGGATTAAATATTTCCTGCAGCATCTTGTTGAGTGCATCGATCCCCGCAGCACCCCTGTACATTGGTGCTAACACCTGAATATCCTTCGCTTGATACCCTTTTCCAGTAGCATTTTTGACGACCTGCTCAATCACATCTGGCACCTGTCCAGTTTGGCAAGGCAGGAAACTGCAGTCTCCTTTTTTTTGTAAAATTTCTAAAGGAACTTCACCACTGCGAAAATATTGTGCCAGCTCGATAATTGAGGAGCCATCCCCTTGTCGGAAAATAGTTTCAAGACGAACGATTGGAATTTCCTCAACCGTCAACAAATCCTTCAATACTTGACCTGGTCCAACAGATGGTAGCTGATCCTCATCACCAACAAAAATGACTTGGATGTCCTCAGGAAGTGATTTCAACAGTTGATTCATAAGCCAGGTGTCCACCATAGAAGTTTCATCAATAATGACCAGTCGACCTGCAATTGGCGAATCTTCGTCATGTTGAAAGCCGTCTGAGCCATTCCAACCTAGTAAACGGTGAATCGTTTGTGCAGGTAACCCAGTAGATTCTGACATCCGTTTCGCTGCACGCCCAGTCGGGGCTGCAAGCACGATCGGAAATGGATCGCCTTCTTTATAGGCATGAGGATCTAAAGAAAGCCCGTTTAGCTCCGCAAACAATTCCACGATACCCTTGATAACAGTTGTTTTCCCCGTTCCAGGTCCACCAGTTAGTATCAGAAGTGGAGAATGTAATGCTTGGAAAATCGCTTCTCGTTGTTCTTGAGCATAAGTGATTTGCAATCGCTCCTCTAAGCTGCCTAGTTGCATTAGAAACTCAGATTGCGGAAATTGTTCTACAAGATCTTGCCCAAGTAATCGCTTAATGCAGGAGGCAATGCCCTTTTCAGCATAATAAAGCGATGGCATTGCCACAGTATCCCCATCCCAAACGACTTTATCAAGCTGCCCAAGAATTTCTAATTGATCTGTAATTAATTGTTGATCTACAAAATCAGCTTGATCCTGATTAAGTAATTCACCAACAAACTGGAGAAGTGCCTGTAATTCTATATAGGTGTGCCCTTGTTTCAAGCAAATTTGATCAATCGAATAGAATATTCCAGCTCTCACGCGAAATGGGTGCAAGTCATGAAATCCTAGGTGATGCCCAACTTCATCAGCTCGCCCAAAACCGATTCCTTCGACATCTTCAATCAGTTGAAAAGGGTTTTCATGAACAATTTCCAACGTTTTCTGTTGATATAATTGGAAAATCTTCATCGAGATTTGCGGTCCAAATCCAAGATTGCTCAAGCCAATCATGACATGCTCGATTCCTTGGTTCTCAATCAGTGCATCAATAATCACTTTTGCTTTTTCGCTATTAAGTTTCGGCACAGAACTTAGAACAGAAGGAGATTGCATTATTTTAGAAATCGTATCCTCTCCTAATTCTTCTACGATGGAAGTTGCAGTCTTTTTGCCAATGCCTTTGAAAAGCGGGCTTGATAAATAAGCAACTACTCCCTCCTTTGAATCAGGCATTTCCCTTCTAAACGATTCCGCATGAAATTGCAAACCAAAGCGTGGGTGCTCCTTCAACTGTCCAAAGAATGTATAGGTCTCTTCGTCCTGCAGCATTGGAAAATACCCAGTGATGACCGCTTCCTTTTCATCTAAATGAACATTCGTTTCATTCACCCGGATGCGGACCACTGAGTAAAGATTAGCATCATTATGAAAAATCGTTGTCAAATGCTGACCCTTGATAAAACTCCGGTCGCTATCTTGTAAGTTAAACGATTCTTGCACAGTTTCACCTCTTAACATGATTCTCGACTTAACATGACTCTTGGTTAAATCACTGGATGATTTGTGGTAAAGTTTCTATTTCGTAAGGAGCGAAGCGGAGTTGGCTTGTTTTAAGAACCGATTCAAAAATAGTTTTCAAACAATTCCCCAAAAAGCCTGGTTGTTAACCTACATAATCTAATTTCAAACCATCACGAAAAATCTCATCTATCGTACCGCCACCCAAGCAGATTTCTCCGTCATAGAACACGACTGCTTGTCCAGGTGTATTGGCACGGACTGGTTCAGCAAACTCAACAATAACTGAATCCTCATTCAGAAATTGAATAGTAACCTTCGAATCATTTTGGCGATAACGAAACTTTGCAGTGCAAGTGAATTTCCCAACTGGCTTCTGATCAGCAATCCAATTGACTTTGATGGCATTCAATGAAGTAGAGTACAAGCTTTCATGATGAAATCCTTGTTCAACTAACAACACATTTCGGTCTAGATCCTTACCAACAACAAACCACGGTTCATGCTCCTGTTCGCCACTGCTTCCACCTATGCCCAAGCCATGTCGCTGCCCAATTGTATAGTACATTAAGCCATCATGAGTACCTTTAACCTCACCAGTCATGGTTTGCATTTCACCCTTTTGTGCAGGCAAAAACTGCTGCAGGAATTCTTTGAAATTTCTTTCGCCTATAAAGCAGATCCCTGTCGAGTCTTTTTTCTTAGCAGTTGGCAGTCCTGCAGCCAATGCAATTTCTCGAATTTCGGACTTGTTGTAATCTCCAATTGGAAATAATACCTTGGATAACTGTTCTGATGTCAGCTGATTAAGAAAATAGGTCTGATCTTTGTTTGCATCGACACCTCTAAGCAGTTGCACATCCCCAGTATCATTGTGTTGAATCCGTGCATAGTGTCCTGTTGCTAAGTAGTCAGCTCCCAAATTCATAGCATGCTCTAAGAACGCCTTAAACTTGATCTCCTTATTGCACATCACATCAGGATTAGGCGTTCGACCACTTTTATACTCTTCAAGGAAATAAGTAAATACCTTATTCCAGTATTGTTTTTCAAAATTGACTGTATAGTATGGGATGCCAATATGATCGCAAACAGCAATGACATCCTCATAATCTTCAGTGGCACTACAAAAACCTTTATCATCAGTATCATCCCAGTTCTTCATGAAGATACCAATAACATCATACCCTTGCTCTTTAAGCAAGTATGCAGCTACTGATGAGTCCACACCGCCTGACATACCGACTACTACGCGTGTTTCAGATATTGCTTTCATAAACAAAATTCCTTTTATTTAATAGTTACTTTATCTATTGTAATCCATGTGTCAACTGAATGCAGAATTATTTTGAAAACTTTCATAAATAAAAATATTTGCTATTTTTGAAGCTTCGCGACAAGTTCCTTCATCTTTTTTGCTGCCGCTTGCACTTCTTCAACTGAATTATCTAAGCCAAAGCTAATTCGGATGTTGTTTCCTGAACGTTCATTTGTACCAAACATCGCCAAAAG
>JAVBKB010000041.1:0-4057 GCA_031554275.1 Caryophanales bacterium | reverse complement strand
GCAACTGCCAACGTAATTAAGATGGCCAGAAAAAATATATCAACAGTAGTGGGAATAAATAAAGTTCTCACTCCTTGAAATACACAAAAGGGTATGATGAATTGCTTGAGTACATCACGAATATTTTTTATCCAGATTGGTAAATTGTATCTGTTAAACTTTTTCATTAAAGATCACCGATCCTTTAGCCCTTCTTCCTAAGGTATTCATTTGTTGAATTTTGGTGAGAGGTGAAAAAATTCAGTTTCCCCAAAGCGAAATTCCTATAATCCTCAAAGGGTGCTAGCAACATTTGACCATAGAAATTGTTACTAGTCGAATAAGCTCTTATTTATCCTCGTTTCAGGATTTGCTGAAACAAAGATAGTAGGCGCTTTTTTTGAGTTTGGAAATTATCAGAAATTTCATTTTTTTCCGTCCTCAACTCGAAAATTATTGCAATTTTTATAAAAGATTTAAGAAAGATTTAAGAAGTTCGTATTAGTTTAGAAAGATCTGCATGAAATAATAAACTCATTCAGTAAATAGATACTTGTAATGAAAAGGGCTACAATGATCCTTATAAAGCAAATAACTAATTTCGGAAAGAGGAAGCAAAATGGCCTACAAGATCTTATTAGCTGATGATGAAAGTAACATACTTGATGTTTGTATGCGTTATCTAGAGCGAGAAGGGTACATCGTTTGTACTGCGAAAGATGGACGTGAAGCATTTGATGTTTGGAAGGAGGAGCAACCAGATTTAGTTGTACTGGACGTGATGATGCCTGAAAGAGATGGCTGGTCAGTAGCAGACGAGATTCATATGCAAAGTGATGTTCCAATTCTCTTCTTAACGGCACTAAGTCAGGAAAAAGATCGTTTATTTGGACTTACTATGGGAGCAGATGATTACCTTACGAAGCCATTTAGTCCTCGTGAATTAGTACTAAGGGTTAATAATGTACTAAGAAGAGTAAGAATGCTACATACAACATCCTCAAATGAGATTATTCAGTTTGGTAATGTTACTATTTTTCCGGAAAAGCATGTTGTAAAAGTGGATAAAGTAGAAATTCTACTTACTGTTAAGGAATATGACTTACTACTTTTCTTAGCAAAAAACCCTTCTCAGGTTTTCTCGAAATCTCAATTACTGGATAAGATCTGGGGTTATGACTATGTGGGTGACTTTAATACAATCAATGTCCACATCCGTCGTCTAAGAGAAAAAATCGAGGAAGACCCTTCTAATCCGGTTTTCATTAAAACGGTTTGGGGAGTAGGTTATAAACTTGAAAAGTGATAAAAAGTTTGGTATCCGCAGTATTATTATCCTTTCAACACTTAGTTCAGTGCTAGTGACTAGTTCACTCCTAATTTGGAGCTATTTCAAAATGGTTATCCCTCAGGATGCTGTAGGAATTCTGATATTGATAACAATTGGGGCAAACGCAATTTGTATAGCCTGTATTCTTTTTCTAACAAGACCTGTGATCAGTGCGATTGAGCAGGTATGTGAAGAATCAAAGCGAATTGCCTCTGGTCAATTTTCTGTGAGAATACACTCAAATGGTCCGCGAGAAGCGCGTGAGATGGCAGAGCATTTCAATGAAATGGCTGCCCAGCTTGACACTTTGTTTAGTCAAGTGCAGCAACAGGAAAAAATCCGTCAAGAATTGATTGCCAATCTATCACACGATTTAAAGACACCGATTGCATCAATACGATCATTTTCTGATGCACTACTTGACCAAGTCGTTGAGGGTGAGGTTGCAAAGCAATATTTGAAAACGATCCAAGTTGAGAGTATCGAGTTAGCACAATTAATTGATGAATTAATGATTCTTTCAGATGTTGACAGGGTTCAGGTTAAACATGAAGAGCAGTTTCTCTTTGTAGATCAGATGATGGTTGACCTGTTGGAAACATTTCGGTTTGATTTCAAAAAAAAGCATGTTGAAGTTTCCCTAACAATAGATTCAAAGATTCCAAACAAAAGAATCATTCCAGAAAAGATTCGTCGTGTGATGACAAATCTGATCAAAAATGCACTAGAGTTCACACCAGAGTATGGAGAGATAAATTGCATAATCCAGTACGAAAATAAATCCCTGTGTTTTACTGTTCAGGACACAGGCATCGGGATACCTGTTGATCAGCAAGAAAAAATATTTGACAGATTCTATCGTGTTGAAAAATCTCGAAATCGCAAATATGGTGGTCATGGATTGGGACTTGCAATATGTAAAGGAATTGTTAGTTTATATGATGGCGAAATTGGCGTGAAAAGCCAACTTGGCTTTGGTAGCGAATTTTGGTTTACGATTCCCGCGCAATCGCTTGGTTTTCAAGAAAGTGACACAAGCCAAAAAGAAAATCAATAATTAATAATCGCAATTTGCGACTTGAAAAAATAGTTTTAAAAAATAAAAATAGTAGAAAATGGAGTGGTAGAAATGAAAAATATAAAAAAAATGATGATGGTTATGATTATGGCACTTAGTTTAGTTGGTCTCGCAGCTTGTTCGTGATGAGAAGAAAGACAACATGAATAACACTGAAATGAAAGACGACAGCATGAAGAAAGACGATGACATGAAGAAAGATGATGGCATGAAAACAGATGATGGCATGAAGAAAGACGATGATATGAAAACAGACGATGACATGAAGAAAGACGATGACATGAAAACAGATGATGGCATGAAGAAAGACGATGATATGAAAACAGATGATGGCATGAAGAAGGACGAAACAAAGAAAGATGGCGGCATGTAATTAATTTAGTTCGCAAGAAAACTGTTTAAGCTCAATAATTCATTCAGGCAGGTCCTTCAATCTATGTGTTCAATTCGAGAAAAGCTCAGCAAATATTGATAAGCCATTTAGTCGGTATTTGACAAACGAAGTTGATATGGATATGATAGAAAAAAATAAATGCATTGATTGGGAAAAGTAAGTTGCACATACAGGTAGAGAGAGGAATTCATGGCTGGAAAATTCCTTGTGTTAATGGCAGCTGAAAGTCACCCGTGAGCTGTTTTCATGAAAGTTTAATTTTGAACGAGTAGTGGGAACCGGTGGAAACCGTTACGATTGAATGAAGTGCTGAACATCTTTGTGTTCAGAATTAAAGGTGGTACCGCGAGCTAACCGTTTCGTCCTTTTCCCAGAGGACGGAACGTTTTTTGTTTGTAGTTATTTCGATAGCTTGCAACATGGAATGTACATACGAGGAGTGATGAAATTGACTAAAGAAATGGCGACTAAATATGATCCAAAGATAGTTGAAGAAGGTCGGTACGAATGGTGGTTACAGAATCAATTTTTTAAAGCTGGTGAGAAGCCTGGAGCTCCTCACTATACCATCGTGATCCCACCTCCAAATGTTACGGGAAAATTGCATTTAGGTCATGCTTGGGATACGACCTTGCAAGATATCTCAACTCGAATGAAGCGGATGCAGGGCTACAATGTATTGTACTTACCAGGTATGGATCACGCCGGGATTGCTACGCAAGCGAAAGTTGAAGCCAAGCTACGTGATGAAGGAAAATCACGATATGACTTGGGTCGAGAAAGATTTGTTGAAGAGACATGGAAGTGGAAAGAAGAGTATGCTGGTCATATTAGACAGCAGTGGGCCAAATTAGGATTAGGACTGGACTATTCACGTGAACGCTTTACCCTTGATGAGGGACTTTCGGATGCTGTGCGAAAGGTGTTTGTTGATCTTTATGCTAAAGGACTGATCTATCGTGGGGAGCGCATTATTAACTGGGACCCTGCAACAAAAACAGCGCTTTCAGATATTGAAGTTATCTATAAGGAATTAGCAGGTGGATTCTATCATTTACGCTACCCATTGGTTGATGGTAGTGGTTTCATTGACATTGCTACCACTAGACCAGAGACAATGCTAGGTGACACTGCAGTTGCCGTTCACCCAGATGATGAGCGCTACAAGCATATGATTGGGAAGATGCTGAAGCTTCCCATTGTTGAACGTGAAATCCCGATCATTGCTGATGAATATTGCGAGATGGATTTCGGTTCAGGTGCTGTCAAAATCACA
>JAVBKB010000199.1:0-8666 GCA_031554275.1 Caryophanales bacterium | reverse complement strand
GTAACCAGAAAAAGCGAATACTGATATGAGCTGCACCCAAATGTTAGACTGTTTTGTCCAACATTTGCGGTGCAGTTCAATTCTTGGATACAAATAGGGTGGTTCTATAGCAAGTCAAATAGGACAAACTGAGGTTTGCTTTTGCTGTTTATAGTGGTGAATCAGAATAAAGGATTGCTTGTTTAATTACTGAAAATCACGGTTTCATCGGAGTAGATTCTAGTTTATAATAAACTAAACTATTTGTACGAATTTAGCGGAAGGTAGATGCTACTGCTGATCGATTTTTGTTTAAGGAGAAAGTTGCAGATGAAATTGCGCACCACAAACTATATTGACACATTCATTGAAGTAGCTGAGGATTGCTCGAAAACTACAGGTGAAGCACCATTAGCGAAAGAACCCAAAACAGCTGTGCAAATTGAGTATGAGTTACTCATTAATAGTCCATATCAGTATTCCTCAGATGATATTCTTTTCGAGTCTAATGGAAAGCGCAGAGGGATAGATCGTGAAGATTTCTTCTCAAAAGGTCAACCATGCTTTCGTTCTTCAGCACTAAGCAAACGTTATGGTTGGGGCATACACTGCGATAAAGACGGTAAGATTGCCATTTATGGAATCGAGTCGATGGAGTATCAACGCCTAGCTGCAGATGAAACAATCAAGCCTGTGAAGGCACTTCGTTCTAGCAAGAAATAATTTGTAAAACAATTATTATTGCAACAGTTGTATAATGAAATATATTTATATTCGCTGAGGTGCTTAAATGACTACACAATTATTTTATCAATCAATCCATATAACAGAATTTACAGCAAGCGTGCTCAGCATGGAGCCAAATGGCGATCTATATGATGTGGTGCTTGATCAAACGGCTTTCTTCCCAACTGGTGGCGGGATGGAATTTGATCAAGGTACGCTAAATGATTTGAAAGTTGTCAATGTGATTAAACGTGATGAAGTCATTGTTCATCAGTTGCGAGAGCCGATAGAAGGTGCAACTGTCTTTGGCAAAATCGACATTCAAGACCGAACACGCAGAATTCAAATTCATGATGCCCAGCATTTGGTGAGTGGCTTGTTCGAAAAGCACTACAATGCGGCGACGGTCTCACATCATGTCTACAAACATTACTGCGATCTAGATTTGGAATGTAGTGAAATGACTCAGGAAATGGTTGACCGAATTGAACAAATGTCGAATCAACTTATTTTTGAAAAGAAAAATATCGAGACTTTGTTAGTTCCCAAAAGCGAGCTGAGTCGGTATGGAATTGAAGATAGTCCTCTTTATAGTGACCCTGTCCGTTTGGTCAATATTGAGTCCGTAGATGATATGAATGCTTGTGGCTGCTTACATTTTGATAATTTAAGCTTTGTTCAAGCTGTGAAATTACTCTCATTTGAGAAGACAAGTCGTGGCTTTCGCTTATACTTTACAGCAGGTGGGGATTTGATTGACTATTTCCAAAGTACATTGCGTTTGCAACAACAGATCTGTCAGCTGACGACATCCAATGAAAGCACAGTTCTGGCAGACCTTTCTGGTGTAATTGCCAAGAATCAGCTGATGACAGAATGGAACGGGGAACTGCTACACCAGCTGATGAAATTCGAATTGCAGGAACTGGTGAAGCAGAAAGATCACAATGACTTTGTGGTGTATGAAAGTAATCGTTACACTTTAGCGGAAATGAAGAAACTGGCGCTTCTCGTGAATAAATACGAAGCACCGCTCCTAGCATTATTGCAAGTGTCTCAGGATGACACTTTCCAATTCATTCTTTGTAAAAGTAGCGTGACCGATATAGATTTAGTGCAGATCTTTGAGAAGCTGAAAACAGAATACAACGCGGTCGGTGGTGGTCGAGGACTTTCAATAAATGGGAAGTCGCCCGTGAATTTGGCTGCGATCAAAATCGAGCTAGGATAAGCTTATTATAAAATTGGTGTTGATTTTTGTATACAATCAACACCAAATTGACTACGTTTTCCGATAACAACTTTCGCTTGAAGAACAAGTATGAATCGCCTAAGTTTGTGTATACTTAGTATATACAAACTGAAAAGAAGGTGATACAATGGGTGCAAGTGAAAATTTCATACAGAGTCGGGGAGTGATTGATGTGACAACAACAGTGCAGAAGTGGGGCAACAGTCTAGCAGTACGCATTCCCAGTAGAATAGCTGAATCGCTACTCATTGATCAGGGATCAGAAGTGGAATTAACGGTCGAGAATCAGGTTTTAACACTCAAGGCAAAGAAAGTGAAACCGAGTTTGGAAGAGCTTCTTGCTAAGATAACATCGACCAATCAGCATAGTGAAATGGACTATGGTTCAGAAGGGAAGGAATTATTGTAATGGCAGTTGCACCAGATCGAGGAGACCTCGTATATTTAGATTTTAATCCTCAGTCGGGGCATGAACAAACCGGTAGAAGACCTGCAATTGTACTTTCGCCAAGAAATTTCAATGAGGCGACTGGATTTGCGGTATTTTGCCCAATTACACGACAAGAAAAAGGCTATCCGTTTGAAGTTGTTTTGTCATCTGACTCTGCAATCACAGGTGTCATTCTAACCGATCAAGTAAAGAGCTTAGATTGGCGTGCCCGTCATACCCAAGTGGAGGGACAAGCTTCTGAAGAAATTATCCAAGCCTGTATTGAATTAATCCACACATTCATTAATTAATGACATTTCGAAATTATTAACAAATGACGATTCGAAATAACTGTCCTCATGTGAATGTTAAGGTCACATTTATTTTCTACGCCCACTCATCCGAAATTTTCTCCTGTAGCAATTTCAATATTCCTCACATCTTCTCGAAATTTCTCGTGCGTTGCACTGAAAACTTTATCAAAAACATCCGTTATTCCTTCTTCAAGTATTCGTATCCCCTCTCCAGTGATACCACCTGTAACAGTAACTTTTTCCTGCAAACTCTCTAAAGTATAATGACTCTGCTTCATAAGCTCCGCAAAACCAATGATCATTTCCTGCATTAGAATAGTTGCCGTTTTGGTATCAATCTTTCCTGTATTAACAGCAGCCTGCACAAATTTTTGTAATAAAAAGCTAATAAAAGCAGGTCCACAGCTGGTGATATCAGCCGCCACCCTTGTCTGGCTATTTTGAATAAGAACAGGTGTTGATATTTTTCCGAAGAGCCTCGCTAATTTCGTACTCCAATCGTCTGTACAATTATCTCCAATAGTGAAAAGCGAAACTCCAGCTAAGGCCCGGTTTGTAATGCTTGGTATAATTCGTGCTGTTGAACACTTGACGATCTGATCAAGTTGATTGGCAGAAAGTGGGCTTGTGACTGAAACAAGGCATTTCTGCTCAGTAAGAAAAGGCGCAATTTCTTGTAGAACTTCGTGGAGATCTTTTGGTTTCACACAAACAATTACTAGATCTGCTCTAGCGACAAGTTCCACATTTCGCTGTGCTACTTTGATTCGTTTATAACGGTTGGCAATTGACCTGGCGCGTTCTAAGGTGCGATTGTAAATAATCAATTGTTCAGGTTGTAATGCCTCTGACTCAATGAACGATTCAATCAAAATGGTGCCAATCGTTCCCGTTCCAATAATCCCGACAATCATCTGTGCACCACCTAAGCTTTTTTGTTTATTCAAATTTTATGAAGGAGTAAAGTGATTTATGGACTATTTGAAGAAATTCCTTTCCAAGAAGAATCTCGCGATCCTTGGAAGTGCGTTTGCCTTAGTGGGCTTGCTGATCTGGAATAGCCATGGCAGCTCTGAGGCAGAAGGTTGGCAGCTTCCAACAGAGCAAGTACCACCAACCGAGGCTCCAATGGAAACAGTCCAGCTGGAGCTTGTAGCTGATGTCAAAGGTGAAGTACTACAACCAGGTTTGTATCCGTTTCACAAAGGTGACCGCGTCGCCAAACTGATTGAAGCGGCAGGTGGGTTGACTGAAAGGGCTGATGTGAAGCAGGTGAATTTGGCTGCAGTTGCCGAGGATGCGATGGTGATTTTCATTCCAGCTGTGGGTGAAAGTAGTGTCAATAATGATCCAACTGCTACCGCCGAACCAGAAAAGAAAATCAATATTAACACAGCCACGAAAGAGCAATTGGAACAAATCAAAGGTGTTGGACCTTCGACAGCAGACAAAATTATTCAGTACCGTACAGAGAAGGGTAAATTTAAAAAGATCGAAGATCTGAAAAAGGTGTCTGGTATTGGTGATAAGACATTTGAGAAACTGAAATCACAGATAGTAACGCACTAACAAATGAAAGAAAAATTTATTTTCTGCACCGCTATTTCCTCCGTCCTTGGTGTTCTGTGTGCACTTCAAAGAAACACACTCCTGCTTGTAATTATCGTGATAATTGCAGCGACCTTTTGGCACCGATTCAAATGGCAAATCAATCTTTTGTTTCTTCTCTGTTTTATCATATTTTTCACCTCAGCAGAAATTCATCAGCGTTCCAACCAAACCAAGTTTTCAGGTAATGAAACTCAGCTACAGATCCAATTCCGTGCTCCACCACAAATTGATGGCGATCAGTTTAGCGGGTTTGTCTATGAACAGCAAACCGGTGAAAAATTATGGTTAAGCTACCGATTGCAGTCCGAATCAGAACAACGAATGATGCAAGCAAGCTTGCTGACTGGCAAGAGTTTTCTTGTGCAAGGAGAGCTAGCGTTACCAAAAGGACAGACCAATGAAAATGGCTTTGATTTCCGTAAATATTTATTTCACCAAAACTGCCATTGGATTTTTGTTGCAGATCAAATGGAGAATGCTGTAGCAGCCTCAGGAGTTGTTGTTCAGGTTCTACAGTTAAGAGAAAAGGGTATTCAGCTCATCAAAGAGAAATTTCCAGATCCATTACAAAGTCATGCGATTGCTTTGATTTTTGGCGACCAAAAGGAGATGGCAGAAGACCAGTATGCTGCTTATCAAAAGCTTGGTGTTGTACATCTTTTCGCCATTTCTGGAGGACAAGTTAGTCTATTGGCAATGTTTATCTATTTTGTTTTGATTCGAATAGGTTTAACAAAGAGAAATAGCATGATTGTTGTTGTCGCTATTTTACCATTCTATGCTAGCATGACTGGATTCTCGCCCTCAGTGAATCGGGCTTGTGGCATGGTCATAATCTTTTTCATCGCACAGATTTTTTCTAAAAAGATCTCTCCGCTTTCAGCAATGTGTACCTGTTTGATGGTCTATTTGTTACTGGTTCCCTATGAGATCTTTTCAATTGGATTTCAGTTGTCCTTTCTCGTTTGTGCAGGACTCATTATTTCCCAGGGAATATTGACTCGCGTTAACTCATTTCCTGCCAAATTGTTTGTTGGCTCATTGGTGTGCCAGATTTTCGCGCTGCCTGTACTACTGTATAATTTTTATGAAATATCCTCTATTGGAATCTTTGTGAATGTTCTGTATATACCGGTTTTTTCTTATGTGTATTTTCCGTTAACGATTTTGCTGTATATCTTGGTATTACTGCTGTCACACGGTGGCGGCACCATGATAGAAGTTTTGAATAAGTTATTTGAATGGCTAGTCAATGTTTCGCTTTGGTTATCAGAAATTCCTTTTGCAAGTTTGGTTTTTGGAAAGCCATCAACACTTGTGCTTGTTCTGCTTGCCTTATCAATTCTATTGTTAATGATCTCGATTGAAGGAGGAAAACTGAAAGGGATTTGTGCCAGTGTCATGGTTTTCACATTACTACTTGTTTTCCAATATTTTCACGAGGATCTTTCGCCTGCAGGTGAAGTGACGGTTATTGATGTGGGACAAGGAGATTCTATTTTCATTCATCTACCTTATAACAAAGGGAACTACTTAATTGATGCGGGTGGGACAGTAGCGTTTGGCAAACCAGATTGGGCAAAGCGAAAGTCGCAATTTGATCCGGGAAAGGATGTTGTTACTCCATTTCTAAAGAGTAAAGGTATCCGTAGCTTAGACAAGCTGATACTGAGTCATGCGGATCAAGATCATATTGGTGGTGCGGAGGCAATTGTGAAACAGCTTACGATTGCGGAAATTGTTGTGCCAATTGGTCAAGAAACTGAATTCGAAAAGAGAACTTGGTTTAGCGAGGCGAGCAAGGAGATTAAAGTAATCAAGGTGAAAGCTGGTGATGGATGGCAAGCGGCTGGTGCTTGGTTTAAAGTCGTTCATCCAGAAGTAGTCAGCGAAGAAACAAATGCATCTTGTATTGTCATTCATGCTGAGATCGGAGGTGCGAAATGGTTATTTACTGGAGATGTTGATGTAGCAGGAGAGCTAGCGATTCTAGCACGGAATCCTAATCTTGATGTAGACATTTTGAAAGTGGGACATCACGGCAGTAAGACATCGACAACCAAGGAATTGTTGGAGAATACTCAGGTAAAAGCAGCGATCATTTCTGTTGGTGAAAAGAACAGCTACGGTCATCCAAATGCGGAAGTACTTGAGAAACTGGAAGGAGCAAATTTGCGGATTTTCCGAACTGATCTTGATGGGAGCGTCCGGTATCAGTTCGAGTCAGGTGAGAAGGGATTTTTCGAGTGAAGGCACAAGAATTGTATTGACTAGTGAGGGTTATAGTCATAAAATCAGCTTATTAACTGAAACTAGAGTTTTTGCAAGTGGAGCTTGTAGATGATTGGATATAGAGTTTGTAGTAAATAACAGATGTTATATGTAAAATTCTAAATAATAACTTGAAGAAAGGTGATAAATCATGTTAATGAAATCAACAATTTTCCTTTAGGGCACTAGCCTAGAAGGAGAGTGATGTATGAATCACTACAAATTTAGATGCGACCCTGTACCAAAAACAGGGCGGCGAGTACGTTACTACAGTACTTATTGTCGAAATCCCAAAACAATTAGCGAAATGAGACAATATTTCGTTGCAAAAGAAATGGTTCGAGGAAAACGCAAACCTCTTCATTTACCAAATTCTTGGGACGATTTATATCGTAATTTGGAAAGAAGTTGGAAACGACAACGTCAATCTAAAAGACAGCATGGTTACGATCAAGCTAAGTTAAGATTCTTAAAGCATTTTTATGAAATTGAAGAAGTAGAAGAAACAGAATAGCAACTAGGATGCATTCACAATGTTGATTGAAAACATTGTGTGTGCATTTTTTTTAATGGCACATGAATTCAAGGTAAGTGCTGCTGCCATTTCCCCGTGAATTCGACCTGGTATGACAATTACTCCTCAAGGAAATTCATTTCTAGTAATTTTTCAAACTCTTTCCTTAATGTATAAGATCGATTATATTGAAAGAGTGAACTTTAATCAGGAAATATTTCAAAAGGTGGTCGTAGAAAATGGCTGGACAAATTAAAGAAATGATTGGGATCGATATTTTGAACAAAATCGATATTCGAGTCGGGACAATTGAGCTAGTAGAAGAGGTCGCAAACTCTGATAAATTAATGAAGCTAACGGTGGACTTTGGCGATTTCAAAAGAACGATTTTGTCTGGAATTAAGCAGGAAAGAGCTAACCCGAAAGAGATTGAAGGTCAACAAGCATTGTTTGTTGTCAATCTAGCACCAAGAAAAATGGCTGGCGAAATCTCTGAAGGAATGCTATTTGATATCGGTTATGAGGATGGCATACTACCAGTTCTGGCTCAGCCAGAAAAAGCTGTTCCCAACGGATCTAGAGCAGGTTAATATGATTGTTTTGCTGCATACGCTCCATTCGATAACCCTGAACTTGCATTATGTGTAGTTGTTCCTTGGGCCTATCAAGATGATGAACACAAAATGAATATCGAGATTGCTAGAAGAGTCATGGATGTATATTTTCTGAATAAAAACGATTAAAAGGGGATCTGATATGATCAGCTCGAGACTAAAAAAACCACTTATCATAGTTGTTATTGTTGCACTTCTTGCAGCAGGTGCAGCAGTTTATTTCTACATGAATAGAGTCACTGAAAAGGCTGAGGATGTCTTGAAGCAGTATGTCAATAGCCTGAATGAACGTGACTTCAAAGCGATGTATGTGCTACTTACTGATGAGAGTAAAGCGAAAATATCCGAGGAGGATTTCATCGCCAAGAATCAGAAAATCTATGAAGGAATTGAGGCAGCCGACTTAGGGATCGAAATTAAAAACATCGATGAAAGAAGCGAAAGCACTGAGCTCACATACCAAATGAGTATGGATACGCTTGCAGGGATTCACATTTTTTCAAATAAAGCTGTTTTTACAATGAATGATGAGAAAGCCTTTAGGTTGGTGTGGACACCGGAGATCATTTACCCAAGCCTAACTGCTGAAGATAAAATTAGAGTTTCAATAGTTAGTGGGATTCGAGGGAGAATACTGGATCGCAACGGTATAGTACTTGCAGATAATGGAATTGCTTCTTCGGTAGGTTTAGTGCCAGGAAAGCTGTCTGTAAATACAAAGGAAGCCGATTTGGCAAATCTATCACAAATTCTTGATGTATCGGTTGAAAGTATTCAAAAAAAACTGAGTGCTTCATATGTGAAAGAAGATTCGTTTGTTGCTATCAAAATGATTGCAAAGAAAGATTATGATCGAACAGAGAAGCTTTTGGAAATTCCAGGAGTGTTGATCACTGATACTAAGGCGAGGGTCTATCCTTATGCTGAAAAGACTGCGCATTTAACAGGTTACATC
>JAVBKB010000015.1:0-15642 GCA_031554275.1 Caryophanales bacterium | reverse complement strand
TGAGTTTCTATGACAATATTCTATGTACAATCAGTTCAAAATCATCTACGTCATTCCTCCGACAACATTAGAAAAACCGATTCGAGAAGTCCTATGCGAACGGAGGGGTTTGTGAGAAAATTGGTGTATGGCTGGTTTGAGGAGGAAATGATATGGCAAGCAAGCGGAATTATTTGATTTTTGAGGATGCTCAGCAGGATTTGTCATTACGAACATTGTTTGATGTCTGTGTGTCTTCTATTTCTGAAGGGACGGCACGAGTTTCAAAGACCCGTGCACAAGCAGGATACCCTTCTTATGATTGTTTTCGTGTGGACGGCCGAGAAATTTTGATAGCTGCAGCATTAGAATATTATCTTTTTAAACTTGGCGGAAGTGGTTTTGAATATGAGAAAGCAAGCGATTTTGCAGAGGCTATGAGAAAACTCTGCGGATGGCAATGGGAAGTCGATAGAGTGCTTCGCAATTGGGTGGAGCGCGTTATTCGTGATTCGTTTTTCGAAGAGGCCCTTGATAAAAATGGGTATCCAAAATGGGTGCTGAAGCATGGTGAACCAAGTTATCAGTTGCCTGAGGATTATTTGCGGTTTGCATGCTACATAGCGATTTGTCATGTGAAATATGGTCCGAGTGAGAGCAATTACACAGCAAATCAGATATTTGGTTATGTCGCAGATCTTGGTAACGATCTACCAGCAAAACTGAAAAAGGTTGGAAGTGGTGACTTGCCAAAAGAACTTGCGGAATTCAAGGATAGCATTGTTTCCTACAAAGCCAATGATGTCTTTGCAACTATAAAAATCACATTGAAGGAAGAAAGCGAAGATGCTTATCAAAAGGTTTTGGAACTACTTTGCCAATTGTTAGAATTCGGGTTTTCGAAATCCTACACAATTGATTTCCGAAGTCCTGAAAAAAGCTGGCTTCCGATAAAAGGACTACCAAAAATAGGGGTTCACCAACTGTTTTCGAATGCTATTCAGTGGCCAGCTTTACATAAAAAGATTGAAGATTATGCACGACTTGCCATGAAGGAATTTGAGTGGTATGAAAATTTGGAAGCTGAATATTGTGCTATGCCAGGCACATTTGCGGTTTTCGCGCTAGGACTATACGATGAGAAATATCATGCGCTTGTTTGTAACTACTTGAGGATTTGTGATGGGGAACATCAAGGAATTCAAGGCAACTTCATTTTGGCATATATTGAGAAATATGGTTTCGCAGAAAAAGGACTAGAGCTTTACGCTTTATGTAAAGCGAATCTTCAGCACCTACCCAAGAAACTAAAGTCTTTACATGATAAACAACAAATTTGGTAGTCACAAAGTGAGTGAAATAATATGGGAAGATTAAATAAAACGATTAGGATAGCGGGAAATACGGAATCGCCTTGCTATTGGGCATTGCGTTCATTAGGCTATGAAGTAAAAATGTCTTGTGTAGAAGTGGATGCTGATAATTTGGTATATCTTTGGACTTATCTAGCGACCAAAGCTGAAATACACTTAATTGCCGAAAATATTTATCAGTTATTATCACAAGCGGCTGTGCATGAGGTTCGAGGTAATCTATCTGTTTCTAAATTGGAAATCGAGGAGTATCAGGGACAAATTTCATCAGTACCAATTTACAATGATCAAGGAGATTTGCTGGCGATTGAAAATTCAAGTGTTCTCCCAAAGTTTACTGAGGAAGATGTTGCGAGTTACTTGGTTCTCAAATCAAAAGGGTATGAAGTATACATTTGTTGTGATTTTTTCGATACAGATTATCAATGTGATAAAAAGTATGTACTGTATGACGATTTTATGTGGAATTTTGAAGCAACTAAGGAATGGCGTTTCAGCGCAACAACTATGGATGAAGTATTAGCCTTGCTGACAATGTGGGAAGTGCGTGGAAAGGAAAGCTATACTTGGAAGAGTAAATCTGAGGAAGTAGAAGTCTTTCGTAGTTTGCAATCAGATTCTCCTCTTTATGATCTTTATGGAAATGAAATTGAAGAGTAGACATTCATAAATTTTTTCAGCATTATTATTAAACGAACTAGTAAATGTATGGAGTTGCAATATGCAGAAGATACCTATTTTAACGAGAATAGATTTGCAGAAAACGCTTGCTGATTTGGAGTTATCTGACCTTGAATTCGTCAGTATCCAAATTGGCAATGATGATCGAATCCACATTTTGTTTGCGAATGAGATACCGAAGCGGATTAATGGGATGTATGTTCCTACCAAATGCAATACAAATTATCGTACTTGTTCTTTCTCAGTTGACTGGTACACGGGTAATGTTTATGAAGTGCATAGCATTCATTTCAACAACATTCAGCAGAATATTCATTACTTCCAGCCGCTAGGGGAGCATTTTCTATTGTTAGGAGCTCGAACGAACCTTTATAAGGATCGTACATTTGATCATAATGCAATTGTGGCTGATAAAGATGGCAATATCATTCGTGAAATGTGTTTTGGTGATGGCATTCAACAATGTTTAGTTGATTCAAAACAGCATATATTTACAAGTTACTTTGATGAAGGTGTGTTTGGTAATCGTGGTTGGAATCAACCTATTGGTGCGAGCGGACTGATTAAATGGTCTCCTGATGGTGATAAGCTTTGGGAAAACACAAAGTATGATATTTGTGATTGCTATGCAATGAACGTGGACGGTAACGACAATCTCTGGTTCTATTATTATACTGAGTTTGAACTAGTGAAAACTGATTTCAAAAAGGATATCGTTTTTCAACCAAATGTTTCTGGCGCGAGTGTCTTTATGATCAATCAGCGACAAAATGAGATTCTATTTGATTGTGGGTACAAAAAGCATGGGGAATTTATTAAAATGAGTCTTGGCTATGACAAGCTTGGCGCACAACAACCTTGCCAATTTGAATTCGAAGATGACATTTTCTCTTTTACAAATTTTGATTTCCGCGACTCCAAAGCAGTATTTTTGAATCGGAAATCCGAGCTGTATTTTACAAATTGGGTGTAAATGGGAAGGAGCATTGTTGAAAAGAAAATTGTGAAATAGTCATTTTTATTTCGAGGATTTTGAGAATGGGAGTGGAATACATACGGCAGCAACTTCAACTATTCGGATACTATTGAAGATAGTGTTACAATAATTAGGAGGATCAGCATGTAAAACTTATTTTGCTGAGTGCAAAAAAAATCAAAGGAGTATCTAATAATGAATAGAATTATCACTTGTTTATGTTTTGATTATCAAGCAATGGAGGCAGCAGAATATTATACTTCTCTGTTCAGTGAAGGATCAATCGGTCCCGTTGTTTACCACGATGCAGAGGGACGTTTGCCAAAGGACAGTGTGTTAACTGCTGACTTTGTGATTGCTGGACAAACATTTATAGCGCTGAATAGTGGTGCGGATTTCAAATTTACCCCAGCTATTTCGTTTTTTGTGGATTGTGCTACGGAGGAGGAATTGACAACGCTTTGGGAGAAATTAACTGATGGTGGCCAGATTCTTATGGGACTAGACAAGTACCCTTTTAGTGATAAATTTGGCTGGACAAATGATAAATTTGGTGTGTCATGGCAACTCAGTTTGTCGCATCAGAAACAAAAGATTACGCCTTACTTCTTGTTTGCTAATGATCAGCATGGTCGCTTTGAAGAAGCAATCAAGTTATATACGAATACATTTCAAAACTCCAAAATCGAAGAAATTCAATATCACCCAGAAGGAGGAATCGAGCCAAAAGGATCAGTGCTACAGGCTTTCTTCAAATTAAATGGACAAGCCTTTCGCGGTATGGATAGTGCCCATAATCACGGATTTACATTTACAGAAGCCGTAAGTTTCTATGTGATTTGTGAATCGCAAGAGGAAAGTGATACGTTTTGGGAAATACTCACTGCAACCGGGGGCAAGGAATCTGTTTGTGGTTGGTTGAAGGATCCATATGGTGTCTCGTGGCAGATAGTACCGGATTGTTTGGAAACGATGTTACAAGATTCAGATCAGAATAAGGTAAATGCAGTTATGCAAGAAGTCATGAAAATGAAGAAACCTGTGATTAAACCACTTGTAGAAGCGTTTAATAAAAACTAAGCATTTGCTCTCTGTATGTGCAGTTGACGAGAAGGACGACAATGTTGATTCGTTCAAAAAGATTGCACAAAGTGTAGAAATCACGAAAAGATAATGAATTTACGCAATGAAATTAATGAAATTATTTCAATAATTATTAATATTGCTTCTGATCACTCAAACCTGAGTGATTTTTTTGTAGAAAACTATCCATTTAATTTTCATATGTGTTGCTCAGCACCGAGTGAATTAGACAAAAATGTTCACTATTTTTTTTTTCAAAAAAGACTTGACAATAATAATTAACGGGATTATATTATTAACATTATTATATTACTAATAGTGTTAGGTATCTAAAAAAGAAGGTGAAATATGGACTATTCAAAAATGGCAGCAGAACTTTTGAAGAAGATGCATTCAATGCATAGAAATCAAAAACAAAAGCAAATGGGTGATTTCTTGAGGGGTGAATCGTTTGTCCTGCAATATTTGCACCTCAACAATGGAAACGCACTTCCCAGCGAGATTAGTGATTCAATGTCAGTCAGCACCGCTCGTACTACAGCGACGCTTAATAGCTTAGAGGATAAAGGAATGATTACACGAACGATTGATGCAAAAGATCGTCGTAGAATTGTCGTTGAACTCACACAGGCTGGAAAGGATGTTGCGTTAGAGCAACAATCAAAAATGCACAAAGCTGCGGCACGAATGCTCAGTAGTTTGGGTGAAGAGGATGCAAAAGAATACATCCGCATCATGGGTAGAATTATTGAAATATCAGAAAGTACAGATTGGAATGAATAAGAAGCGGTCATTATGGAATGACCGCATAATAAAACCCTAATACCTAACATTGTTAGATGTTACTATGGTTAATTATCGGAGGAGCTAGTATGATCAAGATTTTTAAGTACTTAAAAGCAAAAGATTGGATGCAAGTCGCAATTAGTTTGGTATTTATCGTTACCCAAGTTTGGCTAGATTTGAAGCTACCTGATTATATGTCGAAAATCACTAGACTTGTGCAGACGCCAGGAAGTGCAATGAGTGAAATCTGGAAATCTGGCGCCTACATGCTTTTATGTGCAATCGGGAGCTTGATTGCCGCTGTCATTGTTGGCTTCTTTGCTGCTAGAATTGCTGCTTCTTTTTCCAAGCGATTACGAAGTATGCTTTTCAATAAAGTAGATTCTTTTTCCATGGAGGAGATCAATCGTTTTTCGACAGCAAGTTTGATTACTCGTTCAACAAACGATATAACACAGATCCAATTGATTGTCACAATGGGGTTGCAAATGATTATCAAGGCACCAATCATGGCAATCTGGGCAATCACGAAAATTGCCAACAAAGGCTTTGAGTGGTCAATGGCAACTGCCATTTCTGTTCTTATAATGGTTGTGATGATTGCAATCATGATGATTTTTGTGATGCCGAAGTTCAAGAAAATGCAAACACTGACCGATAACATTAATCGTGTGACAAGAGAAAACCTCACTGGACTTCGCGTTGTTCGCGCATATAATGCCGAGGATTATCAAGAAGAGAAGTTCGAAACAGCAAATGAGGAGTTAACAAGCACGCAATTATTCACAAGCCGCGCTATGTCATTCATGATGCCAACTATGACATTGATAATGGGCGGATTGAGCCTTTCAATTTATTGGATTGGCGCCTACTTAATCAATGCAGCAGGGATGTTAGATAGATTGACGCTATTCTCAAATATGATTGTTTTTTCTTCTTATGCAATGCAGGTTATTATGTCATTTATGATGCTAGTAGTCTTGTTTATTCTACTACCACGGGCAACAGTGTCAGCAAAACGTATTAACGAGGTTATTGATACAGAGCCAACCATAATAGATGGAAGTTTAACAGAAAGTTCTTCTGGTATTCAAGGTGAGATTGAGTTTAGAAATGTCAGCTTCAAATACCCTGATGCAGCAGAATATGTCCTGAAGGATATTAGTTTTACAGCTCATAAAGGTGAAGTAGTTGCATTCATCGGGTCTACTGGAAGTGGAAAGAGCACGTTAATTAATCTGGTGCCGAGATTCTATGATGTCACTGAAGGTGAGGTCCTTGTGGATGGTATCAATGTGAAAGAATATACACAGGAAGCTTTGTATAACAAGATTGGCTATGTGCCACAAAAAGCCATTCTATTTAAAGGAACAGTAACTTCAAATGTTGCCTTTGGTGATAGTGGGCAGGGAGATTATTCCGAGAATGAGGTTAAAAAGGCAATCAGCATCGCACAAAGTGAGGATTTCGTTAAAAAAATGGATGGTCAATACGACTCCTCGATATCTCAAGGTGGCACAAACGTTTCAGGTGGGCAAAAGCAACGTCTAGCCATTGCTCGTGCTGTATGTCGCAAACCTGAATTCTATATCTTTGATGATTCTTTCTCTGCACTTGATTACAAAACTGACCGAGTGCTTCGCTCAGAGCTGAAGAAAGAGACAAGTGGAGTAACAAGCTTACTTGTTGCACAGCGTATTGGAACAATTATTGATGCAGATCAGATTATTGTGCTTGATGAAGGCAAAGTTGTTGGCAAGGGCACTCACAAAGAACTATTACAATCCTGTGAAGTGTACAGTCAAATTGCCAATTCACAGCTTTCAAAGGAGGAACTTGGAGCATGAGTGAGAATACAGAAAGAAGTAACCAAAGAGGTCCGGGAATGAATAGACCAGTTGAAAAACCTAAAAATTTCAATCAAACATGGGGCAAGTTAATTCGTTACTGCAAACCCTATTTGACCGCAATTATCATTGCCATGGTTGCAGCGGCAGCTGGCACAGTTTTTCAAATTATCGGTCCAGATATCATTAAAAATATGACTAATGAAATAACAAAAGGTCTTGGAGGCAGTATCGATATGGATGCTGTTGTCAGTGCTGGGGTATTACTTGTCTTTTTCTATGCTATATCAGCCTTACTAAGTTTCGTCCAAAGCTTTATTATGGCGACTATGACACAAAGAATATCAAAAAACTTACGGACAAACATTTCGGAGAAAATCAATAAATTGCCTCTTAAATATTTTGACAAAACTAGTTATGGTGATGTCCTTAGTCGTGTTACCAATGATGTAGATACAATTGGCCAAACAATGAATCAAAGCATTGGTTCTCTTGTTACAGCTGTAATTCTGTTTATTGGATCGGTCATTATGATGTTCATTACCAACTGGATTATGGCACTTACAGCGATAGGTGCAACACTTGTCGGTTTTGTATTAATGATGGTCATCATGAAAAAATCTCAAAAACATTTTATCGCACAACAACAAGAACTTGGAAACATTAACGGACATGTAGAAGAAATTTATTCTGGTCACAGTGTTGTCAAAGTGTATAATGCAGGAACTGAGGCAAAGAAAACCTTTGAAGTAATTAACGATAACCTGTTTGATAGTGCGTGGAAATCGCAGTTTATGTCAGGGCTTATGCAACCAATAATGATGTTTATAGGAAACTTTGGTTACGTAGCAGTATGTGTGGTCGGTGCTGCACTTGCGCTAAAAGGTACAATTTCTTTCGGAGTTATTGTTGCATTTATGCTCTATATAAGACTTTTCACTCAGCCACTCACACAATTTGCACAGGCTGCTAACAATTTGCAACGGACAGCTGCAGCAAGCGAGCGTGTTTTTGAGTTCCTAGAGGAAGAAGAACTTGAGGATGAAAGTCAAAAAATCAAAACGCTCAGCACTGCAAAAGGTGATGTTGAATTTAAACATGTGAAATTTGGTTATGACAAAGACAAAACGATTATCAAAGATTTTTCTACGAAAGTTAAGGCAGGACAAAAAGTTGCTATTGTTGGTCCAACTGGTGCAGGTAAAACTACCGTGGTCAATTTGTTGATGCGATTCTATGAGATTAATGGCGGTGAAATTCTGCTTGATGGGTTGCCAATCAGTGAGATAACAAGAAAGAATCTTCATGAACAATTTTGTATGGTGCTTCAAGATACTTGGATTTTTGAAGGAACCATCAAAGAGAATATTATTTATAGCAAAAAAGGTGTAACTGACGAAGATATTGTTTCCGCCTGCAAAGCAGTGGGATTGCATCATTTTATCTGTACACTACCAAACGGCTATAATACAATTCTAAACGACAAGGCAAGTCTTTCAGCCGGACAGAAACAACTAATTACCATTGCCCGCGCCATGATTCAGAATGCACCTTTACTCATTTTGGATGAAGCCACAAGCTCGGTTGATACACGCACTGAGCATATTATTCAAGAAGCAATGGACAAGTTAACAGTTGGCAGAACATCATTCGTTATCGCACATAGACTTTCAACCATTAGAAATGCTGATGTAATCTTGGTGATGAAGGATGGAGATATCGTTGAAAGCGGCAGCCATAAAGAGCTACTAGCAAAAGGTGGTTTCTATGCCGATCTGTATAACAGTCAGTTCGAACAAGTATCATAAATTAGAAATGATCTCTCTGATCATGTAAGTTATCAGTGAAAAACAGGTAAGTTCATGATGCAGGAATCGATCTATTAGCGCTGATGCGATGTAGACTCTAATGGTTGACCAATAAAGAAAGTCGAAGTAGACATTGGCGCTTTTCGATTCCTGCTCAAAATTAAAGCATTCAGATTTCGCAGCTTTTCTCACCCAGTATCTATATTTTGCGATGAAACCAGCCATCGCATTTTTTTATTTTTCATTGAAAATTGTTCGAATGAAAAGGATGGAATTGTGACAAATAAACTAGACAGCGATTTAATCCTAATTACCGATTAAGATAGCGAATGCTTTGTGGTAATTTTCCATCTCGCTTTGTTAAACAAGATATTCGCGCATTTTTTGCCGCGCGAGATGTAAAATTTCCGGACAAATCATTCACTATTTTAATCGGTAATTAGGATTAATCCTAATTGTCGTTAGAAACACAACTTAAAACTCCCGATAAATTTTCAAAGACGAGGAATAATTTACAAAGGATAGCGAGACTATCCTAGGAAATTATGACGAAGTATTTGGGAATCTTAGCGAGTTTTAATTTGCATTTCTAACGACAATCAGGATAATTATTGTTTCATCTTTGGATCAAGTGCATCTCGCAATCCATCGCCAATTAGATTAAACCCAAGGACAGTAAGCATAATCGCAATTCCAGGGAAGAATAATGTTCCTGGTGCTTCCGTCAAATACTGCTTGGAATCTGCAAGCATTTTCCCCCATTCTGGCGTTGGTGCTTGGGCACCCATTCCCAGAAAACCAAGAGCAGCAGCTTCAATTATGGCAGTTGCAATTGACATTGTTCCTTGAACAATAATTGGTGCAATGCTGTTGGGAAGTACATGATGAAAGAGTATTCGGGAATCTTTCATTCCAATTGATTTTGCTGCCAAAATATACTCCTCTTGCTTAACAGATAGTACTTTTGAACGGATTAGGCGACCAAAGTTTGGTATGTTAATGACGGCAATGGCAATTAATGCGTTTTGCAAGGAGGGACCGAGTACTGCTACAACAGCAATTGCGAGCAAAATACTTGGAAAAGCCAACATAATATCAAAGAACCTGCTAATGAGGGTGTCGGCCCATTTTCCATAATAGCCAGCAATGATTCCTAGCAAAGATCCCAACACTGCAGAACCCAGCACTGAAATAAATCCAACCCATAAGGAAAGCCTTGCTCCATAAACTACACGAGAAAAAATATCTCGTCCAAAATCATCTGTACCAAATAAATGATCGATGGAGGGTGGCTGCAATTTATTTGATAATAATTGCTCATTGATTTCATGCGGCGCTATGAGTGGTGCAAAGATTGCCAAAAGGATAAAAAACACCACTATCCCAAGCCCTACAACAGCAAGTTTACTGGCGGAGAAGGCGTCCCAAATTTCTCTTATTGGCGACTTCACTTTATCCTCGAACTCTTGTTGTGCAAATACCTCAGACATAACACTTCTCCTAATCTTAAATCTGAATAATTAACCAAAATCAAATTAGTCATTATACTTAATTCGTGGGTCAATCCAACCATATAATAAGTCCACAATCAAATTGATCATTACGAAACAGAATGCAATAATCAAAATTCCCGACTGGATAACAGGATAATCTCTTGCCCCGATTGCATCATAAATATATCGTCCAATACCTGGCCAGCCGAAAATTGTTTCAGTCAAAATTGCGCCACCAAGAAGTAAACCTGATTGTAAGCCAATAACGGTAAGAACCGGAATTAATGCGTTTTTCAATGCATGTTTGTATACAACGAGGAACATGCTGACACCTTTTGCCCTAGCAGTTCTGATATAATCTGAGTTCATTACATCTAATACGGTTGAACGTGTCATTCTTGCTAGAATAGCCATCGGTATAGTTGCTAGAGCAATACTTGGCATAATGAGATGCTTTACCACATCAATAAATTGGTCGAATCTTCCTCTTAATAATGTGTCGAGCATATAGAAGTTTGTGATTGCCTCAACGGGGTCTCGAACATTTTCTCGCCCAGTTGTTGGTAACCACCCAAGTTTGACAGAAAATGCCCACTGCTCCATCAATCCTAACCAAAAGATCGGTAGGGAAACACCAATTAGTGCAACAATCATAATGCCATAATCAAACCACGAATTTCTAAACCAGGCACTAATAATTCCAGCATTCACTCCAACCACAATGGCAATAATCATTGCGACTAGTGTTAACTCAAAGGTAGCTGCCAGAAAGGGCGCAATCTCATGTGCAATGTCAGCCTTTGTGCGTAACGAAGTACCAAGATCCAAATGGAGCAATTGATTTAAGTAATGGAAAAATTGTTCATACCAAGGCTTGTCCAATCCTAATTGCTGCGTCAAAGCACTAACCGCATCAGCTGTTGCACGTTGACCAAGAATTACTTGTGCTGGATTACCAGGTATTGCACGAATGATGAGAAAGACAATGAGCGTCATTCCAAGTAGAACAGGTATTAGCGCAAGAATTCTTCTGATGATATAAGCGGCCATGACCTCACCTCGTTATCGTATTTAGTTGAAAGGAGGAATCGGAATTAGATGATGCTACTATTTGCTGATTCCACTCGCCGACAACTTACAGATTTTTATTTAGACTGTTAAACATGTTGGCTAAATCAATATTAATCAAATGCAGGGACCTTAGCTGGTTCCAGTCCCTGCAAATGGAGAGATAAGCAAATACTTAATTGAAACCGTTTTTAAAATTGAAGCCTTAAGTACTTGAAATCGTGATGTTTCAAAGCACAAGTAGCAGTTGCTTTCAACATAAGTAGCAGGATGCTTTTCGATGTGCTAGCAAGTTGATTTACAAATCACAAGTAGCATGTTACTTAAAGTAAGTTTTTGCAAAAGACTCTGATCCTGTTGGATGCGGCTCATAACCTGCAACATCGTTCCCAGAGGCAATCAAAGGCTTTGAGTGGACTAGAGGAATCCAAGGTGCATCATCATGAATAATGACTTGTGCTTGATTGTATAGGTCATTTCTTTTTGCTTGATCAGTTTCTGTTTGTGCAGCGATCAGAAGTTTGTGTAGATCTTCATTTACATAGCGAGAATAGTTGTTACTGCCAATGCTTTCTTTATCTAATAATGTGTAAAGGAAATTGTCTGGGTCACCATTATCACCAGTCCAACCGAGCATGAATGCAGGCAAATCTCCTTTGGCAGCATTGTCTAGATACGTTGCCCAGTCAACAGTTTTCGTCTCAACGGTAACACCGATTTTTTTCCACTCACCTTGTAATACTTCAGCAACTTTCTGTGCTTCAGGCATATAAGGACGTGCAACTGGCATGTACCAAAGCTCCATTGTGAATCCATCTGGAAAACCTGCTTCAGCTAGCAGATTCTTGGCAGCTGTCAAATCATATTTGTAGTCTTGGACTGCATCGTTGTAGCCTTCAATGCTTGGTGGCATTGGATTTTTTGCAACTGCTGCTTGACCAGCGTAAAAAGCATCAATTAGAGCTTTCTTATCAACAGCCATGTTCAGTGCTTGGCGAACCTTCTTATTATTGAAGGGTGCTTTTTCAGTATTGAAGCCAACATAACCAACATTCATTGATGGTCGTTCAATCAGCTGCAAGTTCTTATTTCCTGAAATTTTGCTCTTATCAGATGGATTTACACCATCCATTAGATCGATCTCACCATTTTCAAGCGCATTCAGTCTTGTAGAGTTATCAGGAATTACTTTGAAGATAATTTGCTTTAACTTCACTTGCTTTGCATCGCGGTAACCATCATTTTTTTCAATGACAATTTTGTCATTTGGCTTCCATTCAACGAATTTGAAAGGACCAGTACCAACTGGATGCTCACGGAATGTATCTCCGTATTTCTCAACTGCTTTTGGAGATGCGATACCAAAAGCACTCATTGCTAGGTTTTTAAGAAATGGGGCTTGTGGGCGAAACAGTGTAAATTGGACTGTTTTGCTATCTAAAGCCTTCACTTCTTTAATAACTGCTTCAGGTTGACCTTTGTAGCCACCAAACATGGTGTAGTAAGGGAATTTCTCTTCGTCGCCATTCATCCAGCGATCAAAATTGAAAACTACTGAATCGGCATTGAAATCTGATCCGTCATGGAATTTGATACCTTCAAGTAAGTGAAAAGTATAGACTAAGTTATCAGCAGATACTTCCCAACTTTCAGCAAGGCCTGGATGAATTGTGGTATCCTGCTCACCGTAGCTCACTAATGTCTCATATAAACTATCAGTGACACGGTATGTTTCTCCTTCTGTTGTTGAAATTGGATCAAGAGAAGTGGAATCGCCACCTCTACCAAATATCAACGTATCCTTTGCGGTTGCAGCTTTTTTGTCCGTGCTGCTGTCGTCCTTATCGCTACAACCAACAAGTAACATGCTCACTGATAATAGCAAAGTGAGCATAGCTAGTAATACTTTCTTTCGCATGGTCTTACCTCCTATGTAATTGTTCATTTGAATAGCAGAATTCCTAGAAGTGGTGAAAATCATCATGAAGCCTTCTTGAAAATTTTTCGTCAACTATTGTGAAAATCGTCATGATGTCTTCTTGAAAATTTTTCGTCAACCATCATGAAAATCATCATGAAGCCTTCTTGAAAATTTTTTCGTCAACCATCGTGAAAATCATCATGAAGCCACCATAAAAAATTTTCGTCAAACTTCGTTTAAAGTTGTAGAAACTAATTTTTGCTGAAGATTATCTGTTGTTGAACGACATTCAATCCTGAGAATATTCACCACAAATCTAGAGCAGATTGACTAAAAGAATTATTTGGATCCATTTAGTCAAACTACTTTCATCCAAGCCATCAACTGATATATATGTCAAAGTTACTCACCGTATAAGTGACAAGCAACTTGATGACCAAGCGAAATTTTCCGAAAAGCTGGGCGGTTTGTTTTACAAATATCCATACATGATGAACATCTTGTATGAAATGCACAGCCAGTTGGCGGATTGGATGGATTAGGTATCTCCCCAACTAGTGGAATTTGCTGTTTCTGAAAATCCGGATCTGGTACAGGAACTGATGATAGCAGTGCCTTGGTATAAGGGTGATGTGGTTTTCCGTAAAGATCTTCGCTTTCTGCAATTTCGACAATTCTACCAAGATACATCACAGCAACACGGTTACAAATATGTCGCACAACACTTAAGTCATGTGAAATAAAGATATAGGTTAGTCCAAATTCAGTTTGAATGTCTTTCAGAAGATTCAAGACTTGTGCCTGTATCGAAACATCCAATGCAGAAACAGGTTCATCCGCAATAATTAATTTTGGGCGAGTCATCAAAGCTCTCGCAATTCCAATTCTTTGCCGTTGCCCTCCGCTAAATTGATGAGGAAAACGCTTTATTTGATTGGATCTAAGTCCGACAATTTCCATCATGGCAATTACTTGCTTCATTCTTTCTGCTTTCGTGCCAATTCCGTGAACAATCAAAGGCTCTTCAAGAATCTTCTCGATCGTATGACGAGGATTTAATGAAGCATACGGATCTTGGAATACCATTTGAATATCTCGACGCACGCGCCGGATTTCTGCTTTTGACATATTTACTATTTCTTTGCCTTCGAATAGAATCTTTCCATGATCGCTATTCAACAATTTCATTAACAGCCGACCTGTTGTTGACTTTCCACAACCACTTTCGCCAACAATTCCAAGCGTTTCGCCTTTTCTAACTGTAAAAGAAATATCATCGACTGCCTTTACCTCACCAATTTTTCTACTAAAAAGCCCACTGGTTATTGGAAAATGCTTTTTCAAATTTTCAACCTGCAAGATAGTTTCAGACAACTGTAATCACTTCCTTGACTCGATTACTTTCAAAACAACGAACTTGATGGTTAGCTATATCGGTAGGTAGTAGCTGAGGTGCAATTGCTCGACATTTGTCTGTGACAAATTCGCAACGAGGTGCGAATTGACAGCCAGCTTTGATGCTACCTGGCTTCGCAATCATGCCTGGTATTGCATATAGCCGTTCATCTCTATGACGTGTGTCTGGAAGGGACTTGAGCAATCCTATAGTGTAAGGATGCTGCGGTTCTCGAAAAATTGTTCGCACAGGACCTTCCTCAACTATTTGACCTGCGTACATGACAATTACCCGGTTGCAAATTTCAGCAACAACGCCCAAATCATGTGTAATAAAAATGATCGAGGTTCCATTTGCGGAGTTCAATTCTCTCATTAAAGAAAGAATTTGCGATTGAATCGTCACATCAAGGGCCGTCGTTGGTTCGTCTGCAATCAAAATCTCAGGCTTGCAAATCATTGCCATCGCAATCATAACCCGTTGTCTCATTCCACCCGAAAGCTGGTGTGGATATTCCTTCATCAGGGCTTCTGCACGCCCCAAGCCAACACTTTCCAAAACGTTGACGCAAAGGTTAATTGCTTCTCGCTTCTTGAGGTGGGTATGTAGTTTAACGGCTTCTAATAATTGTTGGCCAACCGTGAAAAGAGGATTGAGGGATGTCATCGGCTCCTGGAAAATCATAGATATCTGGTTTCCTCGAACCTTTCGCATCTCTTTTTCAGTAGCTTTAATCAAATTCTTTGATCTGAAAATAATCTCACTGTCTTTATCTTTATTTGACAGTAAACCCATGATTGAAAGGGAAGTAATGCTCTTTCCACTGCCGGATTCCCCAACAATTCCTAGTACATCACCTTTATATAATTGGAAGTTCACATCTCTAACTGCATTGACCTTTTTTTGGTTTACCTGAAATGAAATATTTAAATTTTTGACATTAAGAACAACTGCCTTGTCCAATGTGAATCACCCACTAATTTGTTTGAGTTAAATGCGATACTTATCTCAACTTATGAGGATGCTACTAAAAACATTACTAAAATTTAAAAAAATAGATATGAAATACTAGCTGAACAGACGAAATGAAGTATCAATATTAGGAAGTATTGAAAGCTTTAAAGAGAAAGAGCGGATTCAAGCGGGTTGGTTGTAATAATTTTACACATTAGAGTTGCCCTGTTTTAAGTAAGCGATGGAATCTCCATATATTTGAACATCATTTCATTGG
>JAVBKB010000093.1:0-5835 GCA_031554275.1 Caryophanales bacterium | reverse complement strand
GGACACCAAATATTCATCAGGGAAAGTGATGACGAAAGGGGTATCCGTACTGTTTCGATCAATGAAGTTAGCTTGGAAATCTTCAAAGGAAGTCCGTGTTTCACTCGTTTCAGGTAAAGCTTTTACATCTGGTATCTCAAGCTTAATATGTCCAATAGGAATGATTGCCACAAGTAGAATTGCCAATGCCATCAGCGTTGTGACGAATGGTTTCTTCATCACAAATGAAGCAAAGCGATACCATCCACTTTGTTTGGTCACATTTTCATTTACTTTAATAATCATTAGCTTATTGATTCGATGTCCAAGGATGCTTAGAAATGCTGGCAAGAATGTATTCGCA
Organism: Caryophanales bacterium; assembly: GCA_031554275.1. Classification (GTDB taxonomy): domain Bacteria; phylum Bacillota; class Bacilli; order JARBTR01; family JARBTR01; genus JAVBKB01. Next base: position 5,492 of record JAVBKB010000093.1, on the reverse strand, counting down.
ATCAACACTGACAGGATTACGACAGTAATACCACCCATTGCAACACTTTGGAAGATGTCAATATCAATAAAAAACATACCCGACATACCAATTGCAACACAGCTACCTGAGAAAATGATTGCTCTGCCAGCAGTTTGACTTGTTTTTTTCACTGCTTCTTTCACGGATTTTGTTTGCAACTCCTCACGGAAGCGGTGGATATAAAGGAGGGCGAAATCAATGCTAAGTGCTAGTCCAACCATCGGTGTTACATTCAACACAAAGACGGAAAGGTCAAATTTCTGTCCCAAGAAGTAGCAGACACCCATCGATGCAAGTACGGAAATGACGCCAGAAATTAGTGGGATCATGCTCGCCACAAGTCCGCCAAATGCCAATAGCAACACGACTAAAGCAATCGGCACACCAATCATTTCTGCCTTTTTCAAATCTGTCTGCGAGGATTTATTCATATCATCTTCAATGACCAATCCACCAGTGAGTTTAGATTCAAACCCTTTGCTTTCAATCAAATGATCTCGAAGCTCTTCCGTAATTTCCGCAGGGTTTGTTTTTTCATGAAAAAACACCAGCGCATAAGCAATATCATCTTTATACTGAGTGGGCATTTCAAGTGGAGAGGTGAGTTTTGAAAACCCATTCAACCCTTTTACTTCAGTCAAAGTTTCATTGATATAACTTGAAAAATCCTCCTTGCTAGAAGCATTTTTATTGTAAAAAACGATAATATAAGGATTCGTCGATCTCCCGAAATCCTCTTCCATGATCAAGTTTGTCTGGGCGTACTCCTTACCCATGTCAAAACCATTGCCTTTCAGTACTTCAGGCAGCTTAAAACCAAAATACCCTAATGCAATGGCAAGTATCAAAGATATAATGACGATCAGCTTTCTAAATCTGTACATATAGTCACCTTAACGCTTTCATTTATATTGATTTTGTAAATGTATTTTGCTTGATTTCAAACTTTAAGTAAAATATCTTTCTTAAATATAGCATATTTATTTTGAGTTTCACTTCATTATAAAAAAATTCACGTGCTGAGCATTTTTTTGTTCCCATTTTGTGTGATAGGGGTTAGAATGAACAGGTACTATTACATAGATGTTCCCGTCGATTAGGCAGATACTATTCACAAATTTGTTACCTGTCGATTAGACAGGTACTATTTGCATAGTTTATTACTTTTTTGAAAGTATAAACAAAGAAAATGATTGTGGTTCTGAATCATGATTGACGATCTTATAAATTCGTGTAGTTGTTCAAATTAGCGATGGACGCTACTTGCATAATGAAAAAATATTTTAAATGAGATGAAGGAGGGAGAATATGTTATCCTTTTATAACCTTGATGCTAATAATAAGATTATCGAAACGAAAGATTTTTCAAAAGGCTGTTGGGTAAATATGATTGCCCCAAATGAATCAGAAATTACTCAGATATCCGAATTATTAGATATACCTATTGATTTCTTTAAGGATGCGCTTGATGACGAGGAAAGATCTCGCGTAGAAAGAGAAGATGACAATATTCTAATCATCGTGGATTTCCCTTACTTGACTCATGATGACTCCGGATTTCCTATTTATGAAACGATGCCAATTGGTTTAATGATTACCGAGCAATGCCTAGTAACTGTTGCTTTAATGGAATGTCCATTTCTTGTGGATATTATTAATAATAAGACAAAGGGCGTTGCCCCTTTCAAAAAGACACGGTTCGCGCTACAAATCTTGTATTCAATCTCTAATTATTATTTACGTTATCTTAAACAAATTAGTAAGAAGACGAATGAAATTGAACGTGAGCTACATGACAAACTCCGTAACAAAGAGCTGTTCACCTTGATGGCATTGGAGAAATCTTTGGTTTATTTCACAACATCGCTTAAGTCGAACAAAACAGTTCTACAGAAACTATTGAGATTAAATTATTTGAAAATGTATGAAGAAGACAAGGATTTGCTTGAGGATGTTATCATTGATATCACACAGGCAGTCGAGATGGTTGAAACCTATTCTTCAATCCTTAGTAATACACAAGATGCATTTGCATCCGTTATTTCGAATAACCTGAATATAGTTATGCGTTTCCTAGCGTCAATCACAATTATTATCTCATTTCCAACGATTGTCTCAAGTTTTTTTGGCATGAATGTCGCCGGACTCCCTTTTGAAAATAACCCACTTGGATTCTATATCGTGATGATGATAGCGCTTGCAATGTCGATTATCGCAGCAATTTGGTTTTGGAAGAAGAAGTACTTTGGCGATTAGCTGCGTCAGAAGACGTTTTGTGAAGGAAGTCCTTTGCTTACTTGGAAGCGGGCAAACAGAATGTTAGGAAATGCAAGACATTGCATCTATGCTTGGAAGAAGTGAAATTAGGGAATAACTTAATACTTGGAAGAAGTAATGTAAGAGCAACTTTGTCGCTTGGGTCTACAAAAGTAAATCCCAGGGGCATTATTCTTAGGTGGTGACAAAATGGCTTTAAGTCGTGAATCTGTTGCAATCAGAGTTGCTTGGATAAGCGTTTTCAGTAATATCGTTTTGACAGTCGGGAAAACCCTGTTTGGAGTGCTTTCACATTCGGAAGCGCTTTTTGCTGATGGAATTCACTCAGCTGCAGATGTTTTTGCATCCGCTATTGTTTTATTTGTCATTCGATTTGCCAGCCAGCCAGCAGATGATGAACATCCTTATGGGCATGGTAAAGCAGAGGTAGTTGTTTCAGGGTTGGTTGGATTAATCCTATTAATTGTGGCCCTCTATATTGTTGTAGAATCCATCACAGGATTCTTTTCGGCTTTTGCTTCACCTGGTTACATTGCTCTCGTAGCGGCATTGATTTCTTTTTTCGCAAAGGAGATTTTGTATCGCACCTCAATGGAAACTGCAAAGAAATATAATAGCAAAGCGATTGAAGCGGTTGCTTTGGATCATAAGGCAGATATTCTAGCAAGCTTTGCAGCCGCATTAGGGATACTTCTTTCGATGCTTGGTGACAAGTTGGAAATTGATTTCCTCCGATATGGAGATCGTATCGCTAGTATTTTTGTAGCATACCTAATTTACAAATTAGCGAAAAAAATGTTGATAGAATCATTCAATATTCTTCTTGACCGAAACATTGCACAAGAAAAGATTGATGAGTTTACGAAAACAATTCGTACATTCGATGAGGTCAAAAGAATTGATAGTATCCGTGCACGTGAGCATGGGCATCATGTTTTTATCGATTTACGGGTTTCCATTATGAATTATCGAACCATTAAACAGGGTCATGATCTAGCACGAGAAATCAAAAATACGTTAATGAGGCAGGATCCTTCTATACAGGAAGTACTCATTCACTTTAATCCTTATTTCGCACCAGATGAAGTGGAGTAATGAATAAAAAATTTGCAGCATAGCAAATTTTTTTTATTTAGTACCTTGCATAAGACAATAGCGTGTGATATATTATAGCCATAGTATTAATCATTACACAGTACTACACATTGAAAGGGTGATGTAGCATGAACATTCAGTTCAAAAAAGGGGCTCTCGAGCTTTGTGTGCTAGCACTTCTCAACAAGCGGGATTGTTATGGATATGAATTGGTTCAAGAAATCTCAATTCATATTGAGATTTCTGAAGGAACGGTCTATCCATTATTGAGGAGATTAGGAAGCGAAGAGTACTTTACAACTTATTTGCAAGAATCCTCAGAAGGTCCACCGAGAAAATACTACCGGCTACTAAATAAAGGCCGCGATTATTTGCAAAGCTTAGTTGAAGAATGGAAGCAGTTTACTGAGGGCGTAAATCATTTTATCAAGGAAGGTGGACAACATGAATAAAGAATCATATTTGAAACAATTAGAAAATTCGTTAAGTAACCTATCAACAATTGAAAGAAAAGATATTATTCGCGACTATGAAGAGCATTTCTTGATAGGTCTTGAAAGCGGCAAAACTGAGGAAGAGATCAGCCGTGCACTTGGCTCGCCCAAGCAAATTGCTAAGGAAATCTTGTCGCAATATCATATCGGAAAGGTTGAAGAAAAGCCAAGCGCTGGCAATTTCTTAAAGGCATCCTTCGCTGTCCTCGGTTTGAGTTTCTTAAATCTTGTCTTTGTGATTGGGCCACTAATTGGGCTCGCAGGAGTGCTTTTTGGTGGTTGGGCATCAGGAATCGCTTTTGTTGCCACTCCTTTTCTATACATTGTAAAAATAGTATTCGAACCTGAGGGTTTTCAATTTTTTGAACTATTTATTGTAATCGGTTTAATGGGAATCGGAATTTTTGTACTAATTGGGATGAAATTCGCAACGCAGTTTCTTCTAAAGCACTTCGTTCGGTATTTAAAGTACAATTTATCAATTGTTAAGGGAGGCTTCTCGAAATGAATAAAATCAAATATTTCTCATTCATTGGGTTGACCCTCTTACTGATTGGATTAGTTGGTGCAGCACTAACTTTTCGCGGATATTTTAAGGCGACTGATATTGCAATTAGAAAAGAGCTACCAAAATCCGAGTTTTCCGAAATTAATGTCAAGACAGATGCGGTCATTCTAAATATTGTGGTCACAAATGAAGAACCACGAGTTGAACTTTCTGGTAAGACAAAGGATGAAGTGGATGAAAACGATCTAGAAGTGAAAGTTGAAGATGATGAATTACTGATTCAATACAAACCAAATAGCGATTGGTTGAATATCGATTTATTTAACTGGATTCGTCCGCTAGAATTAATTGTATATATCCCGGAAAAACAGTATCAAGATTTAACGCTCGTCAATAATTCGGGAACAATCAATATTGAAAAGGTCAAAAGTGATACAATGACACTTCAAGTTGACAATGGCAAGATAGATGCAGAAGATTTGGTTGTTACTAATATAGTAGCAAGCGCAGATAACGGGATATGCAATTTAGCGGATGTCACAGCAACTAGCACAAATGTTGAATGTGATAATGGCAGTCTCAAACTAGATCATGTGACTGGTGCATTAAAAGGAAAAGTGAACAATGGAAAAATCTCTGTAATGACTGATCAAATGGATGTTCCAATGGATTTCAAGTCAGATAACGGTAAGATTTCAATTCTAACAAAAACAATGCCAACAAATGTACAATTCAATGTAACTGTCGATAATGGCAGTGTTGATATCTTCAACGATGACTACCGCAATGGTGATCGCATCGGAGATGGGGATAATCAAATCAAGCTAACAACCAATAATGGTTCTATTCAAATAGATTTAGATTAGGGAAAAGCTTCAAATGAAGATGACCAGCGGAAATGATTAACTTCCAAATAGAAGAGATGTTGTCCTTGTAGTGCAATTTGGACAGCATCTCTTTTATCCTAATTATTGAAGTTTGAGTAAGTAGAACTCCAATAGAACAAAATAAAGCGCCAAAATAATCCCTGAGGGCATAGATCCAAATTTTCAAACTATTTAAATTAACGAAATTAGGATAAGTTCCTGATTTGCACA
>JAVBKB010000098.1:0-3866 GCA_031554275.1 Caryophanales bacterium | reverse complement strand
GCTTGCTTATACAATTGGGTATCTGAACACACGGCTGCCGCCTTCTCAAATTGCTCATCCGTAAATCCTTGTAGGCGAAAGCATTCTCTAGGCGTTAGTCTGCGAATCCGATTTCCGTCTGCTAAGGTACCCAATTTACATGATGTATCTAGCGTTTGCGCACAGCTTTTACCAACTCGACCTCGTCTTGAATGGCAATCAGGATAAGACAAAACGATGCTATCACCAGGCTCAGCTACATCGAAACCTTGCTTGGTGCCATTATGCACAAGTACACCTGACTTCTCTCCAGCAAACTTGCTTACACCAGACAAATAACGAGTTGTCAGACATCTAGCAGACTCCGTGATCATCGGATTCGCATTCATATCCACAAAATATAATCCTGTTCGACCGCCCATACCACCGCCATTAGCAGTTAGGGTGCAGCTGATTCCGTTTGTGTCATAGACTCGACTCCCAATTGGGCCACTGACTTTTTGTATAAGAGCTTTTCCATCTGCTTTTGCGATAGGAAATATTTCTCGTCCACAACAGTCTCCAACACGTCTGCAAGCGATATAAACTCGCTCTCGATTTTGGGGGATGCCAAAATCCTTCGTGTTGAAAACCTGGTACTCTGGACGATACCCGATTTCGGATATTTCACTGAGAACGGTCGTAAAATCCCTTCCGCCTCCAATCGATAGCAGATTCTTAACATTTTCAAGCACCAACCATTCGGGTCGATCTTCAGGATCTTTGCCTTCGATGAGTCTAAGTACTTCAAAAAACAAGGAGCTTCTCGCTCCATCAAGTCCAGCTCGATTTCCGGCAATGCTGACATCCTGGCACGGAAAACCTGCGGTAATAATATCGCATTGGGGTACATCGCTGGGTCTAACGTTGGTAATGTCATTTGCAAACCATTCACTCTCCTTCATGTTAAAAATGGCGCGGTAGCTTTTATCCGCATATGGATCAATCTCACAATGACCAACACATTCATGTCCTGCAAGTTCAAACCCAGCTCGAAAGCCACCAACGCCACTGAATAAATCTAAAAATTTCAATAGGATTGTTCCTCCTTTTCCATAAAAAATAGAGCGAGAACCTAGTTCCCACTCCTTTGAAATCTATTTGTAGTAACCAACAATCAAGTTCACAATCACGGCCGCCAGAACTGCACCAATACTGGAGACAATCGCCACTGTGATTCGGCTATTCCACTTTTTGTGATCCATGTCATCGCTCATTCCTCTGCGAATGAGAAAATAGATCACACATAATACAGTGACTGCTGGTGCAAGAATCATTAACCATGTTGTTAAATCCGTAACTAACTTTTGCGTTCCAGTAGCAAGCTTACTGTTTTGCACATCATCTGCAAATACAACACCCTGACTAACACCAAACATTGTGGCAGCAAACAATCCAGACACCCACTTTTTATTCATCTTCATAGTTAAAACCTTTTTCATAGTCGACTTTCTCCTATCTCTTTATATGAAATTTGTCAACAGGTTAAAGTTATAATCTTACCTGTTAATTTTGTTGCTTTATTTGTTGCTTTATTTGAATTTGGAGAATTGGAGCAGGTTAAAGCCTGCTGATCCTCTACAAAGTTCCAACAATTTAGAGTTTCAGTTGTTTGTACCAACATTTCCACAAAACTAACCCTATCATTTCTCTCTGGGTCACAATCGTGCCCTTACATTCCTTCGTTCTGCTTTGTGAAAGAAAAGCGGAGACAGCGTTCAAGCTTTTTTACTGGGTCATGCCCTGATGGAGAAATCCTCCTTATCTCCGCTCTGTTGGCTTTCGTAAGTCTGACTTACGCAACCTGATCTATTTGACGTTGACGATGTTCGCCAAGCACTAATAGCTTTGAATACTTTTCTTTCTTTTTCATCAGAGCAAACATGATTTTCACTACTTTACATGCAATGACGATTATAGCTTGCTTCTTTCGGAGTGGGTTCTCTTTACGATCTTTTAAATATCCGTATAGTTGCTTCATTTCTGCATTCGTTGCCGTCATCACTAATGCAATTCGATACAGAATGGCACGTAGGTTCTTTCTACCTCGTTTGGATATCCCGGTTTTGCTCTTGCTTTGTCCTGAACTGTTTTCAGTTAAATTCAGACCTGCTAGGCGGATAATTTGTTGTGCATTTTGAAATCGTTTTGGGTCGCCAATTTCACCCAGAACACTCGCTGCTGTCACTATTCCTAGACCTTGCATACTGAGCAACGATTCAGCATAGCCGCTTGCTTTAAGATGCCATTCCATCTGTTCTTCAATCTCGATAAGTTTACCTTCCAACAGCTCGTGTTCGTCTAATATCACACCGAGGCGCATCTTCGCTGCCGTTGTCCCATAATCAATACCTATGCTTTCTTTTGCAGCTTTCAACAGCGCTGTTGCCTTTTTCTTGCCTACCGTCTTCTTGGTCACCTTTCTAAATTCCCCAACGATGCCTTCTTCGCCTAACCTTAAAACATCTTCTGGAAACGGATGGGTTTTCATCATGTGAATGGCTGATTTTGCTTTCAAGAAACTCTTGAATACCGTCTCAAATTCAGGGAAGTATTCATCCATTACTGCTCGTATTCTGTTCTTTGTCGCGTTTTGCATTCTTTGGATTTCTATTCGTGTGTTTGACAATACACGCAATTCTGCATAGATCCCTGTTGGAATATACACCTCGCTGTATCTACCATCCTTAATCAGTCTCGCAATCACTATTGCATCTTTTGTATCACTTTTTGTCTGACTGTTATCATCCAGCTCTTTTGCTCGCTTTGTATGATACGGATTGACCATCACTACTTTGATTTTTTCCTTATTGAGAAAATTCGCCAGTGGTTTCCAATAATGGCCTGTCGGTTCCATTCCTACAATGACTTCCACTAAGCCCTTTTCTGTTTGAATGGTTTTTATCATTTCTGATATACTCCGAAAACCTTCCATGTTATTATGAAATCGAAGAGCTTTGGACAATTCCAATCCTCGATAATCGCAAAATCTTGCCCATTGCACTTTCTTTGCGATATCCACTCCTACAATCAAGGTTTCTGGGGTTACCATCTCCAATTTTCTTGCTTGTGTATTTTCCATTTGTTACAACCTCCTGGTTCGATGTTTGTGTCTTGAGATCACACATCCATCTTAACAGGAGTTTGTTTTTTAACTAGATGGTTTTTTCATCTGTTACAGGAATGCTTTTTCTTTATTTTTGCTTTTAGAATTGACTCTGGAAAATCATTGACATAGCGTTCCATTGTGCCATTGAATTTGTTCCAAATGCCCCACAGTTCCATATGAATATCACTAGAACGAACAAGCCTTTTCTGATCACGTTCCATTTGAATTTTACGATTATGCTCTTGATCACCCATACCAAACATGGCATTGAAACTGGTTCTCGATATATCAGGGGCAAACATAATGCAGGGATGATTACGAGAAATGACGAGGGAATAGGGGCGATCAATCATCCGGACTTCGTCTGTTGTCAGCAATGCTCTGCCAGTCAGATTAACGCTTTGACTCTCGCTACCACTGGAGTTTCGGCTGTAGGAACTGGAGCGAGAATTTGTTGCCACTGTATAGTTTCCTAGCTTCTTCGAGATCTCCTCCAGCGTTTCCAGATCATCCGCCTGAAGATAAATCCATGTCTGACAGTTTGATTTAATCGTCTTTGCATTTTCCTTGTTATACTTCTCATCCAGTTGAGAGAGAGATTGGACAAACAGATTGAAGCGAATACCACGACCTCCACCAACAGTCAGTTTGGTAGTGAAGGCTGGAATTTGCGCATAGTTGCCGAACTCGTCCAAATTAAAATTCACTCTTCTTGCTAGCCTACCACCACGGCTATCAG
>JAVBKB010000114.1:0-7639 GCA_031554275.1 Caryophanales bacterium | reverse complement strand
GGGGGGGTAAGAAATGAAAAAATGGCTTACAGCAATATCTACGGGTTTACTAGTTTTTGGGAATCTGTTCATTTCACCTGCTGAGACTGTTGCTCACGCAGAGAGTACCGAGAACACGGGAACTTTTTATTCAGCATGGTATGAAAATGGTGATTATGGCTCTACATACGTACAAGGGACACTTCCGCTGTACGTAGAACCTAACCTTACAGCCGCAACAGATGGATTTATCGCTGATCAGTATGTCACTGTGCTGCAAAGTTGGTTTAAGCTAACAGAAGCAGGTCCAGCGCGTTGGGTTCATTATGCGGCTAATGAACTTGGTCAGTACCGCTGGGAACAATCCACTATTCATCTAAATGAGGATGAAGATTTCTATTACTCACCGACAAATAGTACACCACCAGCACCTGGTGAAGGAATCGGGGACCATCCGGCCACTGATGTTTGGTATCAAATTAGCACACCAACAGGTCCGAAGTGGATCTATCAGAAGCTCGGTGATCAGACTGCATTAGCGACAGAATATGTCCAATTTATCAAAAGTGAAGCTAGCTTTGTTCGTAGTTTACAACTGAGCTCAGGAGCGATTACACAAGGTAGTGGAAATGGTGAATTCGAGCGTACAATTGAACCTGTCTTTGTAAACGAAACTGTCACAGCAATACTTGACGCTGACCCTAGCCCTGAAAATATGGCGCTTGCAAAGAACTGGATTGAGTGGTATCTTGCACACCTGAATCCAGATGGTACGATTGACTGATATATAATTGAAAATGGGATTGAAAAGTCTTGCGGTTGGTATGATTCATCAGATGCATATGCAGCAACGTTTCTAACATTAATAGAAACCTATTTAGAAAATGGTGGTGACGTAGCATTTATCAAAAGCAACGAACAGAAAATCAATCAAGTGGGTGATGCGATTATCTCCACGATGTACTATGAGGCTGAACCGATTGAATATTAGTTGACATTTGCTACACCAAGCCTGATGCAGGATATGAATAAAGGTGGACTTTATTTAATGGACAACATATCCGTTGTTGCTGGAACACGTAGCATGGCCTATTTACAAGAAAACATTTTCAACAATCCAGTTGGCGCTACCTATTACCGGGCCATTTCAGATCAAATAGAACAATCAATTGAAAATGCCCTTTGGATACCCGCAACGGCTGATAAAGCCGGTATGTATCAGCCATCAATAACGACTACTAGTCCCAAATGGGCATGTTATTATCCAGATGCGATGGCGCAGTTAGCATCGATTACAGGAGGCGTAGCGGACCCACAACGATCAATGGCACTTTACAGAGAGTTTAATCATCATTATCCAAACTGGGATACAATGACGATACCTAAAGAAACTTTTCCCCAAGCGCTTATTGCTCATGCAGCTAGCATCGTAGGTGATATACAAAGAGTGGATACCTATCTTGCGTATGCGCAAGATAGATTTGCCGCTCACCAGTATCCTTGGAATGTGGGCGAATCTGGCTCTGCAATACGGGCAGCAAATATCAGGTTACGCCAAATGATATCAACACCACAATAATGTTGTTTTTGTAAAGCGATTAAGACCCGCGTATTTCTTGCAAGCATCAGTGATGAAATTGTTTCCAGTAGAGATGAAGAATGATTTCAAATGAAGGCGTTCTTCATCTCTATGTCGTAGTAGGAAGAGAGGGGCAACTACGCTTTATCAAATCCATTCTACTATTGAACAATCTTGATCACACTAGTATCGGTGGCAGTAGACAGCAATGATAATGAAAAACTACGCGCGCGCCTAATTGATTTTAACGCAACTCAAAATAGATTGATGCATACGTCTAACAGGGACTATTACGCTTCATCATCTTTATACCTTATCCTAGTGTCGTACAAGTGCATGATTCCGATACTTTCCATCTGCAACATGGGCAGTTTCTATTAAAGCACTACGAACAATCAACCAACCGTAGACTACTGCACATTCGTTTTCACCAATTGATTCATCCAGCAAGTGTTCCTGCTTCATCACAGTTTTCGCAAAAAAATGAGGACATGTCGTTTGCACCACACATCCTATTCATTATTCCTCTAGTAATTTCATTTTTTTCAGAACTGACACCGTCAGCTTAACCAATCCTTACGATATCTATCCCCATTGATTAACAGCGCAAATACTTCCTTTTGAAACCTAACTTATTTTTTTCAATTGCTTTTTCAATTGCTCCAACCGCACTTGGCGGCTTACAGGTTGGGTCTTTTTCCACCGCTTCAACATTGATTTTCTTTGCTAAACAATAAGCCTCGTCGTGTAATGGCGTATATGAAATTGCAACGGAGATTAAATAAGCATTCATCGCATTTCGTGTACGCTTTGGTGCAGTGTGAAATTCTGCTGCAACTTTGTTTAACAGTCGCTCAATTTGTTCTCGGCTAAAAAAGTCATCCTTGGTGGATTCAAGTGCCCATGTAAATGTGCTCCATCCTGCACTCATTTTCAGTTCTTTCCCACTTCGGGTCCATTCTTCAGCTAATTCAAGCGCAAAATCTGCTTCTGATAAGCAAACTGCAACCGCAAAATCCGAAAGCATATAGAAATAGGCCTTGCTTATCCAATCCTCAAAATCGTCTTTGGTCATTTGATTGACGTCTATGATCATACTGGCTAAGTACATCGCATCATAGTTCCCTGTATCATATAAGGCAACAGCTAGTTCGTTATCATGCCCAATTTTTTTGGCAATTGGATTCAAATTCTTAACCGGGCACCCATAAAGCGGCTCATGTGCACCATTGCTCATATAGGTCTTTTTTGTTCGTTCTGATCCTGCTGCTTCTAGTTCTTGTAAAATTTCTAAAATTTCCATATTTACCTCCAAAAAAAACGTAGAATTTTACAACTATTTTTATCTTAACTCAAATTCTATTCCATCTCAAACTAAACTGCAAAATACCTGAAAACAACCAGATAAATTCGGAAAAACATTCGGCTGCTCTTTACCTATAAACGATCTAATTGTTCTCCCAAATTTGTCATCATTAAAACTAAGCCACTGTCTTATCTTATTAAGATATCTACACAGCTTCTATAGTTGCGCTAATCGCCTTATTGTTATGATCTTTTCTTGTTAATCGTTAGCTGATACTAGGGCAGTGTAATCTCAAAAACCATTTTCTTACAAATGATGATGACGGGCGTATGAAGTGAAATGACATAATGCCTCGAAATATTGGAAGGGCAAATTTACTCATACCACGATGTTAGAATTTGCGAGGAAACTGTGTGGCATATACGAAGGTCTACCGCTTACCACCAATATGAATGACGATCGATCCTTGGGAATTCAAGTAAACAACATCCTGTTTGTGATCGCTTCCTAATCAGCTGTTCATACAGTTTCTTCTTGTGGCTACCAGCCATGAAAAGCAAATGGCCTCTTTTATGAAGCTTGTTTGTTCTTCGTTCTATACCGACTTTGCTCAATTGATTTTGTCCCTTCCCATTTCACACACGTCCTAACAATTTGCGGCTCACTTCACTTTCAAATATGGCCATTTTTTCAAACACACGATAATCACACGGTAAAATTTTTTGGTATAAGATTGCCTCCCAGTGTCCATAATAGGTACTAAGTGCTGCGAATAGGAATGACCCTATTCGATTGAGTACCTGATTTAATTTCCGAACTTTTTTTATTTTTAAGCAGCAAATTCAAAATATTTGTCAGTAATCCTAATTTGAAGGAGTTAATTTTCATGAAAACATTACAGTATATTGCATTAGTCTTAGTCATTGTAGGCGCACTTAATTGGGGACTAATCGGTCTCTTTGAATTTGATTTAGTCGCAGAAATATTTGGTGGACAGGATGCTTTTCTATCTAGAGCGGTTTACACCCTAGTTGGAATTAGTGGTTTAGTTTGTATTACCATGTTGTTTTCAGATCCCAAAAAAGACATGTAAAGTTTCTGTATTCCCCTAAAAGGGGAGCAGAAAACAAACTGTCACATCAATAATGTCATCTATTTTGGAAAGAACTAGGGTGAGGAAACTTAGGCCAGAAAGCCTCTGTTACCTCACCCTCAATATTGTCTATCAATCACTTGCGCCTTCACTACCTGCAGTCTAAACTTCATGTTTTGATAAGAAGATGGCTCAGGAAACGCCCATTTTGACTATTACACCCTTTTATCATTTTATCATTTAGGAATGTTTACTTTCTACATGCGGTAGGCCTTATTTATCTAGTTGTTTGAGACAATTCTTCGTATTGATTTCTTCAGTATTCTTTACTTTGTAAATGAGCCTTCCAGGTCAAACTTAATTAATTTTAAGCTTTAAATAGTTGAAAATGACGTTACAATCCTCTTGAATTCAAGCTTCTTACAACTTTACATTTCAAACAATTCTACACTATTTTATTTTTTTATGGACAAATTATGGACATACTATAGACGATATCGATAAATCTGAAATCAATGCATAGAAATCATTCCTTTTTGATATACATCGTATTGCACATAATTTAGTTACTTACTTCGTATAGAGTATCCACACTTTCTTTTACAAAAGATTCAAGTTTTCGACTTTCTTCTAATAATTTTAAACTTTTCAGTGCTACTCTTCCAATAACTCGCCATTCTTCATCATTCTTTGGAAATGGAATCAAAATGTCTGAAATGTGCCAAGGCTCTATGTGAAGTTGATTAGTTCCATATGCGTGTCTAAGCATCTGATGTTGGCCTAGATCACTCATTAAAAACTGATACACATATGCTCTTAGTATTTCATCATCAATTACCACCCTGATTAAATTATTCGTTGCAATTACACCTTCATGTTCATTTCGTGCATATATTATTCTACCTAAAGTTCCTGAATCAGTGATTAATAGCCATCCTTCGTGAATGGTCAGTAGATCAAGTTGTTTTTTTTGCTGTTTTGTAGCCTTGTTTCTGTCTAGATACTTAATATTTTCTCCTTTTGTTTGTGTAAAAGCTGTCCCAGTGTAATAAGGAAGAACTCCTTCACCACTTGTAACTCCTTCATCAGCATACGGTCTTTTAAATCTAGGACCGTTGAACACTGTAGATATATCCCCAAGTCTTCTGGATTCCCAATTTTCTTGTTCACCCAACTCAATTACTTTTTTTAAACTTGAGTTTAATGTTGGCATAAACTTGACAGGATTCAGATTAAAATAAGGCGTCTCTATTTGCGATGAATTTACACTAAAAGCGAATTCATATGAGATACTTTTTCCTAACTTCCACTCTCTAAACGACTGTAAAATTTCAAACATATCATGGTCCAAAATAGGTGCCCCATTACCAATTAAAATTTGCCCATTATCATTTCTTTTAAAAATTGCCTCCCCACGAGATGTCTGACCAACTTTCTTAGAAATCGCCATAAAAATTGGATACGGAGCATTATTAACTTTTTCTTTATCACTCTTCTTTTTAAGAATAAGAAAGGAAGCTTTTGACCCACAGTAAGGTTCAAATGTATCATCATGGCAATTAACAATCGCCATGATTCGGGTGTTTTCCAGCAAATATTTCCTAGCCAATGCGGATTCTCTATTGTCCAAAGCCCCACGTGCCATAACTATCCCTACATACCCTCCTGGGGCGACCCACTCAATACACCTCTCTAGGAACAAAATCTCAGGAGCAACACCAGATACCTTTTTTTTCTCTATATTTAAAATGTTGCTTTCATCAATATTAAAGCTATTAGCAGATATAAAATTACATAAATAATTTGCATCAGAAATCTTATGTTCATTACTTGCTCCAAAAGGGGGATTAGCTAAAATAATCGTTGGTTTTTCTTTACCAGCCTTGTTAGCAAACTCATCAGGCAAACACTCAAACCCCAACAAACTATCATGATGAATCAACCCAGTATGCCCGTCCTTGCCTAGCAACATATTCGCCTTTGCCACTTTAACTAATTTTGGGGTCTTATCAATTCCAAATAGTCTATGTCTAAAAATTGATTCCGCCCTACTGGCAGCAGATTCTGACCTTCCTGATTTTCTAATTTTATCAGAAACATGCGCTAAACTTCGGAGCAAAAAACCCCCAGAACCGCAGGCCGGATCTAAAATAATATCTGATTCATTTGGGTCAATCATTCCAATCATTAGATCGACTACGAGTCTATTTGTAAAAAACTGACCTCTTTCCCCTTTTAAATGACTTGAAACATATGTTTCATATGCTGTACCAATAACATCGTATGGAGCATCTAAAAAAGAGTATTGCTGTAATTGCGTTACAACAATTGCAATCTCTGAATCCCCACATGTAATTTCCTCACTTAAACTAAAAACATCTGAATTTTCATTTTTTACTTGTTCAAATAACTTCCTTATTCTGTCTGCAACCCCGATAATACCATCTTCACTTTTCAATTCCTCAGGCGTACATCTGAACTCACAATCATCACCAGGATTAGTTTCATCTGTATACTTAGCTAAAAGCAAACGAACCATGTCCATTGCTACGTCTTCCGAATTAATTCCTGTCCTATAAATAGAGTTGTGGCACTTTCTAAATACTGATTTCAGATTTGCTGGTTTAATCAAATCTGCCTTTTTATAAAGTCCTATTGAATCCCATGACTGGCCTTGCTTAGGAATTCCCGGATAGAAAACTAGAGAGGTTGATTCTGAATTTTTCCTGTAATAGCGAATCTGACCATTAAACCATACTCCCCCTTCTGCTGCAGTAGCAAACATGTAGGAATGTAGTTGACGCTCTCCAGATACAATATCTGGAGCCTTAACCTCAACAATTAGTCTAATTTGAGTTAGATCTTTTTGCTCCCTTGCTTTAGGCGAACGAAAAACAACTATATCAGCTCTTTTTTTATTATCAATCCCAAATTGAATTGGCACTTCAAATGAAATTGTGTTTTTTTCATACTTATAGTCATTAACTAAAATCTGTGCAAAAATCTGTCTATTTCTTTCTTCTGGAGTATTTGCTCGAGTCTTATCAGTATCTAGAAAATCTATTATTTTCCCTTCAGGACTAAGTGGTAGTTGAATATCACCTAAATCTTCAAAATTTAAATCCATATATCCTCCTTGAAAACAAAATTTAATAGTTTCTGCATTTTACTATTTTATCATACAAACATTAATCAAATTGAACTAATTTAAAAGACTTACCACACGAGTACCATCACGAGGAGAGCAATGCGAAGAGGACACTACCCTATAGGTTGTGCTCTCCACCATTCCTTTAACCATTTGGATGTTTCATCAACCGGGAATCTCCATTCGTTTCCAATTTTAAATTTTGGAAATCCTGGCTGATAAAATAGCTTCTGTAGAGAAACAAATGACTTGATCCCTGTCTGATTTTTTAAATCAGCAATTGTCCAGAATACTTTCTCAGAATTCCGAAGTTCTTCAATTTCACTTTTCAATTCGTTCAATTCAACTCGCTTAACTAACACAAGTTCTGGTGGATTTCTATAGTTAGATTAGTCTTCATTCGCTGCAATGTCAGCCCTCATTTCCAAAGCTATACATGCATTCCAAATTGAATTGATCAAACATTCAGCATCCACTACAGAATCAACGACTGCAAAGTTCGCCCAGTATGTTAAATAGTATTAGCACCAAAAA
>JAVBKB010000156.1:0-5943 GCA_031554275.1 Caryophanales bacterium | reverse complement strand
GTTTTGTATTTTAAACAGCGAAGAAGCAATTGTTTTCTAATTTATTTGATCACGAAGATTATATCAGAGGAGAAAACAACAAAACCATTTTTAGCACCAACGTGCCGTTTTTACTCCCCAACGCAAAAAAAAATAAAGCTTTTTTGCGTTGGGGCGTTCAAACGGCACGGTGGGGAGTAGAAAAAGCGCTTCATACATAAAACAAAAGGCATTAAGTACAAAAAATAGTTGATTGCATCTAGTCCTTTATCAATAATCTGCACAATTTTATCATTTGATTCGATTTATTCCTACCATTAACCACTCTTTGAAATCAATCCATTCATCATCAACTAGCATCTCTAGTTTACTATTCCCAGGCGTTCCTGATGCCCCAGCTTTAACCCTGAAAAACGAAATAGGAGCTTCATCCAATAAAACTCGGGTAATACAATAGAACTTCGATTTCAAATAACTCCTATATAAATAGTGGAGCAGAACCATTAAAGTTCTACTCCACTATTATTAATATGTTTTAAATCAATTAGCCTCTAAATTAATGTCCTGACATCATCATATTCATTTTATCATTTGTTCCCTCTTCACTCGCTTGTGGTTTTGGACGTTTTAATGTGAAAGCGAGTATGATCCCAGCAACTGCCACAAATGTTGCAAGCAAGAATGTTTCGCCATAAGACTCAACTAATGCTGGTAATGGATTCGAATTTTGCATTTCAACAGTATTCGTTTCGATCCGCGAAGCAAGAAAACTTGTCATTCCTGCAACAGCGAATGATACAACTACTTGTTGAGCTGCTGTTGTCAAAGATGTAACGCGGCTCACAAGGTTCTTCGGTGCTGACTGCAACACATGTGTATTGATTGCCATCATCGATATCCCCATCCCCATCCCCATCAAAATCAAACAAAAAACTACTTTAGTTACACTTGTCGAGATTTCAATTGTAGAGAAAAGGAACATACCTGTTGTGATAATTGATAACCCAATTACCCCAAGCGGGCGAGCACCAATCTTGTCATACAGCTTCCCACTAATAGGCATCATTATTCCAGAAGCCAGCGCTTGTGGCAACATAATCCAACCTGTTTCTAGGGCAGTATATCCTTTTGCATATTGCAAGAAAAGTGGAACAATTGTAAACAAACCAAAGAGTGCAAACTGCATAACCCAAGTTGTCATAACACCCAAAGTGAAACCACTTGACTTAAATACACGTAGCTCTAGTAAAGGATTCTTTTGTCGAAGCTCAACAATAATGAATAGAATCAAAGCAATGGTACCAACGCTCATTCCAACAATAGTCTTTGTTTCTGACCAACCATTTGCACTCTCACTCACACCAAAAGCCAGCATTGAGAAAGCAATTGGTGCCAAGATCATTCCCAAAATGTCTAACGAAGGTACAGCACTTCTTTTGAAGTTGGGTAAATATTTCACGCCCACAAACAGGGTGAGTACACCCACTGGAATGTTAATAATAAATATCCAAGGCCAAGTTGCATACTCCAGTATATAGCCCGCAACAACTGGTCCAAATGCTGGTGCTAGTAACATTGGCACTCCTAGCGATCCCATAATTGCACCAATCTTTTCAGGTGGCGCAATACGAAACACCATCGCCATACCTATTGGTGCCACCATACCACCACCAATACCCTGAATAATGCGGAACAAGATTAATTCGTTTGGTGATGTTGCAATTGCACAAAGTGCAGAACCCATTGTGAATAATCCAATAGTGATTAAGAATATTCGTTTCGCACCAAAGCGATCCATTAACCATCCTGCTAATGGAATTACAGCTGCTAACGCTAATGTATATCCTGTAATAGTCCATCGCATTGTAGGAATAACACTGTTAAATTCCTCTGTAATATCTTTCAAAGCCACATTGATGACCGTGCTATCTAATATTACCATAAACATACCCAAGATGATCGCCATCATTGGTACAAACAAACTTTTTGCAGATGCATTTTGATCTACTGAATTCTCCATATTTCTAATCCCCTTTTCCAAAATTTCATGAAGTTTGAGACAATCCCCTACATTCAAGATATTTACCCCATGAAAAATCACGCATTTTTTATAATACTGAAATTCATGAGAAAAGTCCACTAAAATTATTGATACTTTTAGAAGGTTGAAAAGTGAATAGTGCGAAATCACTTCGAAAAGAAAATGCTGTGTCTTCAAGAAGTGTTGACAACTCGAAATATTATTGTGGCAGTTAAATTATCAGTAACCCCTGAAAGGTCAGCGGGAATTGGTATACGAAGAGGTGAGGCGCTACTTGCTTTCGACCTCATGGATATCAAATACGGAGGAGTTTTCCGAAAATTCGAGTTTAGAGCACAATACAAATTGAAAACTCAACACTCTTGGTTCGCAGCCAAAGAAAAATCTAATGCAAAAGAATGAATATCCCGATAGAGATTATTCATTCTTTGGTTTGTTTTAAAAAAAGTTTCGAATAGGGCCCTAACTGATCAAGCGCAAAGCATCTCGTGCTATCATCACTTCTTCATTGGTGGGTATTACCAGAACCTTCACCTTGGAACTTGCCTTACTCACGATCATTTCTGATCTACAGGTTTGATTCAATTCCATATCTAGCTCTGCCCCAAAGCATTGTAATCCTGCAATAACATTCTCTCGAACGGTTGCGCTATTCTCACCAATTCCAGCTGTAAATACGATGGCGTCCATGCCACCCATTGTCGCCATATACATACCGATATACTTCTTGATCCGGTCCACAAAAATCGCAAGCGCTGTTTGTGCGCTTTTGTCACCATTACTAGCAGCAGACTCAATATCACGAAGGTCATTTGAAATTCCTGAAATTCCAAGCATACCACTTTTCTTATTCAAAATATCAACAACTTCATCTGCAGTTAATTGAAGTTTTTTCATGAGAAAAGGGATGATAGCTGGGTCAAGATTTCCTGAGCGAGTTCCCATTGTTAACCCCTCAAGCGGTGTTAATCCCATTGAAGTATCAACCGATTTCCCAGAATCGACTGCGGTAATACTTGCACCATTTCCTAGATGACAAGTGACAAGTTTGAGCTTTTCAAGTGACTCACCCAATACAGAGGCAGCTCGCGCTGACACATATTGATGTGAAGTGCCATGAAACCCATATTTACGGATACTGAATTTCTGATAGTACTCATATGGGATGCTATATAAATAATTTGCCTCTGGCATAGTTTGGTGAAAAGAAGTATCAAACACTGCCACAGCAGGAACCTTAGGTAGCACCCTTTGAAACGCTTCAATGCCAATAAGGTTTGCAGGGTTATGTAATGGTGCTAAGTCAAAGAGCGACTCAATCTGTGCAGTTACTTCCGAAGTAATCAGTGTTGACTGCTGAAATACTTCCCCCCCATGAACAACACGATGTCCAATACCATCAATCTCATCTAAGGATGTAATGATATTTTCTTCTACTAATTTTTCTAGTAAAAGTTCAACTGCTACTGCATGGTCAGCAATTTCACAAATCGATTGCTTCTTCTCTTCACCCACCTCAATTGTAAAGACCGCGTCCTTACTTCCAACGCGTTCGAATAACCCTCTTGTTAACACAGTTTCGGCAGGCATTTCAAACAATTGAAACTTTAATGAAGAACTTCCTGCATTTATCGCAATAATTTTTTTCATAATTAGTACTTCCTTTGCTTCAGATACTTATAAGGGTATCAAAAAAAACTCAAGAGGGAAAGTCTCTTTTCAAAAGCATTTTTCCGTAAATTGATTTTATGGATTGATTCAAAGCAACATTGACTATCGGTAGCATACTTTTTGATCTAAGTAATTTCATTAAACTAGATTTGCATGATAAGCAAAAACAATAACCCGTTTTCAAAAAAAATTCACAGGATTTCTGAGAGAAAGCAATCGAGTCAAGGAAATACAATTCCAATCGAGCTCGAACGTTCACCCAGAAATCTTGTGAATTCTTGTGGAAACTGGTTTTTGTCTTGGTATTTTTCAAAGATGTTAATCTAGAATTTCCTCATCTGGATAATAAGTTGGCTGTGTCTCATTCTTTTTATTGGACATTTTGGTTACCAAAGAATTTACTTTGTCAAAGGCAACTGGCGCTGCATCAAACATCTTTTCGACAAGACTTGTTTTCTCATCAAGGTGAAGCATTTTAATTCCATTCGCATTAACAACCAGAAAGGCCATTGGTGTGATGGATACGCCACCACCGCTACCTCCACCGAACGGGTGCTTAGTTTCCTTATCTTCTTTCTTTCCTGACTGCCCATTGAATTCACTACCACCTGCTGCAAATCCAAATCCCACTTTAGAAACGGTAATAATAACACTTCCATCAGGAGTGTGCACCGGATCACCAATAATTGTATTGACGTCCACCATGCTTTTTAAATTCTCCATTGCTGAATTCATTAATCCTTGAATTGGATGTTCTGCCATCTGTTATTCCTCCGTAATCGTATTATTAAAGGTCAGAGCTATCAACATTTAAGGTGACATTGTTGATTTTGAAAAAACCGGAATAAAGAAAAACTTTTTCTTTCCCTTCCAGCTGAAAATAAATTTTAACCCTGCCCAAATAAGATGTCCGACTTTAAAATCAAATATACATCGAAAGCGAATGGTAAATGTATTACGATGAAAAATCGGGTTCACAACCAATTCAGGTACACAACACAGCTTAAATAAGGTTTGAATCAGTGCCATCAAAGAACCAATCACACCCCAAAAATAACCAGTGTTTTTTGCCGCCTTCACCACGTCTTCGTCTCCAATATCACTAACAAACTGCAATTCATGAATCGTCACCTGGTGGAGGAAATCAGTTACGATCTGCTTCAAACTCCTTGTTAACTGCAATAATTTCTTCATATCATCTATTTTTTGCATGATTCTTTTGAAAGAAAAGTTGTCTTTGTCTGTCGGTCCTTGTGCACTTGCCCCACTTTTCTCCTTAATCCCAACAGCTAATTTATCGGGCTTAACTTTCAACTCGATTTTCTTTTTGTAATGGAGCAAACCAAAAAGAGTGCTAAAGTTCAGGATCAAGTGATTTGTTTCATCTTCTTTAACATATTCGAGCTCAATCCGTAAACGCTGTAATAATATTGTGACAAACAAAACAGCAAGAATAAGTACAACCCATTTCATCATCTTTCCTCCTTGCAATGAAACTATTATTGTCAATTATCCAGAATGTAAACGAATCTGAGATTCTAAACTCGCTTGAATTGGGAAAAACAGCTGATTTTTCCTTGAGCAACAATTGACCATAAGGTCGGTTCGGGCTTACTTTCTAATAAAATTCAGGAGTCTACAGCAAAGTGTTGTTAATGAGTTTTTCTACAATTAAAATTTGAATGTTTGTTTTAAATCAAATGGAACAGTTTTTTCATGTAATCGAATAAAACCGCTTAATTCAACCCACAATTGATAAGATCAGAAATAAAAAAGAAGCGAGACTTGTCGAATCAGAAATATTTGATATGATTAAGTAAGAATTAATAAAGAAATGGGAATGAATTTATATGGGTGAAGTAAATTTAAGTAAGATTCAACGTAGAATTATTATTATTACAATCATTATCAGCTTCTTTGCCATCGTGTTTTGGCGTTACAATGATGTTCAGCCTGGTGGTAAATACTCTGTTAATGTAGTTCCACTGAACGACCCTTCGAAAAGCATTCGAGGTACAGCAGACATTAACTATCAGAAAGAAATTGAAAACGGGTTGTATTACATAGAAAAGATTATTCTAAATGATAAGACTGTTTTAAATTTTTATGGTTCAGCAACCCCGATCAGCTTTGACAAAAAAAATGTACTTATCGATGATTCTGATTTAACGTGGGAGATTCATGTTGGTGAGAGAACAGATCAGCTTGGGTTCTGGGAGAAGCTCTTCGTTATCTTACCCAATCTTTTGTAT
>JAVBKB010000005.1:0-19277 GCA_031554275.1 Caryophanales bacterium | reverse complement strand
TTTTAATGGGGAAACCATTCCGATTAGTCAAAAGAAATACTCGGAAGCGAAACGGAAGTTTGTGAGATTTTTGGGGTAGGTGTTGTAGGAATGAAAAAGATTATTCGGAATTTTGGTGGGAATATTTATGTGAAATCTGTGAGAGAGGGCGTGACAAATGGGCTGGATTATTTGGATTATTGTTGTCTCGGTTCTTTACTTCTTGTTGTTTGAATCTTCAAATTCAAATCAGAATAAGGGAAAGTTTATGAGAAAAATGAGTAATGGGAGCTACTCTCCCGTTTCATACGAAGAAGAGATTTCTATTGAGGAAAAAAGGTTAGGATTGTTTAAACGAAGTTTACTTATCTTAGAACCTGCTCTTTCCAAAGAAAACCTATTTGTTGAAGGTACAGAGAGCTTACTAAGAGATATAGTTGGATATAACAAATGCAAAAACTTCGATGTTCTTTGTCGTCTATGTATGAATTTTCAGGAATATTGTATTAATGGAAGCCCTCTACCAGGCTATGGAGATAGCACGAGAATCTTAGGTGATATCGATTTCCATAAACTAGAAATCGAAAAAATCGAAATCAAACTTCTAGGGCTTTAAGATAGAACGCTTGTGAGAGATTTATAGAATATAAGAGGAAGCTGCAGTTTTCCCATTAGCAGTAAACGCCAAACGTTGAAAAGGAATAAAACGTGAAGAAAAAAACATGACCATTTATATTCCATATACCTGGGAAACTATCTCAATTTATAAATAAGTAATTGAGGAGAACCAAAGAAGACAAATTCACAGAAGAAGCAATATTAGAAACAAGAAAATCCCTTAATAAGGTTGTTAGGGTTTTTAGAAAAGTAGTAATTAGGGGGATACCCTTTGCTAAATAAATATTGTGTGAGAAGGGGGGTGAAACGAATGGCGAGTTATTGCAAATATTGTGAAAAACGAAGCGGAGATGGATATTGCACTCTAGCAAATAAAGTAGTATCAGATGCAGAGTATGAGAGCAAGTGTGATGCAAGGGATTATTCATATGAGAAGTGTGAAATCTATATTAAGCACGGATAAGGAGAAAATAAGCTTTGGTGTTAAGGAATTGCAAATTAATGTAAGAAAAAATTTGTAGAACTGGAAGAGGGGAACTGAAAGAAAAGGTGGTTTTTTGTAGCCTTGAATCAGTTCCTTGTTAGCGAAATACTCCAGTGTATGAATTAATTCAAAGAGTGGTTGTTCAAAACCTAATAACTAGTTGACTTAGGGGAAACACTCTGAATTTAGAGGTGTAATTTCATCGGGTTTTGATCCTAATAATTATCGTTTGAATAGAAATTATTCTTAGAATTAGTTATATTTTGAGAGGAGAAAGAAGTATGGAATATATAGGAATATTACTTATAATTCTCGCTGTAGCAGGTTATTTCAAAATAAAATCTTTTTTTTGGTGGAGAGCAGTACAACCTAATGCGGGACTAAATGAAAAAGGAATAGATTACTATTTTGAAAGCTGTTCAAAAATTATGACCCCAGAAGCATTTGATATGGCAAAAGATGACCTAATCAAAGATGTCGGGAATTTAAGGTATGAAGAAGTATGGTTTGGGAAACCGTATGTAATTCACTATGAACTTACAAAAACCGGGAAGCAAGGAAGTATTGTTTTTAGAAAGTTGCATTTCAAAACCAATCAAGAATACAAAGAACTAGGTGTATTAAAAAGAAGAGGACAAGAGTTAAGTATGAATAATCGATAAAATTGTCTGCGAGTTGACTGTCAAGGAAATCTGAAGAAATTAGGTGGAATGGAAAACACCGAGCATTGGTCGTTGGAGAATCCTTTGTAAGAGGTCTAGCAACAAACAGAACAACCGAAGACCTCGAAACACTTGGATAGTCAAGTGTTTCGAGGCTGTACACTCAAACTTTTGAACCACCGTAAACGGAACCGTACATACAGGTGAGACGGCTAATCAGTTCTTCAATTGGTAGGTCGCACTCTTTTAGACAGAAGTTCGCTAGCTTTTTTACTTTTCGTACATAGCATTTAAAAAGCGTAGGCAAGTCTTTTTCTAGATAAGTATAAGTATATTGATTGTGTTCCTCTAGTTTATTCGTGTGGAAGCGATCAACCTCGCTAGGTCGGCACTCGCCAATAATTTCATAGAAGAGTTAACTCGCATGAAAACTCATTAATATAGATTCCCCCCGGAAACCTCTTTCCCTCTTTATACTTCTTCCTATTATGGGTATAATAGATTCGGTATTATTTCGAAAAAAACAAGGAGAAATACATATGAACAAGAAAACAATTCGTGATATTGAAGCAAATGGCAAAAGGATATTCTGCCGAGTTGATTTGAATACACCAATGCAAAACGGTGAAATCTCTGATGAAACAAGAATCCGTGCTGTATTACCCACCATTCAATATTTAATTGAAAAGGGTGCAAAGCTCATTCTGGCAAGTCATCTAGGACGCCCGAAAGGGGAAGTCAATCCAGAATTTTCACTATCGCCGGTTGCTAAGCGATTGAGTGAGATTTTGGGTAAAAATGTGATGCTAGGGGCAGTCGATTTGCAGACAGCAAAAGCTGCAATTGATGCAATGCAAAACGGAGATGTCATTCTGTTAGAAAATGTTCGCTTCTACCCTGGGGAGGAGAAGAATGACGCTGAGCTAGCCAAGCAGTTTGCGGATTTGGCGGAAATATTTGTAAATGATGCTTTTGGTGCTTCGCATCGAGCGCATGCTTCAACAGAAGGGATTACAAACTACATACCCGCTGTTGCAGGGTTTTTGATGGAGAAAGAGCTTGAAATACTAGGTAAGGCGTTAGAAAATCCTGACCGCCCATTTACAGCAGTTATCGGCGGTTCAAAGGTCAAAGACAAGATCGGAGTAATCGAACAGCTTTTGGATAAGGTTGATACATTGATCATTGGTGGAGGCTTGGCGAATACTTTCATTAAGTCACAAGGGCATGGTATAGGGAAATCGCTTGTGGAAGAAGACAAAATTGAGATGGCGCACAGCTTTATTGAGAAAGCCAAACGAAACGGTGTGAGCTTTCTTATGCCAGTTGATGTCGTGGTTGCATCTGAGTTTAGTGCGAATGCAGAGTCAAAATCAGTTGATGTTGATCAAATTCCAGCAGATTGGATGGTACTTGATATAGGTCCGAAGACATCTGCGATTTATGCAGACGCGATTTTGAAATCGAAACTCGTAGTTTGGAATGGCCCAATGGGTGTGTTTGAAATGGATAAGTTTGCTGATGGGACTAAATCAGTGGGGCAAGCAATTGCACAGGCCAAGGATGCGTATTCGATTATTGGTGGTGGTGATTCTGCAGCAGCAGTCGAAAAGTTTGGGCTTGCCGCTAAGATGGATCATATTTCTACAGGTGGTGGTGCTTCGCTTAAATTTATGGAAGGCAAGGCACTACCTGGTGTTGTAGCATTAAACGACAAGTAACAATTAACTCAGTGACGTCGAGAACCGACTAAGACAGAATGGTCAACAACACTTTGCTGATGCAATGATTTTTGGAAACAACTGCGGACACTCTGCTGATATGAAACAAGTTATCGGCATTATCATTTATAAAATTCAAGGAGGATTTCAATGCGAAAACCAATTATTGCAGCGAACTGGAAAATGTACAAAACGATTGATGAAGCGACTGCTTTTATAGAGGAAATCCGTGAAAAGGTTCCTTCATTCGATCAAGTTGAGTCTGTAGTGTGTGCTTCGCCACTTTTTCTTCGAAAACTAGTGAAGAAAGCGAAACATTCGGATGTCAAAATCGGGTCGCAGAATATGCATTTTGCTGATAAAGGGGCATTCACTGGAGAAGTAAGTCCAGTCGCACTGAAAGACCTCGGTGTACACTACGTGATTATCGGCCACTCTGAACGACGTGAAATGTTTAATGAAACCGATGAAACAGTGAATCAGAAAGTGTTGTCAGCTTTTTCTCATGGACTCCTTCCGATCGTCTGCTGTGGCGAAACATTGGCGCAGCGTGAAGCGGGGGAAACCAACACATTTGTAACAGGACAAATTGGGCAGGCACTAGCAGGGTTAACTACTGAGGAAGTTGAAAACACAGTGATCGCATACGAACCTATTTGGGCTATCGGCACTGGAAGAAGCTCAACGGCAGCTGATGCAGACGAAGTATGTGGTCAAATTCGTCAAGTAGTGGCAAAGCTGTTCTCACAAGATGTGGCTGAAGCAATTCGCATTCAATATGGTGGTAGCGTGAAGCCGGAAAATATTGCAGAATATATGGCGATGGAGAACATCGATGGCGCACTTGTTGGTGGCGCTTCGCTAGAAGCTGCTTCTTATTTGAAGCTGCTAGAAGCCTGTAAATAAAGTTTGTCAACGGGTTTCGTTAAGCGTAAAATGAACTTATTGGAAATTGAAACCAGCAATGAGTACTTTCACCAAGCTGTTTGGTTTTCACAATCTATTTTTACAAGAAGAAGAGAGGCAAGTCATCATGACAAAGAAGCCAGTGGCCTTAATCATCATTGATGGATTTGGGCTTAGGACGGAAGCAAAGGGAAATGCGATTGCTGCAGCGAAGAAGCCAAACTTTGATCGGTTTTGGACTGAATATCCGCATTCCAGTCTGGTCGCTTGTGGGGAAGCGGTCGGATTACCAGCAGGCCAAATGGGCAACTCGGAAGTAGGACACTTAAATATCGGTGCAGGTAGAGTTGTTTATCAAAGCCTCAGCCGGGTAGATTTGTCTATTCGGAATGGGGAATTTGAGCAAAACGAAACGCTTACTGATGCTATGAATTATGTGAAGGCATCACCAAGTACGAGAAATCTTCACCTATTTGGCTTGCTCTCTAATGGGGGAGTTCATAGTCATATTAATCACTTATTTGCGCTGATTCGACTAGCGGCAAAGGAAGGGATTGAAAATGTCTATGTTCATGGTTTCCTGGACGGTCGTGATGTAGGCCCACAAACCGCTCTAGGTTTTATTGATCAGGCAGAAGCTGTGTTTAAGGAAACTGGTGTGGGTAAGTTTGCCACGATTTCTGGACGATTCTATTCAATGGATCGAGATAAACGCTGGGACCGAGTGGAGAAATCCTATCGGAGCATGGTTTATGGGGAAGGACCCGTCTACAAGTCCGCACGCGAAGTAATTGAGGACTCTTACGAAAATGAGATCTACGATGAGTTCGTAATCCCGTCAGTAATTGTCGATAACGAAGGCAAACCGGTTGCGATGATTAATGACGAAGATGCTGTATTGTTTTTCAACTTCCGACCTGATCGTGCTATCCAGATTTCAAATGTATTTACAAATGAAGATTTTCAAGATTTTGACCGTGGTGATCGCTTTCCAAAGAATCTGCACTTTGTCTGTATGACCCTATTTAGTGAGACAGTCAAGGGCTTTGTGGCATTTAAGCCAACAAACTTTGACAATACGATTGGTGAGGTGCTTGCAAAGAATAATCTCAATCAATTGCGAATTGCTGAAACTGAGAAATATGCACATGTGACATTCTTTATGAATGGTGGTCGTCATGATGTATTCCCGAACGAGGAACGAATCCTCATTCCCTCGCCAAAGGTAGCTACTTACGATTTGAAGCCTGAAATGAGTGTGTACGAAGTGACGGACGCGCTACTGCGTGATTTGGAAGCAGATAAACATCATGCAATCATCATGAATTTTGCCAATTGTGATATGGTTGGTCACTCTGGTAAAATGGAACCAACAGTGAAAGCAATTGAGGCAGTTGATGAATGCCTTGGCAAGGTTGTGGACAAGATTATTGCAATGGGTGGAAAGGTCATTATTACTGCCGACCACGGAAATGCGGACGAAGTGACCACGCTTGAAGGCAAACCGATGACTGCCCATACACTAAATCCAGTGCCAGTCATTATCACTGACAAAACTGTGGCATTGCGTGACGGTGGACAACTTAGTGATTTAGCACCAACAATGCTCGCATTACTAGGACTTGAACAGCCAATAGAAATGACAGGGAAAAGTTTGATCGAAAAAGCGTAATGATCAAGTAATTGAATTCTGTGGTAAGATGTGTCGGTAGTAGCGCTGTGGTATTCAGTTGCAAATGACTTTTCATTGAAGCGCAGTGGTACAACAAAGTAAATGACTTGTTTTATTTTTAAAAATTAAAACCAAAAAAATTTTACATAGAAAAAGGAGATAATCAATATGCCATATATTACAGATGTCTATGCACGTGAAGTGATTGATTCTCGCGGGAATCCAACAATTGAAGTAGAAGTTGAAACTGAGTCGGGTGCATTTGGTCGTGCAATTGTACCAAGTGGCGCTTCAACAGGTGAACATGAAGCGGTGGAGTTGCGTGATGGGGATAAGTCTCGTTATGGAGGCAAGGGTGTGCTGAAGGCAGTTGATAATGTCAACAACATTATCGCTGAGGAAGTGATCGGATTACATGTCTTGGATCAATCAGGAATCGATCATATAATGATTCAAATGGATGGTACTGAGAACAAAAGCAAATTAGGTGCGAATGCAATTCTAGGTGTATCACTTGCAGCTGCACACGCAGCCGCTAGCTATTTAGAGATGCCGTTATATCGCTATTTGGGCGGTTTTAATGCAAAGATTCTGCCAACACCAATGATGAATATTATTAATGGCGGTTCGCATGCAGATAACAATGTCGACTTCCAAGAATTTATGATTCTCCCAGTAGGTGCACCTTCATTTAAGGAAGCAATCCGAATGGGTGCAGAAATATTCCATGCATTGAAGAAGGTTTTATCAGATAAAGGGTTGAATACAGCAGTTGGTGATGAAGGTGGTTTCGCACCTAACCTGAAATCAAATCGTGAAGCACTTGAGGTTATTATGGAAGCGGTCAAAGCAGCAGGATATGTGGCTGGCAAAGATGTATTCCTTGGAATGGATGTGGCATCCTCTGAATTCTTCGACAAAAAGGAGAACGTATACAACCTTGCTGGTGAAGGACGCAAAATGACCTCAGCACAAATGGTTGATTTCTACGAATCACTTGTCAATGAATTCCCGATTCTATCAATTGAAGATGGCTTGGATGAAAACGACTGGGCGGGACATAAATTATTAACAGATCGCCTTGGCAAAAGAGTGCAACTGGTCGGCGATGATCTTTTCGTAACCAACACCAAGAAGTTAGCAGAAGGTATTGATAAAGGCGTTGCAAATTCCATCCTCATTAAAGTGAACCAAATCGGAACATTGACAGAGACTTTTGATGCAATCGAGATGGCAAAACGCGCTGGTTACACAGCAGTTGTCTCGCATCGTTCTGGTGAGACAGAAGATGCTACAATTGCAGATATTGCCGTAGCAACTAATGCTGGACAGATTAAGACTGGATCAATGTCACGTACTGACCGTATTGCGAAGTATAATCAGTTGTTGCGCATTGAAGATGAGCTTGGTGATTTAGCTGTTTATGGTGGATTGATGAGCTTCTACAACTTGAAAAAGGAAGCGTTTTTGGGTGCTAACTCCCAAATGAAGTGATAGAAAGTGTTCAATGTTGCTTGAGTCTGAAAACTAAGTTGCAGCAGTGGCGGGTTCGCTGAACAGCTCGTACGATTTTATACAAAACTACCCTCTATTGAATCGTGTAATATCACATTCTTTAGAGGGCTTTTGTTTGTCTATGGATAAAGATTTCCGGAAAAATAGCGATGCCTTCCTAAATGTTAGGATAAAATAAAAGAAAAATAATCCTGATTACCGATTAAAATAGTGAATGATTTGTCCGGAAATTTTTCATCTAGCGCGGCAAAAAATGCGCGAATATCTAGATATTTAAGCACTTTTTTAACAAAGTGAGATGGAAAATTACCACAAAGCATTCGCTATCTTAATCGGTAATCAGGATAAAGAAGCTTGGCGATCAAAATGCTCCTAAATGATATTTTTTAAACTAATCTTAAGGTTCGTCCGAGAAAATTATAACCGATGCCAAGACCGATCTGCTTCAAGAAACCCTTGCATAACGAAAAATTTATAACTATACTCTTTTTTAAACGATGAAAAGAGTCGATTTCCATTCAGTGGTGCCCCAAGAGCACATTGTAAGACTTGACCATGTTTTTTTATAAGGAATTCGATTGACTGAAATCATGATAGTTTCAACGAGGTGTACATATGGAAGTTTCATTATTGGTTGTTTTTCTGGTTATTGCAGTTATTCTTTCCGATCTGGTTGGGAAAATATTATCGAAGATCCCCGTTATGTTCTTGCAAATCATTATTGGTATGTTATTGGCGTTATTTCCAATTTATCATGACTTTCAGATCAATACCGAAATGTTTATGTTTGCGGTCATCACTCCATTGTTATTCAGTGATGCGCAAAGGGCGTCACGGAAGGATCTCAAAAAGTATTTTCGACCAATCCTGTCGCTAGCAGTTGCCCTCGTGGTTGCATCTGTCGTTATCATGGGCTTTTTGATTCATACGACTCTGCCAGTTATTTCTGTGGGTTTGGCGGTAATATTGGCTGCAGTAGTGACACCAACCGACATGGTAGCAGTCAAAGCGATTACCAAGACGCTTCATTTACCGAAAGGGATTCTGCCAGTTCTTGAAGGAGAATCGCTTTTCAACGACGCAACGGGAGTTGTTGCCTTTAATATTGCGGTGGCAACCTTTTTGACTGGTGCATTCTCACTACGGGAAAGTCTTTTCCACTTCTTCTTCGTCTCCATTGGCGGATTGATATTTGGTCTTATTATCGGTTTTTTTGTTATACAGTTAAGAATGTACTTAATGAAAAAGGATTTTGAAGATTCCTCAATGATTGTGCTTATCCAAGTTCTGACGCCATTTATGATCTTTTTACTAGCTGACAAAATAGGTGTGTCTGGAATTCTCGCAGTAGTATCAGCAGGAATATTTCATGGAGTGGAGCGCGATTTTCTTCGCCTAACATCAACAAAGTTACGGATGCTTCAAGATAATACTTGGTCTGTACTTAACTATGCCTTGAACGGCTTTGTCTTTGTTCTACTGGGACTAACTTTGGTAAATGTTTTTAAAACACTATGGTTTCATCATGTGATTCGCATCGAGATTCTTATTGTAGAATCCCTTTTGATATATTTATTCATGACCTTATTACGTTTCCTTTGGATTCAGCTATTTCAACCTGTTTTTTCTGAAAAATATGTTCGACGATCCCTTTGGACAAGACTACATTCTGACTCTAGAAGAGCTTTAATTTATGCGCTAAGTGGAATTCATGGAACAATCGCCATTTCAATTTCACTTTCAATCCCTTTACTGCTGCATGATGGGAGTCTGTTTCCACTTCGAAACGAGATTATTTTTATCGTGGCATTAGTAGTGTTACTAAGTATGATTATTCCAACATTCTTACTTCCTAAACTAGCACCTCGTTTAACCAAAGCAGAGAATGAAGTGTCCGACTTGGTGGGAATTAGGAGAACAATGCTGATACACACACTTGCAGAACTGAAGTCAATTGCTTTAGATGAGGACAAGTCACATCTTGCACCAGTGATCTCTGCACTGCGTAATCAACTCCATATGTTAAGTGAAAGGAGAGAGGACCGTACTGTAGTTCTCGAACTACTTAATAAGGTCTATGAAATTGAAAACGCAACTGCTTTAAAGCTCTATGGTGAAGGAAGCATTTCCAGAAGAACCTATCAGTTATATTGCAATTTTGCAGGTTACTCGCACCTGATTGTATCTCAGAAAGGCATACGCAATGTGAGAAAACACATACTACTATGGTTGCTTCGTCAATTACGAAGATGGCGAGAAAAGAATAATATTGAATTAGAAAAGATATATGCAAAGAAAAGGGAAGATTATCGAGCGGAAAACCAACTTATTCAAAGGGCAGTTTCCGAAGCGTCAGTAGCTTATTTAGAAAGTCTCATAACCCCAGAAAATTATATTGAAATTTATGCAGTCGAGCAGTTCTACAGAGCGCGACAGGAAAGATTTTTTGGCAAAGAAACAACTGAATCCCATCATCAACACGTCTGGTTTACAAGAGCATGTCAAATTGAGTACGGATTTGTTCAAGATGCGTTAAATGCTGAAACAATCTCAGCTGACTCTGCAAGGGAACTTCGTGAGCAAATTGCCTATGATGAAATGGCGTTTATCACAACCTGATCCGGATTAAAGGCGCTTATCACAACCTGATCCAGATAGATGGTATTTATCGCCGCATGATTCCGATTAAAACAAAGTAACTGTCGGAGAACTTTCACAAAATACTATTGTATGTATGAAAAGTATGATTTATCATATAAGTATGAATAATATTTTCGAGGAGGAATTACAATGATGAGTCATGGCAAAATTTTGGGAACAACATCCGTTGGTGAAAGAGGACAGGTGGTTATCCCGGCAGAGGCAAGAGAAGAATTGGAGATCAAGGCTGGCGACAAGTTTGTTGTGTTTGGTAACAAGCGAAAAGGCGCTGTTATTATGGTGAAGGCAGATATTTTCAATAAGTTTGCAGATTTCTTTATGAGCAAATCGAAGAAGCTAGAGAAGATCGCTGAAACAATTCTAGATAAAACCAAAGCCGAATTTGGTGACGAAGAAGATGAGAAGTCTAAATGAGAGAATTTTTTAAATTAGCAAAAAACGCTCGTTTTCGTAGAACGATGCGGATGCTATTTCGATTTGTTTTTCAATACTGGTTTTTTTCAAAACAGCGAAGATTCCTTTCTAAGTCAAGCGTTGCTGAAAAGCGAAGTCGTCTTTACTCAAAGCAGGCGAAGCAATTCACCGATACAGCAATAGATATGGGTGGTTTGCTGATCAAATTGGGACAACATGTGAGCGCCCGAATTGATATTTTGCCGAAGGAGTATACAGATGAACTATCGAAGCTCCAAGATTCTGTAGCTCCCGTTGCACTAACAGATATTCTGCCAATTATTGAAGCTGAGCTTGGGTCGAAGGTCGATGAACTCTTTGCTAGTTTCGATCCTGAAGCCATCGCAGCTGCCTCATTAGGCCAAGTGCATTGCGCTACCATGGATTCGGGTGAGAAAGTAGCCGTTAAAGTGCTAAGACCGGGGATTGAGCAAATAATCCATATTGATTTAAAATCACTACAAATTGCTATCCGCATGTTAAAAAGAATGACTACTATTGGAAATTATGTTGACACCGATGCACTTTATCAAGAGTTTGACGATACCATCAAAGATGAGCTTGATTTTGAAAAAGAAGGCAAGCACGCTGAAATGGTACAAGCTAATTTTCTTGAGAATATGAATATCAACATTCCGCAAATCTATTGGAAATACTCATCTCGCAAAGTATTAACAATGGAATTCATGGAAGGTGTTAAAATAAATCAATTAGAGAAACTGGATGAGTTAGCCATAGACCGCAAGGAATTGGCGAAAAATATTCTAGAAATCTACTTACAAATGATTATGGTGGATGGCTTTTTCCACGCTGATCCTCATCCTGGGAATGTTTTGGTGCAAGCTGATGGAAAGATCGCTTTGATTGATTTTGGAATGGTGGGGCGAGTCACAGAATCCATGAAAAAGGGATTGGTCTCCCTTGCAATTGCGATCTACATGAAGGATGCGAGCAGTGCAATCGATGCACTAAACCAGCTTGGTTTTCTACGACGAAATGCCGACCTTCAGGTTTTTTCGAAAAATTTGACACTGTTATTTGAGCAAGTCATGAGTGAAAAAGCTGATCTGAGTTTCGCTGTGGTTGGTGATAATTCGGAAGAATTACGTGATTTTCTCTATTCGCAGCCGTTTCAATTGCCTGCTAACACAACTTTTCTTGGAAAGGCAGTATTTACAGTGATCGGAATTTCCTCCGCACTTGATCCAGAAATAGATTTGGTTCAAGAGGTTAAACCGTTTGTAGAGGAAATGATGAACACTGATTTCAAGGGAAATGTTTTCTCAACAATCCTAGATCAAGGAAAAGGTTTCATAAAGGGGATTGTCCCAACGGTACGTAAATTTTCATCAATTGTAACCAAAATGGATGCTAGTGACTTCATAGTGAAGCTCTCACCATTGCAAGAGAAGAAAATTCTTGCCGGTCAGATGCAACAAACAAATAGGTTGGTAAGAGTCATCATCGCTGGGGCACTGTTCGTGTCGGGAATAATACTGACGATGAATCCTGATCGCGAAGTGCTTTCATACATTCTTATGGGACTAGGTGGTTTAGGGATGCTTGCGCAGCTTCGGTCTAGAAAAACCTCGCGACGCGATCGGAAAGTAGCACAGATGCGGCAAATCAATGATGACATGGTGAAGAAACCAAGGTTTCATCCGTAGTTAGCAAGCGAAGAAAATTCTTGTTGCATGTTATACAAATTCAATTGCATACTTAAGTAGCAAAATAGTGTTAAAGGGGATTGTTAAATGAAATCAACAGGAATTGTTCGAAAATTAGATGAGCTAGGACGAATTGTTATACCCAAAGAACTTAGAAGAACATTAGGGATTGAGGTACGAGATCCTCTTGAGATTTTGATAGATGAAGAGAAAATTGTATTGAAAAAGTATGCAAACAGAATGGCATGTCTGGTCACTGGAGATGTATCTGATAACAATTTGTTTTTAGCAGGCGGTAAAGTAGTCATTAGTCGTGAAGCAGCTAAGGTACTGACCGATGAGATTACAAGGCAGCTATAACTTCAAATATGTTTTCTTTTGAATCGAACTTGATTTGATCAGCGACCTAAAAGGATCCCGCAGTTCTTGAGAGATTGTGAAACAAGCGGATTGAGTCGTCTGTTATTACTTGTCTTTGAATATTTTGCAACAACTCTTGTGATGGATATTTCCCGCAAGAGTTTTTTTACACTGGCTAAGAAATCCTATACTTCAAATGAGCAGTTTACCTCTAGGGTAAACCGAAAAAAGGGGTGTTTTGTTAAACCCAATGGAACACTTCGAAAACTTTCCGAGTCTTCCACAACCACTATATATATGGTAAGATAGCCTGTAAATATTATCAAAGGAGAGAAAAAATGATCGAAGTAAACGAGCTTTTGATGAAGTATGGCAATCGAGAAGTGTTGAATATTAGTTCTTTTTCGCTTGATTCTGGCAGAAGCCATGGATTGGTTGGACATAATGGAGCCGGTAAAACGACGCTTTTCAAATGTATCACAAATATTATTTGTAACTACAAAGGAAGCATTACTATTGGTGGTACCGAGGTAAAAAAACACAACGAAATTTTGAAGGATGTTGGTATCGTTCTTGATGGGATGTCTGTTTATCAAAACCAATCAGGTTGGTTTAATATTAAATATTTTTCTGGATTAAGAGGCAATCGAAATGATGCAAAAGCAAGAGAGCTTGCAAGAGATTTGGATATTGAGCAGGTTCTTGGTCAGAAAGTTAAAACCTACTCATATGGCATGCAGAAGAAGTTAATTCTGTTAATTGCATTGCTATCTGACCCGAAAGTCCTGATTTTGGATGAGCCATTTAGAGGTCTTGATATAGACAGTGTCAAGTGGTTCAAGAATTATCTCAAGGGACTAACTGAAGGTGGACTAACCTTATTCGTATCCAGTCATGTGAGAAATGATTTGGAAGAACTATGTGAGTTTGTTCATGTTATTGATAAAGGAAGAATTATTGAATGTATTGACTTAACTGCTGAAAAGAGCAAGAAGCCAAGACTGATTGATACCTCTAATAATGAAGTGTTCATGAGGCTATTGGGAGTTGCGAGCATCCCGTACGAACTTACAGAAGATCACAGAGTGAAGGTTAATGTAGACGATCCAAATTGGAATTCAGTTTATGCGCAGCTACAAAAAGAGAACATTGAAATCACAGAAATGTCTCAAGTGAAAATACTTGAAGACAGATTGAACTAAGGAGAATATCATGACTGGAAAATTAATTTTTAAAATGGAAATGTATAAGTTCTTTCAGAATAGGAGTTTTCTGATTACCGCTGGTATTATCGGGTTATTGAACATTTTTTCTACAATATCCTTGATTAATGCGATTGATAATGGTGCGAGTGATGACTTAAGTATTGTATTGGTAGCTCTGGTTCCTCTCCAGTATTTGGCGAGTATCCTTATCATGATGATTTACCCTTTGCAGGCTGTAACAATTGATTACAAAAATAATGTGATGGCAATGATGGTGGCTTCTGGCGTTAACAGAAGAAAATTGTACTTTGCAAAGGTTGGTGCCATCATTCTTTCTAGCATTATCCTAACAGCAATTATGGTCTTAATCCCAATTATAATATTTACAGCGAAAATTAATGCCGAGATTGGCTTAGACAGAGTATTTGAGGAATTTTCTGATGTGTTTAGTTCGGTTGATCTGAATATTCCTTTGCTAATCCTATTGGTTATTACAACCTATCTGGCTGGTCTATTATTGATGGTTTTTTGTAGTATTTTGAGTCGATCAGTTGGAAAAGCAATTCTTGTTTTTCTTGGTGTTAGTTTTGTCTATCGATTAGTCTTTATTCTCCTTGTGAATACAAGTAGTAATGTTGTCTACTACAATTCATTTGATGGTGCAAATGAGGTTGATGCAAGTGCACTGAACTCGCTCTTTGGAACAGCTTCAATTATTAATGCAGTTTTCATTGCATTATTCATCTTCATTTCATTGAAAACATTGGAGAGGCAGAACCTCTAGGCTCAATGAATACTTTAGCTATTGACTTATGTCAAATTCCTTGCTAGAATTATCACAATTTCATACTTAAATCGTTGATTAAGAGTAAGTAAGCAGTATCACGACATTGTAGAGAGCTAGTGTTTGGTGCAAACTAGTATGTGGGATAATGCTGAATGGACTTATGAGTTGCTGACTGAAAAGATTTTGAGTAGGTAGCACGGATTCCACCGTTATAAGGATAGGGTATCGAAACAATTTCTGTACCTGATGAGTGGGTTACTTGCATCTATACGCAAGAACCAATTGAGGTGGCACCACGGTCTATAACCGCCCTCTACATGAATTATTCATGTAGGGGGTTTTTATTATGGGTACGAACAATTGATTCCCTGTTTTGATTACAAATCAGGATTAGTCGTCTCAAAAACGCTGCTTCAACAGATTGGTTATGAAAAATACATTAACGGAGGGCAATAAGATGGAAATTTTACAAGTGAAAAATGGTTACTTTGGTGAATATGGCGGGAGTTTTGTACCAGAGGAGTTGCAAGCTGCGCTCGACCACTTAGAAGAGGCATTCAAGCAGTATAAGGATGATCCTGAGTTCATTAAGGAATACGAATACTATTTGAAAGATTATGTTGGACGTCCCAGCCCTCTTTACTATGCTGAACAGTTGACCAAGAAACTCGGAGGGGCGAAAATCTACTTGAAGAGAGAGGATTTGAACCACACTGGAGCACACAAAATAAACAATGTGCTTGGACAAATACTACTTGCCAAAAGAATGGGTGTCAAACGAGTGATTGCCGAGACGGGAGCAGGTCAACACGGTGTTGCCACTGCTACGGTTTGCGCATTATTCGATATGGAGTGCGTTGTATATATGGGTGAACTCGACACCGAGCGACAAGCGCTTAACGTGTTTCGCATGGAGCTCCTAGGTGCAAAAGTCATTGCAGTTAAAGAAGGTGGTCGCACCTTGAAGGATGCAGTGGATGCAGCGCTGATTGATTACGCAACTAACTACAAAACCAGCTTCTATCTGCTTGGATCTGCTGTAGGACCGCATCCTTATCCTGAAATGGTACGTCATTTCCAACTTGTTGTAGGTCAAGAAGCGCATGCACAACACATGGAGAAAGAAGGGCGATTACCTGACTACTTAATTGCCTGTGTTGGTGGAGGCAGTAATGCAATTGGATTATTTGCGCCATTCTACAGCATGGCAACGGTCAAAATGATTGGCGTTGAACCTGCAGGTGATGAATTGAAAACTGGGTTACATGCAGCAACCTTAACGACAGGCGTTCCAGGTGTTATTCATGGATTTAAAACTTATATGATTGTCGATGAAAAAGGTGAGATTGCGCCAGCACACTCAATAGCAGCAGGACTCGATTATCAAGGCGTGGGACCTGAGCATAGCTTCTACAAAGATTCTGGTCGAGCAGAATATGTGGCAGTAACTGATACGGAAGCACTAGAAGCATTTAAACTACTGTCACAAACAGAAGGAATTATCCCTGCTCTCGAAAGCTCACATGCGGTCGCTTATGCGTTGAAATTCGCACCAACATTGTCGAAGGAGAAAACGATTATTATCAATGTATCTGGTCGTGGTGACAAAGATGTTCAGCAAGTATTTGAGAAAATGCAGCACGCTGAGAAACCTGCCAATAATTAAAATTGTGACCGTTTGAAATTTGAAGTCTAACAAGAAGCTTTGACAATTAGAATTGCAATGTAGAAATCAACTGGTGGATGGATACAAATTAACTTTTCCAGCACCAGTTGCTTAGTTATCTGACCTGTAACTTTCTCTCGTAGGGGGTTGCATTTACTTACTCAGCAGACACAGTTTAAATTGACAAAACATCCACTCTTGTTTGCTGCTGGTTTTTATGGTAAAATAGCAACACTGTTAAAAAGTGAAACTGAGTAAATAGCTTTCATGTCAGGTAGGAGGATTCAACTTGCATACATTTTTGCTAATTCTATTGATATTGGTTTGTGTTCTATTAATACTTTGTGTGTTATTGCAATCGGGTAGGAGTGCAGGGCTTTCTGGTTCAATTGCTGGAGGCGCTGAGCAACTTTTTGGAAAGCAAAAAGCACGTGGCGCAGACTTGATTCTGCATCGTATGACTGTTGTGTTGGTCGTGTTGTTTTTCGCATTGACCATAGCGATTGCATATTTTGGTGCTTAGAAAAAGAAGCTTAAAAAGTCTGGCTGATGCCAGACTTTTTTTATCGATTGAAAAGGGTAGATTAATTTGTTTTTTGACTAAAATATAAAGGAAGGGAGGGTGAATGAATATGAATTTAAAAGAGCAACTTATCGAGATGATTAAACAGGATACTTATAAACCAATGACGGTTCGTGAAATGGAGCAAGTACTGGACATTACAAGTGCGGATGAGTTCAAGCTCCTTGTCAAAACTCTCGTACAGTTAGAAGAACAAGGGCTGGTCGTACGGACACGCAATGATCGTTACGCTTTGCCACAATCAATGGATCTGGTGAAGGGGAAACTAAGCGCTAATGCAAAGGGCTATGCTTTTCTGCTTCCCGAAGCGGAGGGAATTAATGATATTTTCATTCCAGCATCGGCTTTTAATGGGGCAATGCATGGAGACATCGTTCTGGTGAAAATTTCACCTAATTCAAGTGGAGATCGACGTGAGGGTAGCGTGACTAAGATTGTTGAGCGTTCACTTCGTGAGATTGTTGGGACTTTTACAACTAGAAAAGGTTTACATTTTGTCGTTCCAGATGATAAGAAGATTTCGGGAGATATTTGTATTCCGAATCAATTTGTCAAGGGTGCTGTTGATGGTCACAAGGTGGTTGTTGAAATCATTACCTTCCCTGATGCAATGCACTTAGCAGAAGGAAAGGTTACACATATTCTTGGTCACAAAAATGATCCTGGCGTTGATATTTTGTCGATTATATACCATCATGGTTTGCCTCAGGAATTTCCTGCTGATGTTTTGCAGCAAGCAAACAAAGTGAAAGAGGAGATTTCGGAGCCGGATTTATTTAAGAGGCGAGATCTGCGCAATCAAGTGATTGTTACAATCGACGGGGCAGATGCAAAGGACTTAGATGACGCTGTTACTGTGACAAGATTGGATAATGGAAATTACAAACTTGGGGTACATATCGCAGATGTCAGTTACTACATTAAAGAAGGCTCGCCAATAGATCAAGAGGCTCTAGACAGAGGAACTAGTGTCTATTTAGTAGACCGAGTAATTCCGATGATCCCACACCGATTATCCAATGGGATTTGCTCGTTGAACCCTCAGGTAGATCGGCTGACACTTTCTTGTGAAATGGAAATCAATGCAGATGGCAAGGTTGTTTCGAATGAAATCTTTCAAAGTGTCATCAAGACGACTGCACGGATGACGTATACAGATGTGAATCGCATTCTTGTGGACCAAGATGCTGAGTTGATCACTCAATTTGAGACACTTGTTCCAATGTTTCATGATATGGAAAGATTAGCAGAGGTCTTGCGTCATAAACGAATGAATCGTGGTGCTATAGACTTTGACTTCAAAGAGGCAAAAGTACTTGTAGATGGCGAAGGTGTACCAACCGATGTTGTCATTCGTGAACGATCTGTCGCAGAAAAACTAATTGAAGAGTTTATGCTTGTCGCCAATGAAACAGTGGCAGAGCATTTTCACTGGTTGGATGTTCCGTTTATTTATCGAATTCATGAAGATCCAAATGAGGAAAAGCTTCAACGTTTCTTTGAGTTCATTCTGCATTTTGGACTGATTGTTCGTGGCACTGGTAACGATATACATCCGCGCGCTTTGCAAGAAATTCTGGACGAAGTTGCCGGGAAACCGGAAGAAATGGTTGTCTCGAAAATTATGCTTCGCTCAATGAAGCAAGCAAAATATCATCCGGAGAGCGTTGGTCACTTCGGACTCGCAGCGGATTACTATACCCATTTCACGTCGCCAATCAGACGTTATCCTGATTTAATTGTCCATCGATTGATTCGAACATACTTGATTGAAGAGCATATTGACATGGAAACACAGGAGAAATGGGAAGCGAAGCTTGGCGAGATTGCAAGTCATAGCTCACAAATGGAGCGACGTTCAGTCGCTGCAGAACGAGATACGGAAGACCTGAAGAAAGCTGAATTTATGGTAGACAAAATCGGTGAAGAATTCACAGGGATTGTCAGTTCAGTCACTAATTTCGGTGTGTTTGTAGAGCTACCTAATACAATTGAAGGTCTAGTGCATGTCACGAATATGTTAGATGACTACTACCATTTTAATGATCGGAATTATACAATGGTAGGAGAACGTTCTGGGCGAACATTTCGCATTGGAGATGAAGTAACAGTTCAGGTTGTACAGGCAAACACTGAGGAACGAACGATTGACTTTCGAATTATTGGTGCTGCTGACAATCGTCGTGAAGAGCGCGAACCTACGAAAATTTTTAAAATTAATCAGAATAAGAAACTTGGGCGTAAGAGCGAACCTAAAGATGTGAATTCCAGTCGCAAAGGATCAACTCGTACTGCTACAGATGGCAAAAGACCAACTCGTACTGCTGGAAGTAAGGAT
>JAVBKB010000106.1:0-3344 GCA_031554275.1 Caryophanales bacterium | reverse complement strand
AACCTTCTGCTTTTTCTTCCTTCTTCTCACCACACGCTGTCAATGAAAAAACCAAAGCCAACATAGTAAGTAATACTAAAAACTTCTTCATATGTAACCCTCCAAAAAATAAGATAGTGAATTGTCACTTCGCTACAATTTTACCAAATTCAACACGGATAGTCGACAATATTTTCACAAATATCTAATGGTTCAAAAGTGATCATCCACTGTTTGTACTTGAACGCCTTTCCGTGTTTCTGAAAGTAGTGCTGAATTGAATCCTCTAAAAACTCAATTGTCACACCTAGATGATCTGCGATTTCATATCTACCCTCACAACCAGCAAGCTTTGCGCCAACAAGTCTATGAATAGAAATGAGTTTATTGTATGCCCATTTGCGAGCTCGCAGCTCCTGTTTGCGGTTCCTTAAATCTCGTAGATCAATAATGTTTCCAGTGCTGGTGAAGTAATGCCCTATTTCCTCAGCGAGCACACAGCATTTTTCAGTTCCGGTCATATCATTATGAACCCAGATTAAATGACAATCTCCAGAATTACCGTATAAGCCCTTTGTTGTACCAGGCATAATCTCTTCGCAAACCATAATGGACTCTTTTTCTGCTTCAAGTAATAACTTTTCGTACACAAAAACACCCTCTATTTTTCATTTCGCATTGAAAGTAATGTTTTTTTGAATCTATCCAAAAGTTGTTGCTCCTCATCTGTCCATTTGTCTCCGCCGTCATGGTGAGCGGCAAGCGTGTGGATCTCGTGATTCGTGTTTTCATCATACCCGAGCAAATAGTCAGGGGAGGTATTAAAAAAAATAGCAAAATTCTTTACTAAAGAGACCATTGGCTCTTGTGAACCATTTTCATATCTCGACACTGTGCTTTTGTTTAATTTTGCTCCAAACTTTGCATTGAACTTTTCACAAAACTCATCCATCGAAAGATTCGCTTCATTTCTTAACTGTCTAAGTCTTTTGGAAAA
This sequence comes from Caryophanales bacterium, assembly GCA_031554275.1. Classification (GTDB taxonomy): domain Bacteria; phylum Bacillota; class Bacilli; order JARBTR01; family JARBTR01; genus JAVBKB01. The sequence goes on along the minus strand of JAVBKB010000106.1, from coordinate 2,368 downwards.
AGTATTCATAAACTGTTCATTTACCATCATATACACCTCGGTTATCATTATAGACAACAAAACCAAATAAATCAACGTTTAAAACAAAAATAATTATCTAATACGATAAAATAGTTGTTGACAGCGATAAGATACGAGAGTAATATTGTTATCGAAACAGATAACAGGAGGTGATTTCAATGAGCACAAAAATGCATGAGCCGTATGTTGCATTTAAGAGGTTTTTAGCCGGGAACGGATTAACTTATAAAGATGTTGCTGAGGTAATTGGCAAGGTTGAGAATACTGTTCAGCTAAAAATCAATGGTCAATCTGATTTTTACATTAGTGAGCAAAGAAAGATTTGTGAGAAATGGGGTATTGACAGGGATATTTTTTTTACAAATATTGTTGCGAATACGATAACGAAATCTATTATTAAAGACACCGCATAACCATCATACAACATGGGTGCGGAAAATATTTTAGGGGGTGATGTGGTGAAGGATGTTGTTAATCACAACGTAATCATTATTGTTGATGGGGTCGTATCTTTCGAAGGACTTGTAACATTCGGAAAAAGGATGAACATCGACATAAAAACAGATGTCGATTCAGAACAACGAGGGGTAATTGTTCTACGAGGTGAATCGACATCAAAGTGTTTCTAGAAGGTGTGTTTAGTTAATTCTGTCGCAATAGGGCCTAGCAACCAAGCGTATTTTGATAGCAAATCAGAGAAGGAAGCAAACATCCCTTTTTCGATTGGTTTACCAGATTCAATGACTTCTTGCAATTTCTCTAATAGTACATTTAATTCGATTTGATCAGTAGAACTACACTCTTGCTTCGCTCTTTCTCGCAACTCATTAAAAGGATCACTTACTGATATGGATGAATTGTTTTGGATACCAATCATTGAATTATTAACCGATGCAATGTTAAAAGTTTGATTCACAATTGGTAATTCATTATTTTTACCTTCAAGAAATGCAAGTCCTTTTCTCGTAAGCTTTGGATCCAAACGAGAAAGCAATACATCGTTTTGCGCACCACGTTTTATAAAGAATCCAGTAGCGAGATCGTTGTCAAGGGCATATTCCAATAAAACAGCACAATCATCATTAGTCATTAGAGATTCGTCAAATTCGCCAAATTTACCATCTCGAATGTTTTGGAGCACTAATCCAAGACATCGGTCGAATTCGGACGAAGATTTAATTAGAGATTCTGATTTCATTTTATCACCTCGCTTTCTATGACTATTTTACCAGAGTTTGATCGTGATAGTAACAAATTTTAGGAGGTGATCATATGCTCCAAATCCAACTTGACGAAACAAAACTCGAACAAATCTATCGTGATATGTGCGCTGAAAGACTAGCGGAGATAGAGAACGAAAAGGTGTTCTGGACAACAGCAGATTTGAGTTACCAGACAGGGATTAAATCGTTTGTGAATCTACAAAAGATTTTCTTGCAATCTGACTTTCCGAAATTCAGGTTAGGTGTCGAATGGCGATTTCCAGCAAAAGAAGCTAGGGAGTGGCTAGAAAAATGGTGGAAGACCCAGAAGAGAGCTTGACAAGAAAATATTGGGGGTGATTAGGTGTCTGATCCAGTAATGATCACGATGATTATTTGTATCACACTAATTGGCATGAGTGCAATTGGTAATTTCAAAAAGAAGGAGTGAGTAAGATTGCTTAAATTGAGTAAACAAGAAATCAAATTATGTTTATTGACGGTTACAGTGTGCTTGATATTTTTGATCTTAACATTATTCGTTTTCCCCGAGAATGCTAAGTCAATAGAGCCTAGGAAATCAATATTTAGCTCACAGCTAAAACCCATGGAATCTGAAACAGGCAAGAAGGTGGTAACTTGAAAAGGTATGCGTTTTGGATATTGCTAGTTTTGTTCTTTATGCCTTTGATCATTTACCAAGCATATATAAAACGTGGGTATTTTGCAGTAGGTGGTGAATGGTTAATACCGATATTGGTTTGGGTAGTAGTAGTTTTGATCAGAGATATGTACCAGTTCATGAAAGAGGAAATGAGAGGGGATGAAGAGATTGGCACTAGGTGATCACCGAATCCATTTGGGCAGTGATGCTGAATGTTATCTAAAGGATCTATTGAAAAGAAAGGAGGAGACAAAAGGATGCCGAGTGGTAAAGTAACATGCAGTTTTTGTGAGTGTTTAATCAAACTGGCCGAAGAAGTTATTTTGAACGGTCGAACTTACTGTAAAGGCTGTTACGAAGTACTAACAGAACCTGAACAATTAAAAAGCACCCAATCCACTGCAATGGAGTAAGGGCGCAAACAAAAACAAATCTAGTGCAAATATAGCACAAATCGGAGGAAAAATCAAAATGACAAAAA
>JAVBKB010000011.1:0-11429 GCA_031554275.1 Caryophanales bacterium | reverse complement strand
CAGCAGTTATCTGTATCGCAATTGGTACAGGTGCTATCGGACTATCACATGTTAATGATTCAGGATTCTGGACAGTTAAAGAATTCTTTGGCATGGAACTTAAGGATTGCTTTAAAGCCTATACTTCTGCGACAACAATTGCAGCAGTCATTGGTTTAGGTTTGACATTAATCTTAAATGCAGTAGTTGGTTAATAAATAACTTCGGTCAAAGCACTACTCATTTTCGGGTAGTGTTTTTTCTTTTGATTGAAGGAATTTGGAGTGATGTCAAACACACTAACAGACCAAATAAATGATCTTCTCATTGATTTGTGGTTTTAAATTTTAAGCGAATAATAAGAAAATTCTGGCTTCCGTGTTTTGGGAATTTTTCGAAGCCAGAGCAAACTCGTTTGAAAGTTTTAATATGCGAGGTGCATCCAAATACTAATGAGGTATAAAATATGAAAAACATTTTTTTTGAGCCATCTATTCCTTCAGATAGAAAACCGTTGCTTGACAGCGTGGTAGGGAAAAAAGTAAAGAATTTAATTCGATACAGCTGGTGGGGGAAAGAAGATTCAGCAAATGAATGTGGCATAAATAAAAACGAAGTATTTTCCCTAACAACTGGACCTTTTTGTATTGCATTTGAACAAGATATCTCAATTGGATTTAGTAGTGACGTTAGAGTTAGCAGTGTAGTGTTATGGGCTGAAGTGTATGATGGTAAAGAATCTAAAGACCCAATGAAAAATGACCAAGAATTATTTCCGATTGAAGCATGCGACCAAGTATATTCTGAGGTGCATTATAAAGAAATTATTGGTCACAGTTTAACTAAGTATGAAATTGTCAAAATTGAAACAACAAACTCTTTGAAATGGGATCATCCTAGAGAAGTTGGGCTTGTATTGTTTTTTTCCAATGGTAGCGAAATAGTTTTGTCTCATCAACTTACCAATAAAGTATCTGATGACTTTACAGTATTACGCTGGAGCCAAGTGAATAAAGACGAAACATATCCTTTATTATATAAAATGAGCGAATTTTGGGATTAAAGATCCGAAAAACAAGACTAGACAACCTAATCCTGATTACCGATTAAGATAGCAAATGCTTTGTGGTAATTTTCCATCTCGCTTTGTTAAAAAAATGCTTAAATATCTAGATATTTAAGCATTTTTTGCCGCGCGAGATGAAAAATTTCCGGACAAATCATTCACTATTTTAATCGGTAATCAGGATAACGAAGAAAATCAGCTTTGATGATTACAAGAATAATCAAAAATTGACACAAAAATTCTACATAGTATTGACTTCCTTATTTAGAATCTTTATAATTAAAACGATTAAAGAATAGAAAGAGGTTAAAGCATGGAAAGATTAGTAGGCCGTCAAGCACCACTGTTTGAATTACCCGCAGTTATGCCAAACAAGACTTTTGGTAAGGTTAGTTTAGAGGAAAACATGAAGAATGGAAAGTGGACTGTGTTGTTTTTCTACCCAATGGATTTCACCTTTGTATGTCCAACAGAGATATTAGCATTCTCAACTAGAAACGATGAATTTGAGAAACTAGATGCAAAGGTTATTGGATTATCAACTGATACAATTCATACACACTTAGCATGGATTAACACACCTTTAGAAGATAATGGAATCGGAACGTTGGATTATCCATTAGCAGCTGACACTAATCATACTGTTTCACTTGATTACGGTGTTCTTGTTGAAGAAGAGGGTATCAGTCTTCGTGGATTATTTATCATTGATCCTAAGGGAGAACTGAAGTACTCAGCAGTGTTTAACAATGATGTAGGTCGTGATGTGGATGAAACCCTTCGTGTACTTCAAGCATTCCAAACTGGAGGACTTTGCCCAGCAAATTGGAGACCAGGTCAGAAAACACTACAACCAAAGTAATAAACGAAAAAGCTAGCTTCTGTGATAGAGGCTAGCTTTTTTTCTGTAAAAAAATATTGTTAATGCGGCACGGCATTCAAATAAAGTAATTCAAGTCTTTTGATGTACGCAAAATCCAGTTATGAAATTGCGGAAACAATGGCGATCTGGGACAATGACAACGATTTGTATTCGAGCATTTTATTGTCCTTCGAGATGAAAAAATGAGCAAATAAATAATTCTCTATTTTACAGGAATTTGCCTCGTGAAGATTTCTGCAAAATTATCCGATTAGCTTGATAATAGCAGCAATCGCAAAAATCGTAGCGAAAAAGCCGAACGAAATGATAAAGCCAAGTGCTGAATCTAGTAAGTCCATTGTCTTTGATTGTGGATTTTGTTCAAATTCATTCATCTAAAGTTTACCTCCATCCGTTTTCCAAAATTATAAATTAATCAGACTGAAATCTCCAATAATTAGTGTTATCCTGTTTCCTAGTGTAGCTGTGAGAATATTTCTAGCTGCGCAATGGGAAAGGTAAAGCATACTGAACATGTGCTAGTGTGACTGGCAAAGCAGGTTCAGATCGCCATGTTTTTTTTATATTTTTATCAGGGGGAAAGAAGATTTCTTTTGAAACCTCTTGTCAAAAATAGTTGAGACGATTAGGATAGATATAGTTAAAAATCTGAATATAATTAAGAGGTTGATTTAGTTGACAAGAGTTTGGAAAGATATAGAGGACAAGAAGTTTTCTCCATTGTATGTGTTGTACGGGAGCGAGGAGTTCCTGATACAAAAAACGGTCAAGCTAATCGTTGAGCATGCGTTAAATCCGGATGAAGCGGAGTTCAATTTGACTACGATCGATCTAGAAGAGACTGCTGTTGAAGTTGCCATCGAGGAGCTGGAGATGGTGCCTTTCTTCGGAGAACAACGAGTAGTCTTACTGCAAAACGCTTTTTTCTTGACTGCAGCAGATAGAAAGTCTGACAAAATCACTCATGACATCGATCGTCTATTAGCTTATGTAAGTAATCCGGTTAATTATTCGATTGGTGTTTTTGTCGTTCCGTATCCAAAACTGGATGAACGCAAAAAGGTGACGAAAGAGCTCATTAAAAAATCTACCGTATTTGAAGCAAAGCAATTGAATGATTTTGAGCTTGCTGATTGGGTTCGTGTACTTGCCAAAGAACATGCAATTGTAATTGAGCCAAAAGCAATAGAGGCGCTTGTCTATTTGACTGGGAATAACCTGCAAATGATTTTGTTAGAATTGGAGAAGCTTTCGCTTGGGGTTGAACCTGGTCAAGCTATAACAGAGAAAGATGTTGAAGCAACAGTTTCCAAAACATTAGATCAAAATGTCTTTGATCTTGTTGACAAGATCGTTCACCAGAAAAAGCTGGAAGCGATCGGGTTATATCATGATTTATTGATTCAAAAAGAAGAACCGATTAGAATTTTGGCTGCAATCGCAAGACAGTTTCGGATTTTTGCACAAGTGAAATACCTGATCAAATGCGGGCTTAGTACTGCGCAAATTGCCAAGAAGTTGAAAATGAATCCATACCCAGTGAAGTTGGCAATGCAACAGATTCATCTATTTAACGAGGAAGATCTTTTATCAAAAATCGATGCACTGGCGGAAATGGACTTTCAAATGAAAACAGGTCAAGGCGACAAAGAAATCATGATTGATATGTTCATTTTGAAAGCGTAATTAGCATAATTGTGAATTCTATTAGCGGAAGTTCTAAATGAAAATAATGCCCTGAAGCCGTTTCAAAATAATCGCGAGAATGATTGCAGAGTTAGCATGGCTGGAATGATTGCTGATTCAATAAGGCAAGAATGAGCTTTGGAATTGTGAAGACCCCAATAAGGCAAGAATGAGTACCATGCCGTAATTGCCCATTGCTATCGGATTTTCATTTGAATAATCGCTTTCTCTTTTTCTGTCGTCAGAATAATTTGATCAATTTCATTTGTTTCAGCATGGAGATCTGCGGTCAGGGTATAATTTTTCCACTCATTCGATAGCGTAATCGGCTTCGAAGTCGTTTCATGCAAGAAACGGCCCTTGATTGACGTTTCAGACAGTTTAAGCATTACATGACCAGTTCCCCTTAATCTTACTGCAAAAGTGTAAGGAGAGCTTGTGACAGGGTTTACTGTATGGACTATGCCTTCGCCTACCTGTTCGCCATTGGTTGTGATCGTAACTGTGTTATTTTGCGTTTGTAATGATGCATGAATACCAAATAAGTATTGACCATCTATTTGCAGAAAACTACTGGCTAATAGGATGATTGTGGGTATAAGAGAAGAAAGTAACTTCATCCTTTTGGGCTCCATTCAATAAGTATTCACTACGAGTTAAACGGAAAAGAATTAATCGACAGTCCGCTTGCCAAAATATTGACTGTAGCTACTTTGATAAAGGGTAGCCTTTCACTAATTACTTGCTTAATGAATGTTTCGAGGTCTGCCACTTTATTCTGTGATTGCATTAAGAACTCTTCCGCAAATTCTTCGTTCGACTTAGCAAGATGAACCAGTATTTTGACTTCGTCACCTTCTTTTACAATTTGAAACTTTTCAATTCGCTCCATACAAATCCTTTCGACTTTGCAACTACAAAGATTGCGTATTTTGATTCCCATAACCTGAAATCTGCTGCTACAACAAATATTTCGTTTCCGCTACTCCGGAAATTGACGCTGCAATAGTTTTTGCAATTATTCGATTTATATGTAGGTGCTTTGAATTTTCTAGGTTTTTAACTTGAGAACATTTTCTAGCCCCCAAGAAAGGACTTCCTGCTTCTTAGCATAGTGGAAGATTGGTTGCTGTTGTAGAAAATCATCATTTGAGAATTGTGCTACTTCACACTTGCGAATTTCAGCGGAGGCCTGTTGCAATTGCCAAGGTTCATGCAATATTTCTGCTCGGAATAGTGTTTTGTTGAAAGTTGTATAGAAACAATAGCGTTCAGTTAACCAGTGTTCTAGCGTACCATTTGAGGCTTGGAAAGCTTCGGTGGTTGGTTCATATACCAAATCCATTTCGATAGGATTTCGGGTCGTTTTGGAGCATTGGAACTGTATGCAATCATTTTCTTGATTACAATGGATTTTGGAATAGTAGTAGGGCAAACGAAAGATTTTATGAAAAAAAGTAGCTGCAATTGGACTTGAAATATTCATACTGAAAAAGAAAACACCAGGTGTGTTTCCATAACGGACATACGTCCGAATGTTTATTTCGTTGTAATGTTTGAAAAAAGGGACGTATGGAAGTAGTCTTGCTCGGGCATGGCTAGTTTGAAAACTAACTACACCAATCCATGCTTTGTCATGAAAGGTTTCAATGGTCAGATATTCGGGAACGAAAGGCCTTAGATAATTTGCGTCAACTGGCCAGTGTGCGAATAATAAATCATGCCAAGTTTGTTTGAATCGCCATGGTTTATTGGGAATTGGCCATGGTCTATGATTTGACTTCATGCAAAGCACCTCAAGTTTCGTTTTCATTAGTTTTGACCAAAAGATCAGAAAACATTAGCGGAGTTCCAACCGAAACTTATTTTTGCCTAAGGAAACGACTTTTAGGTTTAAAATTTTACAATTTGAACTCCAAAATCAAGTAGTTTATAAGAAAATTCGAAGGAAGTCTGGACTTGTGAGATTAGAATGAAACATGTTATTCTTTTGTAATTGAATATGCTATATTGTATTCAAGAATGGTAGAAGGATTTTGCTGATTTAAAATAAAGATAAAAGGTGACATTGAGATATGCTAACTGCAAATACCAATAAACGAATTGCATTTGCAACACTTGGCTGTAAAGTTAACTTCTACGAGTCTGAGGCGATTTGGCAGTTGTTCAAATCTGGCGGTTATACTCGAGTTGATGAAAGCCAAACAGCAGATGTATTTATCATAAATACTTGCACCGTGACAAATACAGGTGACAAGAAAAGCCGCCAAGTAATTCGTCGGGCGATAAGAAAAAATCCTGAAGCGATAATTTGTGTTACTGGTTGCTATGCGCAAATTGCAGGGGCGGAACTGCTTGATATTCCGGGAGTAGATATCGTGATTGGAACACAGGATCGAGAAAATCTGCTGGAACTTATTCAACAATATGAGGAAACGCGTCAACCAATTAGTGCTGTTCGGAACATTATGAAAACACGCGTGTTTGAAGAATTAGATGTGCCGGCATTTACTGATAGAACTCGTGCTTCTCTCAAAATACAAGAAGGCTGCAATAATTTTTGCACATTCTGCATTATTCCTTGGGCTAGAGGTTTAGTTCGCTCGCGGGATCCAGAGCAAGTGATTGCTCAAGCACAACAATTAGTAGCGGCTGGCTATAAAGAAATTGTCCTTACTGGTATCCACACAGGAGGATATGGACAGGATTTGCAAAACTATACACTCGCAATGCTATTGCAGGACCTAGAAAAGCAAGTGCCTGGATTAAAACGTGTGCGTATTTCCTCAATTGAAGCGTCTCAAATTTCAAATGAGCTTATTCAGGTGCTAACGCAATCGAAGATTGTTGTGCGGCATTTGCATATGCCAATTCAATCTGCTTCAGATACGGTGCTTCAGCGAATGAATCGTAAATATACTTCTGCAGAGTTTGCCAGCACCCTCAAACAGTTAAGAAAAGCACTTCCTGATTTAGCGCTTACCTCTGATGTGATTGTCGGCTTCCCTGGAGAAACGGATGAAGAATTTCAAGAGACATATAACTTTATCGAGAAGGAGAAATTTTCAGAGCTTCATGTTTTTCCATATTCAAAAAGAACTGGAACGCCTGCTGCCAAATTCGCAGATCAGGTTGCTGAAAATGTTAAAGCAGAACGGGTACAAAGCCTTATTTCATTGTCTGAGCGCATTAGCAAGTCATATGCCTCAAAGTTTATTGGCGAGGTGCTAGAGGTTATCCCTGAGGAACAGCACAAGGGCGCGTCAGCTACCAATCTATATGAAGGTTATTCAGATAACTACCTACGAATTATGTTCGAGGCCTCAGACAATCTCATTGGTCAAGTGGTAAAAGTGAAACTGACCAAAGCGGATTATCCTTTTTGTGAAGGTCAAATTGAGAAAAAGGGATAAAATAATCAAAAAAATTGCACTTTCTGCAATTAATATTTGAGTGTCATGGAAAAATATGCGAAAATAGAATAGAAGTTCAAATGAATTCGCATTTATATTTAAAAATTTCAATATAAATGTAGCTTGAAAAGGCTAGTTCATTGAAAAAGGTATTTTTGGAGGATTAAACATGAATATTGCAAGTGTGATAGACCACACGGGGTTAAAGCCACAGTTAAGAAAGCATGACATTATCCAGCTATGTGGGGAGGCTATTGACTACAAGTTCGCTTCAGTTTGCGTGAATGCAACTTGGGTTGATGTTGCCGCCGGGATTCTAGCAGATTCTGAAGTTAATGTTTGTGCTGTTATTGGATTTCCATTTGGAGCGAGTACTCCTGAAGCAAAAGCTTTTGAAGCTGCCAGCGCAATTGCGCGTGGTGCTAATGAAGTAGATATGGTCATTAATATTGGTGCTATTCTTGACAAGGATATTATGTTAGTAGAACGTGATATTCGTGCAGTAGTTGATGCTGCAAAGGGTGCATTAGCGGTGAAAGTGATTATTGAAACCGTTTTTCTAACGGATGCACAAAAGGTGCTTGCTTGTGAGCTTGCGATGGGTACTGGTGCGAATTATGTCAAGACATGCACAGGATTCTCAGGAGGTGCTGCTACGATTGCTGATATTGAGCTGATGAGAAAAACTGTCGGTTCGAAATTGGGAGTAAAGGCATCTGGGGGCATTCGTTCTGCAGCAGATGTTGAAGCTTTAATCAATGCAGGTGCCACTAGAATTGGCACTAGTTCAGGCGTGGATATTATTAAGGGACTAATTTCACAAAAGGATTATTGAAAATAGGAAATCCTCGTCAATCAGGTTGAATCTCATTTCACGTTATCAACGTCGATGGAATCTTACATTCAACGATGTTAGTGAATTGACAATTTAGTGAGTTAATTAGAATTTATTTTAAAAATTTAAAATTTGAAGTACAATTTGAAAACATTTAATATTGACCTGCTTGATCAATTGGTTTATAATAATTTGGTGCATGTTTACATGTCGTTTCGTTGATTGTACTGAGAGGAGGGGAAGAGATGTCTAAAACAGTCGTTCGCAAAAACGAGTCACTTGAAGAAGCTCTCCGACGCTTCAAACGCTCAGTTTCAAAACAGGGTACAATGCAGGAAGTTCGCAAGCGCGAATTTTATGAAAAGCCAAGTGTGAAACGTAAGAAAAAGTCTGAAGCAGCAAGAAAGCGTAAATTCTAAATTGACATCGTGTCCCGTGCCGTTATGGTACGGGATTTAGAATTTAAATGGGGCTATTTATAAATGATTTGAGGGAGCGCTACGGAGTTGAGCAGGCGTCTTTCGCACCTAGTTCAAAGGAGGATCAATAATGAGTATTTTAGAGCAACTGAAACCGACATGGTTGCAGCCATGAAGGCTAAGCAGAAGGAACAATTATCAACAATTAGAATGTTAAAGGCAGCAATTCAGAATGAAGCATTGAAGAAACCTGGAACGGTGCTTTCATCTGAGGATGAATTAAGTGTTCTTTCAAGAGAGTTGAAACAGCGCAAGGAGTCTAGAAAAGAGTTTGAAAAGGCAGATCGTCAGGATCTAGTTGACAAACTTGATGAAGAAATCAAGGTGGTAGAAGTTTATTTACCTGCTCAAATGAGTGAAGAAGAAGTTTCACAAATTGTGCAAGAGACCATTGCTGAAATTGGCGCAACTGTTCCAGCAGATATGGGTAAGGTAATGAGCGCTCTCATGCCTAAGGTGAAAGGTAAAGCTGATGGTGGACTAGTCAATCAGCTAGTGAAAAAGTTCCTGTCTTAATTCTTTTTCTCATAAAAATAACAAGCAAAAACAACTCTTACCTGTGATAAATAGGGAAGAGTTGTTTTTGTTTGAGCTTTATTTTCGTTGTCGACAAATTTATCCGCCTAGGTATGCTTTACGCACAGCGTCATTGCCTAGCAATTCGCTAGCAGGTCCATTGAGGACGATTTTTCCAGTTTCTAATACATAAGCTTGATGTGCAATAGATAGCGCCATATTCGCGTTTTGCTCAACAAGAAGTATTGTCATTCCGAGTCTATTACATTCTTTAATGATTTCGAAAATCTCTTTTACGAGAATTGGGGAGAGTCCCATTGAGGGCTCGTCCATCAATAGTAATTTAGGCTGTGACATGATTGCACGTCCAATGGCTAACATTTGCTGTTCGCCACCGCTTAATGTGCCTGCCAGTTGCTTTTGACGTTCTTTCAATCTTGGGAATAGTGTCATTACTTTCTCATAATCACGGGCGATTGCTTTTTTGTCGGTCTTCATGAAGGCGCCTAGCTCTAAATTCTCGTGAATGGTTAGTTCAGAGAAGACTCGTCTGCCTTCGGGTACATGTGCAAGACCAAGATGCACAATTTTGTGGGGCTTAACCTTTGTTAGGTTTTGTCCATTATAATTGACCTCGCCGCCACTGGGTTTCAGAAGTCCTGATATTGCGTGTAGAATAGAAGTTTTACCAGCGCCATTTGCACCAATCAGTGTGACAATCTCACCTTCTGGTACATTGAACGAGACACCCTTTATCGCATGGATGGCTCCATAATGAACATGAATATCGTTGATTTTTAACATGGTGTACTCCTATTCTCCAAGGTAGGCTGCAATGACCTTAGGGTTATTTTTGATTTCATCAGGTGTCCCTTGCGCAATGACTGAACCATACTCGAGTACCGTGATTCTTTCACAAATCCCCATAACCAATTGCATGTCATGCTCAATGAGAAGGATGGCAATTGAAAACCGGTCCTTAATAAGTTCAATCGTGTTCATGAGTTCTTTCGTTTCACTAGGATTCATCCCAGCGGCTGGTTCATCAAGTAGTAATAGCTTCGGATTTGTTGCTAGCGCACGCGCAATCTCAAGTTTACGTTGTTCTCCATACGGGAGGTTACTCGCCTTTTGTTGTGCAAGATGTTCTAATTGAAAAATCCTCAGAAAATCAAGCGCTTTTTCTTCAATTATTCTTTCGCTTCTCCAGTAGGAAGGGAGTCTCAATATGGCAGAAAGCGCAGAGTACTTTTCAGTCATAAATGAGATTTTGACATTGTCTATAACCGATAGGTCTTTAAATAATCGAATATTTTGGAATGTACGTGCAATCCCAGCTTGTACAATTGCGTTTGTGTTCTTTCCAACCATTGATTTGCCTGCAAGATTTATCGAGCCTTCAGTAGGCTTGTAGACGCCTGTCAATAGGTTGAATACTGTGGTCTTACCAGCACCGTTTGGTCCGATTAAACCTACAAGTTCATGTTCACCAATTTCAATATTGAATTGATTAACGGCTTTCAAACCACCAAATGAGACTGAAAGATTTTTGACATCTAAAAATTTCTGCATTATTTCTTCACCTTCCTAACGATATAATTGATCACTTTGTTTGGCGAAAATTCATAATGACCAAATAGACCAGATGGTTTGAAAATCATAAAGGCAATTAGGATGGCAGCATAGATCACCATTCGATACTCGGCAAAATCTCTTAGCAATTCAGGAAGAATGGTCAATACAATTGCGGCAACGATTGATCCTGTAATACTTCCCATCCCACCTAGTACGACCATTACAACGATCTCAATTGAGCGATTAAAGTCATACTTCGTTGCATCTAGAATGATCGGTTTGTGGGCAAATAAGCCACCTGCAATACCAGCAAATAAAGCAGCTACTACAAATGCTTGGAGCTTGTAGTAAATAGTTTTGACTCCAGCGGCTTCTGCGGCAATTTCATCTTCACGAATTGACTTGATTGCACGCCCATGTCGTGAATGTATCAACGTCCATAACACATAAATTGTGATGACCATGACAACAAATACATATAAGAAATCTGAACGGAACGGGATTCCTTTTAAACCTCGCGCGCCCCCAGTGAACTCCAAATTCAAAATGACCGTTCTAATGATCTCACCGAATCCCAGTGTAATAATTGCCAGGTAATCTCCACGGAGCCTGAGCGCTGGGATACCAATCAGTAATCCGAATATAGCAGCGATTAGACCACCGAAAGCTAAAGCGATCGGAAACTGCAGATCAACAGGAATACTGACAAATGCATCTGATGATTTAAGGTATAAGGAGCATAAGGCAGATGAATAAGCACCAACTGACATAAAGCCAGCATGCCCCAAGGTTAACTGTCCAAGAAAACCAATTGTTAAGTTCAAACTAGTTGCAAGGATAATATTAATACCTACCATGATAATGATACCTTGATAATATCGATTGATAGTACCATCATCAAACAATGATTGAAATAGGAAATAAATTGCCAATACAGCAATAATGTTCACGATATAAGGTCGAATTGATTGTTTAAAGGTAGGAATTGTATTTAGCT
>JAVBKB010000227.1:0-22187 GCA_031554275.1 Caryophanales bacterium | reverse complement strand
ATTCACATTCAGCTTACCAAGATCAACATTCGGTGCATCGACATCAATCTTCGGCGCATTCACATTCAGCTTACCAAGGTCGACATCAGGTGCATCGATATCAATCTTAGGAGCTTTGACATCAAGCTTGCCAAGGTCAACATCAGGTGCATCGATATCAATCTTCGGTGCATTCACATTAAGCTTACCAAGGTCAACATCAGGAGCGTCGACATCAATCTTCGGTGCATTCACATTCAGCTTACCAAGGTCAACATTAGGTGCATCGATATCAATCTTCGGTGCATTCACATTCAGCTTACCAAGGTCAACATCAGGAGCGTCGACATCAATCTTAGGAGCTTTGACATCTAGCTTACCAAGGTCAACATTAGGTGCATTGATATCAATCTTCGGTGCTTTTACATTCAGCTTACCAAGGTCAACATCAGGAGCATTGACATCAATCTTAGGAGCATTGACATCCAGCTTTGCGATTTTCGAAGAAAAATCTAAGGATTTCTGGTTAATTTCAGTACCAATTTTCCCGAAAGAGATATCCGCAAAATTTGAGAAAAGTACTTCAGCGTTGAAATTCGAGAATTCTGCTTTGAATTCTTCATAACTTGTTCCAGGTAAGACTAATACATCCTCAATAACAAGTGCTTTTGGAAATTTCTTTTTGATATCTTTAAAATCAGTTAGATTTTCAGAATCGTTCAGGATATCTGCGTTACAAACTTTGCACAAATGAACAGCTCGTACATCAAGTGTCCCGGCTATCGCGAATGCACTTCCAATGTTAAAAAAAGGTCCATGCCAAGTGCCGCTTTCATCTTGGTCACCATCCACAACACCTTCGCCATTTCTACAGAATCGGCAGTCTGCCTCATGAATTGTCGCAAACTGACGACCTGAAAAAGCTTCATAAATCCAATACTTCAAAACATTCACCTACCCAATCAAAATATGTAACTAGTAGTGCCAAAGTAAAATTATCTAGTATTTTACTCCAGCATAATTATAGCATATGCGACAAACAAGTTGCGAATACTATCGAATCATGAAGAAAAATAAATTACATAGCTTGCATTTTGTTGATAATAGTTGGTTTTTGTCGAGCGTTATATTGAAAGCAGTTAATTGATGTTTCCAAACGAGTCAAGAATTGCTGGAACATTTGTCAAACTTTAATTCTGAAACTTTTAGTGAAAATCATTTGGTTTATCAAAATTGCTTCAAACCTAGAGAATGTTTTCGTTTCCAAAAAGTCCTCAATAGATTAAGATAGATTTATAGTACACTCTTTCAAAAATCTGGTTGGTAATCAGTTTTGTAGTGTAGAAATGAGGAATTTCAATGAAGAAGTTATTCATAATTCTCTTAGTTGCTGTAATGGCGCTAGCTGGTTATCAATTATATCAAACGGGGCAAGAAAAGAAGGCTGCTGAGGAGAAGGCTCGTGTACAAGCTGAATTTGAAGCGAAGATTTTGAAACCTTTTTCGGATAGAATAGCGGATTGGTTGGACTATACGCCTGATGACATTGACGATTCATTTGCTATAGAAGAACTTAACCTTGAGTTGCCACATGATGATGAAGAAACAATGGTTGAAGTAGATGAAGAAGATAAAGTACTTTACATCGATTACTTAGCTGATTCAACTAATTTTGACGAAGAACTTTTACCAAGAACTTTGTATTATAATTCTGTTGTGAATTTCATCCTGTTACCAGACTTACAGCAAATTATTTATTACTTTAAAGACGAAACGGTTACAATTAATCGGGGTGAACTAGCCAATCAAATTGGTGTGGAGTTTGCAGATTTGGATGAGCAGTCAGCTTGGCAACAATTAGTTTATAGCAAGCTGTTAGATGAAGCTTATATGCTATCCTTTATGGAGGATGTTGCTCGAGTTGAAGACAAAGGGTTACCAGCATTTGAGGATATTAAAGAAAATGCTGTGTTAGCACTGTACGTTAGGCAGACCTTTGGCATCGAAAGCTTTATATCTGACCCGATGGATATTGATGTTTCTAAAGCGATTGTGAAGCAGTTAAAAGGTGTGTATACGAAATATCCGCAATTATACAATTATGTTTTTGAGATCAAATGTACAGACAAAGTAATTGAGAATCGCTATATGGAGATGCGACCGGCAATATCCTTTGATTCAGGAACAATTAATATCAATGAGTATTGGTATTCTAATGTCGAAAAAATGAACAAAAGTATTAGAAGCGACTTAAATTCGGACTATTTCCCAAAGACCACGACTGATGATTCTGTCATTGCTCATGAATTAGGGCATGTGATGGAGGCCTATGTTGTGAGGTATACCTTTGAGAATAATGCAGATCGAGGAGAAGCTTGGAAGGACTCGAAAGTGTCAACAGAAATTATCAGTGCTGCATATACAAAAATCAAACCGCAGCTAGCTGCTGGGACATCAAAAAAAGGTGCTTTGGAAGCAATTTCGGGATATGCACTCGATGGAGGAAATAGTGAGGCACTAGCCGAAGCATTTCAAGATGTTTATACGAATGGCGACCAAGCTAATATTATGAGTATTGCTATGATTCAGGAATTAAATCGTATTCTCGCGGAGATAGATACGAAGAAAACAAAGGTGGAATAAAGATTGGCATTTAATTTATTACCAAAGACCTATGAAACACCCATTAATAACTCGCGTCGGTATCTATCTATCGACGTTATTCGTGGCTTTGCAGTCATCGGGATTTTTCTCGTAAATATTCAAAACTTCGTTGCAGTTGCTGGTCAGCATCCAATTGCCCAAACAACGTTTGACGAAACTGTCTATGCTATCGTGGCATTGGTTGCCTTAGGAAAGTTTCACTTTATTTTCTCATTCCTCTTCGGAGCAACTACCAATATTTTTCTTTCCAGATTAAAAGCAAACAAACAAGGGAAATGGCGCTATTTTCGTAGAATGGCGATCTTTCTATTACTTGGGGCAGTGCACTCCTACTTTTGGGGCGGGGACACAATTCTAGCATATGCTGTGGCAGGGATCTGTTTGTTCCCGCTATTTGATAAGTGTAGCAAAAAGCTTATGTTGGTTATTGGTTTATTATTCATTTTCGTTGTAGAGGCTTATCAGTTTATCTATCATCCAATCAATTATTATCTATTTACAGAAGAACTTCCTTTCTTCTCAACTGATAAACTTTTCTTTATTATACAAACTGCTGGTCAGATGCTGTTCGGTTTTGTCGCATATGAAATTGGGCTTTTTACAAGGAAAGAGGATATTCCTTTCATAAAGAAAATAACACTTGTTTTATTCGTTCTTTCTATTGGCGTGTGGACACTGAGTTTCTTTACAATGGCAGATAATATTAATAGTACATTGTATTTTGCCTTTATCCCAGGAATGTTCTATGTTGCACTGATTAAGCTGATTTTCGCTTACAAGAGCGACAAGCCATTCTTTCAAAAGCTTCAACCTTTTGGGAAGATGGCGCTTTCTAACTATTTAATCCAAACAATTGTTGGGATAACACTTGTGCCGCTACTTGTGGACTGGCGTTACCTTAGTAGCCTTGAAGTGTTTAGTATTTGTATCCTTACATTTACGATCCAGTTGACCTTTGCAAATCTTTGGTTAAAGTATTTCTATTATGGGCCAGTAGAATGGATTTGGCGCTGTGTTACTTACTTATCAAAACAACCACTGCGACGAAAGTGATTGGATTTTTTGTGATTCACAAATTACAAGATAATTGTTGTAGGCAGCTATTATTCGCCTGTTTCGATAGGTGTAGGTTTCATCGTGGTGGGCAGAAAGAATGGTTTGGGGCAGTCAACAGAAGCTCTGGAAATTTGTTCGTTCCATGAACCTATAGGAAGGTTTGATCGTATGCGTTTTGTTGAGGTTTTCAATATGAAAATGAATTTGCAGGATGATATTCAAACCGCTTCATTATTAAATAAGCATGAAGCCGTCATCCTCACCAACACTGGTGAAGTGTTCTTATTTAATTTTAAAAAACAGAAACAAGATAAACTTTTCGAGACCAATCCTACAAAAGGTATTCAATACTCAGATGGAGGTTTTGATCCTGCAGCTGAGTCATCGATCTATACAATGGATGATATTATTGTCGTTGTTAACAATTATAAAAAGCATGGCTTTATACTAAATCGAACAGAAAACTACCTGCTCCATTTTAGTCGTACGGATTATTACGCTGCCATTTCCAAGTATCCAATCGCTTTGTTTAAGAACGAAAAAGGTCAACCACACCTTATTTATGGAGTAGATTGGAATAGATTACAGATTGCAAACCTTACCACAAGACAGGTATTGACAGCTACTAAATCGCTAATTGAAGTCGATGCGGAGCAACAACATTTCGATTTTTACAAAAAGCACAAGGAAGATAATAAACTGTTTTGGCCCTCGGAATATGATTATTTCTATGGCAAGTTGTTGATGTCCCCTAATGGGGAAAAGTTCTTAAGTGCTGGTTGGGTTTGGGGCTCATATGATTGTTGCAAAATCTATGATTTGGCTGATTTCATCTCTAACCCTCGTATTTCAGACGAAACGATCGGCTTCTGGGAGAATAATAATAATGCGATTTGTTTTGTTGACAATGAAACAATTGCAGTCATCTATGATCCATCTGTGGAGGAAGCAAACGGTGCAAATAAAGATGATCCTCATGAAATTCGGTTGTATCATGCAGACGGACAAGGTGATAAAGAGACAATTGTATTGAAACCCTCTTTAGACCTCGGTGGTGCAGAGCTTTTTTATCATCAAACAAATCAATGTTTTTATACCTTCTCAGAGAAAATCGGGACTGCGGCAATTGCTCTAAGCGGCGAAATTATCATCCATCAGCCTACTAAGTTTCCGCAAAATTATGACCTGCTTCACGATTGCTTTATTTGCTATGACAAAGACAATTTAAACGTTTTTCAAATAGAATGATCTATTGAATTCATTCTCAAAACAATTTCTTATACCAAGGTAACATAGTTTCCAGCATCTTTTCTGTCAGTTGCCGTCTGAATTTCAGGAAACCCTGCCCCAGTACCAGTTTGTTTTAATTCCAACTCTAACACTATTGGGATATTCTATAACAATATTACGCTCAATTCCATTCACCGCTAAATAATCTATATTTGCTTGATCATTCATTGATTGATTAATTAAGCTTTGTTACTACCAGTGGGTTTGACAAAGTGCTAAACATGTTTCTAAGTGCAATCTCGGCAGTTGCCATTCCACAATTTGAATCGTAATGACTTTAAATGACCTGAACAACATTTATTCGTACGATAAATACGCTCGATGTGCTTCAGTCTCAGCTCTCACTAGAAAACTAAGTATTTCATTTTGTACAATTGGTAAATCAACAAGGACGCCCTTTACTTCTTCATCATCATTAATGCTTGCATCATACAAACTAAATAATTTTATCGCTTCTGGGATATTGTTTATTTCCCAAGGGCTATTATCATACCAGCCTTCCCTTTTTGTAAATTCTTGTATAATTTCATACTCTTGAAATGCGTTTCCTGTACACAGTAGATCTACCAATGTCTCAAAATAACCATTCCACAATTTTAGAATCCATCTGTCGTTACCTTTTTCTGATAGGAAGCAAATTTCTGGATACCCTTCATAGCCAATATAAAACTCATCATTTAGATGTTCCAAATTCATTACTCCTCCCCGTGTTCTTGGTCCGAAATTCTTACCTGCTCAGGTGCTACAGAACCACCACGAACAGCATCATGCCATTCATTTCCAGAAACCCAATCTGTTGCTTCATCACCTGTATCATCAATTCTATAAAAAGAACGTGATTTTTGTCCCAGAACCATCACTCCATGTATAGGTAATTTGTTCATAGCCATCATACATTGATTAGGGTTTCATTTTAGCAAATGAAGATATCTCGATTGGAGCCTTAGTTCTATATTCTTCCACAATTTTTAGGGCTTGCTCAGTAGTCATATCCGAGAATTTCCGAACTGACTCCAAAATATCATGAATGCTTTTCATTCTTAGTGCCTGTGCAAATCCTCAATATCACCATCTGTCAATTTTCGACCAGTGAAGAAGTTCTTTCCTGTCGCAATCGATACGGCTTTTATACTAGTATACATACCTGCGAGTACCCAGCCAAGGGCCGCTTGAAAACCCTGCTATCACAATGACACCCATTGCTATCCAGTAAATCAGATTTTCTACACTGATGTTCTTTTCATCCTGCGATAGTTAAGCAAATGCAAAGGTGATGATACTTATTTCAGAAATTATTTTGCGTTTCATTGACAAATCGCTAGTATCCATTCGACAAAGCTGTCGCAAATCTTTTATCAATCATATTAATCATAATAATATCTTCGAAATTGAATGTCGACCTGGCATCTTCTGGGTCAGCATTCCATATGATTGCTAAGCATGACATGATTGGAGAAACTCGGCTTTCGGTAGTCCTATTGTGTTTTCCGTTTTATAATTCATGACACTGAATCGACATCATTTCGACAAAGTGATCCAATGCCCACATCTAAATACTTCTCAATTGGACAAAAGCTCCTAATTACTGGTTGGGTTTGGGGCTCAGCTGATTGCTGCAGACTCTATGATTTGACTGATTCACCCCTAACCCTCATCCATCAGCCTACTAATCCTGATTACCGATTAAAATAGCGAATGCTTTGTGGTAATTTTCCATCTCGCTTTGTTAAAAAAGTGCTTAAATATCTAAATATTCGCGCATTTTTTGCCGCGCGAGATGAAAAATTTCCGGACAAATCATTCACTATTTTAATCGGTAATCAGGATAAGTTTCCGCAAAATTATGACCTGCTTCACGATTGCTTTATTTGCTATGACAAAGACAATTTAAGCGTTTTTCAAATAGAATGATCTATTGAATTCATTCTCAAAACAATTTCTTATACCAAGGTTCTTTCTTCTTAGGTTTCTTCTTCGTCTTTTTCTTTGTATCTTTTTTCTCTGTATGATTGTGTAGGTAACAGCTTTCAACTGGCTCTGTTCCTTTTGTGAAATACGTCAACCTGCTTGCAGGACAATCCTCATTTGCCAACAATCCAGTCTCTGGGTCAACTGTCACACCAATAACGTCTTCAGGCACAGTCATTTCAGAAACAGGAATTGCTGCTAATTCCTTGTCCATTACAGCAGCCCAGATGCTCTTTGCAAACTTCTGCTCAGTCCAAAGCTCTAGTTTCTTTTCAGTATCATAGCCAATCCAAATACCAGTGGTTAGCTCGGGCGTAAATCCAATCATCCAGCTATCTGTTTCAGTTGTGCCAGACTTTGCGGCATAGTCATGGGTAAGCTTGCTTATGATCGAGGATCCAGTAACATTTGCGTAACCATTAAGACTGGCATCGAAGATCCCTTTCATCATTTGCCCCATAACAAATGCACGAGCACTATCTAGTACTTGCTCGGTGGTGTCTTTCTTTTCATATAGAACGTCACCCTTATAATTAGTGATTTTCTCAACATAAGTGGGCGATACTTTTTTACCGGAATTGGCGAAATAATTAAAGGCATTTGTCATTTCAATTGGGCGCACGATTGATGTGCCCAAGGCCAGTGACGGGACTTGGTTAAACTCTGAAGAAATCCCAAATAACTTACTGGTGTTCACGAGCTTTTCCTCGCCAAGAAACAAGTGCGTCTTCACTGCGTAAATATTGTCGGAAATCGCTAGTGCTTGCGCCATGGTGATTTCCTTATTCGCATAGTGACTATTGAAATTGTGTGGTGCGTAAATCGCGCGTCCATGGTCGTAGGTAAACTGCGTTTCTTCACTCCGCATCGTTGTGGAAGGTGTGAAACCATTCTCAAGTGCTGCATAGTAAAGGAGCGGTTTAATCGTTGAACCTGGTTGTCTAAGACTTTGCGTAGCACGATTGAAAGGTGAGACGGCATAGTCGCGACCACCCAACATTGCTTTCACTTCACCAGTTTGTGGTTCCATGGTAATGAGTGCAACTTGAACCTCAGATTGTGTCGGAATAGTTTCCTTTACCACTTGCTCTGCTGCTCGCTGATTGTCTAGATTTAAAGTAGTGTAGATTCGTAGTCCGCCATGTTCAAGGAGATCCTTGCGATCAGCAAGTATCCTTATCACTTCTTTCTTTACTTCATCTTGGAAATAGGGAGCGATTGACTCTTTCACGGTAAGACCAGTGCCATAGTAATGCAGCGGCTGTGCAAAAGCAGCAACCGAGTCAGCCTTCTTGATTTTCCCTACCTTCACTAATTCTGATAAAATTATTTTCTGCCGAGTCTTTGCATTTTTATCGGAAGGTAGTGGTGAAAAAATTCCTGGACCTTTAGGAATTCCAGCAAGAATTGTAGCTTCCGCTAAATCTAGCTCCTTTGCAGATTTGTGGAAGTAGAACTCACTTGCGGCTTCTATTCCATACATACCATGTCCAAAGTAAATCGTATTAAGGTAGCCTTCTAGTATTTCGCGTTTTGTGTAATTTGCTTCAATTCTAAGCGCATACAAAGCCTCTTGAATCTTACGATTCCAGGTTTTTTCTTGGCTGAGAAAAAGTGTTCGGGCATACTGTTGTGAAATGGTGCTGGCGCCTTGAACCTTTTTCCCTGCTTTTAAATCGGCAAGTAGCGCACCACCGATTCGTTTGATATCAATACCACTATGTTCAAAGAAGTTCTGATCTTCTATAGTCACAATTGCGTCAATAAATTTTGGGGAAATCTCATCTAATTTCACCCATAGCCGCTTCTGGCCATTTGATGTTTCACCAATTGGTTCACCATTGTCTGCAAAATAAACAGAGGTTAGACCCACTGATAAGTTGGGTGCTCCTGCAATCTTTGCATATGTCCAAAAGCCGACAACCATTAGCACAAAAGCCATCATGGAGAAGCAGACAATGAATATAGCAACCTTACCTACGATTTTCTTTTTGGACATTTTGAACACTCCAACATTTACGAAATGGTAATACTTATACTAGTATTTAAAAAAAGTTGTCTTTTTAAACAATTATTTTTCCAAAATGGTATACTACCTTTGTAAAAATGGATTTTCCTTTGATAAAAATTGAACCAATCCTGTTTCTTGATCGAAAAACAAAGTAGAAATGAGAGAGAAATTCTAGGTGCAAAAGAGTGAAGACTGGACGTTTTGCTGGATTCGACTGGCAAAGCAGTTGTGATTTTCATTTTTCATCTAGAAACTGGATAAAGTTATTCGGTATTACAAACTGATAAATCAGAAAGGCAGTACGATATGGAAGCTGTAAAACAAACTCGAATTGTCATGAAATCATCTGTCAATCAGGTAGAAGTATATGAAACCACTGTTTATGGAACGGTAACGAAGAAAGATGGTAGCATCTACATTCGATACAAGGAACAGATGCCTTTTGGCGAGGTAAGCAACACTGTGAAATACAAGGGAGAAGAAGTAATTGTTCTTCGCTCAGGTGCAGTGCAAGTTCGGCAGGTCTTTAAAGTAGGCGAGACAAATGAATCAATTATTACCGGCGCAACTGGCGCTATGAACATGGTGGTCAATACAAAAATGCTTCAATTTGATGTTGATATTGAAGCACGCACATATACTTTAGATATGAAATATCACTTAACATTACAATATGAATCAATTGGTGATGTTCATATTAGCTTGACCGCAATAGAAGCGGATGGAGTGGACGATTGAATTTATAAGCAGAAACCGCTAAATGAACATTCTGTAACCTGCAAGCGAATTCAGTTCATAAGCGGGCTTTATGTCGTGCTTATCAAAAGCATGTGCCGAAAAGTGTACTGGAAACCGAGCTGAAACCGAGCTGGAACTGAGCTGAAGCTGAGCTGGAAATGTGCCGGAATCGAGCTGGAACCAAGCTGGAACCGAGCCGAAGCCGAGCCGAAGCCGAACCAAAGCCGAGCCGAAGCCGAGCTGAGACTGTGCCGAAACCGTCCAAGAAGCTCGCTCACTACAAATAGCTCGCAAGCACTTGTGCTGGCCAATATTTCAGTTGTTGCCACCATGAAAGCTGTAATTTCTCTAGTGTCATTACAGTCGAATCATTGATGTCAATCTGGAATTTCTGGTGAAGCTCTTGTATGGCTGCTGGATTAGTGAATCGACAACTGATCTCATCATTGGTAACAAAACTGCGAATGTTGAAGTTGCCCGTACCAATCTCAACAAATTTCTCATCGATAGCAATAAATTTAGAGTGGTAGAAACCATTTTGAAATTCATAAATTCTCGCACCTCGTTGTATCAATCGGCGAAAATAAGGAATCGCTGCTTCTCTTACGAAGAGGTGATCCTCTTTGTGTGGCACAATAATATCAACTGCAACACCACTAGCCATCGCCATAATCAACGCCCGCATGATGTTTCTTGTGGGAATGAAGTAAGGGGAACCTACCAAAATGCGCTCCTTGGCCTCTCCAATATAAGCAAGATATTGCTTCTCCATAGCACCGTTTTCGTAAGGCATAAGCTGTAGATCACCTGTACCTCCTGCAGCAAAAACATTGTTTAATACATAGACATCTCCATTTGTATATCGTGTGAATTTGCCACTCCACATATCATCAAATTCCTTTTTGAAATCTTCACCGATATCTCCAGTGATCTTCAAATGATAATCTCGCCAAGGAGAAAGTGAAGCATGTTTGCTAATATACTCATCTCCAACATTGAAGCCGCCTATATAACTAACCTGCCCATCAATTACAGCGATTTTTTGATGATTTCGAATAAGGGCAGTTTGAAAAATATGTGGAAATTTCGGTACTTTGCTATATCGAACCTCTCCGCCGGCTTTTTTCAGCTCTGAAAGCCAATAACGTGGTGCGCGTAAGCAGCCAAACCAATCTAGAAGCAGTTGTACTTGTACGCCAGCACGTGCTTTATCAATGAGTGCACGAACAAATTGCTCGCCAAGTTCATCTTTTTTGATGATATAGAACATTATGTCGATTTCTTGCTGAGCTTTTTCAATCTCTTGAAAAAAATCCGCAAACAATGCATGTCCGTCATTAAAGAAGGTGTATTGGCTATTTCGACTAGGATAGAATCGTTGTTTCAACTTTCGAGGAGATATCTTCATATCATAAATAAACCAAAAGATTATAATGGCGATC
Organism: Caryophanales bacterium; assembly: GCA_031554275.1. Lineage (GTDB taxonomy): Bacteria > Bacillota > Bacilli > JARBTR01 > JARBTR01 > JAVBKB01. The sequence goes on along the minus strand of JAVBKB010000227.1, from coordinate 11,039 downwards.
ACGATGACTGCAATGCTCATATATATTCATCCTTCTATTTGTTTTGTCTGTGCATATGAATTATAGAAACAAGTAGGGGGGCAACTAAGTGGATACACTACTAACTATTAATTCAATTGCAGCAATAATTGTCGCTGCTTATGCTGTTTTTACTTTTGTCTATCTAATTAAAACGCGAATCTCATTTATCAAATTAGGAAAACAATCTACTGGGATTTCTATTAAAACCCAACTCCGTTCCACGTTAAAACAAGTGTTTGGGCAGCGGAAGCTTCTTAGAGATAGGAAAAGCGGAATGATTCATCTTGTACTGTTTTATGGTTTTATCCTTGTGCAATTTGGAGCAATAGATGTTATTTGGAAAGGGTTTAATCCCGAATCAAAGCTACCTCTCGGAAGCTTCTATCCGGTTTTCTCTTTCTCTCAAGAAGTTGTTGCATTGATTATTCTGCTTGCAGTTTACGCTGCTTTTCACCGTAGATACGTTGAGAAACTTGAACGATTAAAGCGAAACTTTAAAGCAGCGCTTGTGTTGCTTTTCATTGCAGCGCTTCTGCTATCATCACTAATTGCGAATGGGGCACTTCTGGCCTATCATCAAGAAATTCATGCTTCTGCACCAGTGGCATCGCTGATCTCAATGCTCTTACAAAACGGAGGCGAAACCCTTTCCATAAGTGTGTTCTACCTATTTTGGTGGATACATCTCATTAGTCTACTCAGCTTCTTAATTTATATTCCGCAATCCAAACACGCACATCTAATTGCAGCACCAATCAATCTGTTACTACAAAAACCTCAACCAAAGCTTGCTGCCATCGACTTAACAGATGAAACTGCTGAGTCATATGGCGTCGGAGTAATTGAAGACTTTGAACAAAAACAACTAGTCGATCTATATGCTTGCGTAGAATGTGGACGTTGCACCTCAGTCTGTCCTGCCAGTATCACAGGAAAAGTTCTTTCACCCATGACGCTCATCACGAAGATGCGGGATCACCTCACACACAAAGGTGCTGCCTTAACTTCAAAGCAACCCTGGGTGCCTTCTGTTTTTTTTCAACAGACTACTGGCAATCAGTTAGCCATTGCTGGGATTGGGTCATTTCACGAAGAACTAATTGGTGATGTGATCACAGAAGAGGAATTATGGGCTTGTACAACCTGTCGTAATTGTGAAGATCAATGCCCTGTAGGCAACGAGCATGTCGACAAGATCATTGATATGCGCCGATACTTGACACTCACTGAGGGTAAAGTGGATGCTCAAGCACAGCGAGCGATGCAGAATATTGAGCGTCAACATAATCCGTGGGGGATTAATCGTAAAGAACGCACTAAATGGATCGAGCAGCTATCAGTACCTGTACCAACAGTGAGTGAGAACCCACAATTTGAATACCTGTTTTGGGTTGGGTCAATGGGTTCTTATGATACCCGCAGTCAAAAGGTTGTTGAAGCAGTAATGCGATTACTACATCATGCGGGGGTCAACTTTGCGATCCTTGGAAACGAAGAACTCAACTCTGGAGATACCGCCCGCCGGCTAGGCAACGAACTGCTCTTTCAGGAGCTTGCTACCCAAAACATAGAATTATTTCAACAGTATGATGTGAAGAAAATAATAACAATTGATCCGCATGCCTTTCATATTTTTAAAAATGAATACAGTGACTTTGGTTTGGAAGTGGCAATCATCCATCATACTGAATTACTTGCTGAACTTCTCCAGACGGGACTGCTGAGTCCTCAATTTCCTTTGGATGAAAAGATCACTTATCATGATTCTTGTTATTTGGGTAGATATAATAATGTGTACGAGGCGCCAAGAATGATTCTGCAATCAATTCCAAATGTTACACTAGTTGAAATGGAACGAAATCGTGAAAATGCAATGTGTTGTGGTGCAGGTGGCGGGCTCATGTGGATGGAGGAATCCGTTGGGAAAAGAGTCAATCTCGAGCGTGTCGAGCAAGCACTAGATGTAACTCCAACAATTATCGGATCCGGATGCCCATATTGTCTAACAATGATAACTGATGGCATCAATAGTAAGGAAGCATCTGTAAAGTCGTATGACGTAGCAGAACTACTCGCAAAAGCAGTGTTTGGGGAAAAATAAATCCCAAGAGGATAAACTCGGAGTCATTTACCCAGTGATACTGAGTTATCAAGACTTAATTGAACCGAGAAACGTTCGGCTGGTTTGCAACATATTAGTCATGAAATGACACTATGAATTTTCAATATTAAAAATTTTTTTGAAAAAGTGCTTTCATTAATTGACTTTCTCAGCAAACTTATAGAAAATAGAAGGGTTACGTGTATATGAATCAAGATACACTATAAGTATTGGTGTTTAGAGAAAGGAAGTTCAATAATGAGTCTAAGTGCAAAAGAAATGGAAGAGTTAAAAGAGTTGTCGTTTGTTGAGAAGGCTTATACAATATTGTCAAGGCACAAGAAAACAATGCCATTTAGAGATATTATGAATCAAATTTCTTCAATGCAAGGGTTAACAAAGGAACAAATTAATTCTCGGATAGCGCAATGTTACACGGATATCAATATTGATGGAAGATTCATGACTGGGCAGGATAACCAGTGGGGATTGAAATCTTGGTATGCAGTTGATCAAATGGAAGAAGAGATCGTCATCACTCCTAAAGTCAAGAAGAAAAAGGGCAAGAAAGTTGTGGATGAAGTCTTAGAAGGATTTGATGAAGTAGAAGTCGAGGAAGAATACGATGAGTTTCTTGATGAAGATATCGATGATTTAGTTGAAGACGAACTTGATGATGACTTAGAAGATTTAGACGAAGAAGAAGATGACGAACTTGATGAGATCGAAGAAATTGACGAAGATTTCGAGATCGAAAAAGAAGAAGAAGAACGTATGGAAATCTCATTAGAAGAAGTCGAAGAAGACAATGATGATGAGGAAGAAGAACAATAACAATAACTAGAAAAGCAGCTAATAAAGCTGTTTTTTTGTCATTATAGAATAATTTTTTGAAAAAAAGTAGCACAAAATGCGTTTTCTAGTGTATTATTTTTCTTGAGAAGAAAAAAATACTTTATACTAAATTCCGGAGTGTATGAACATGAAAACAATTTTACAAATTATATTTCCAATATTATTTTCACCTTTGCTAGTTCTAGCGTTTCAACTTGAGGATAAATATCTTTATTACTCAGAGTTTCTAGATGTATATGTATTCCCATATTCAGCAGGCATTATTTCAGTGATCATACTGCTTTTCTATCGTAGTTGGTGGCAATTTGCAGTGAGCTTTGCCTTGATGCTAGTTGTGACAATTGTCTTCGGGCACTTGTTTTTACTTGATGTCTCGCTTGCGGATTTTGACAAAAGCTTTGCACTTAGAGCACTAATGGAAGTTGCTATCCTGCACCTACTTGCACTAGTTGGCTTCTGGTTCTTTAGAAATGTAGGCATTTACAAAAAATCTGAGAAACAAATCAAAGTGGGTAATGAACTAAATTAATATTCAAAAAACTCATCTGTTACCTAAATAGATGGGTTTTTTCTTCTAGTGGTATCCATCAAACTGTATAATAAAGTGAGGCTTTGCAGTTGGTGGTCAGGGCAAAATTGCTGTATGATTCAAAAAATCTGAAAGAAATTGCACAAACATATTGATTGAAACCAAAAAAAATTGATATCCTATACATGTAGTAAGTAGTAACGGATTTCTTGTTTAAGAATAAAAGCAGAAATCAATTCAAAGGAGGAAGTTAAGATGCCATTAGTTTCGATGAAGGAAATGCTAATTAAGGCAAGAGCCGAGAAGTATGCAGTGGGGCAATACAATATTAACAACCTAGAGTATACGCAGGCTATTCTACAAGCAGCTGAAGAGACAAAATCACCAGTTATTTTGGGTGTTTCAGAAGGTGCTGCTCGGTACATGGGTGGTTTCAAGCTTTGTGTAGAAATGACGAAAGCATTGATGGAAGAATACAAAATAACAGTGCCGGTAGCAATTCACTTGGATCATGGATCTAGCTTTGAGAAGTGTAAAGCTGCAATTGATGGCGGATTTACTTCGGTCATGATTGACGGATCACATCATCCACTTGCAGAAAATATTGCGATGACGAAACAGGTTGTCGAGTATGCACATGAACGTGGTGTGTCAGTAGAAGCAGAGCTAGGTACTGTTGGTGGGCAAGAGGACGATGTTGTCGGAGGAATCATTTATGCCGATCCAAAAGAGTGTAAGCAGTTGGTTGACCAAACGGGTATTGACTGTCTGGCTCCTGCACTAGGCTCTGTTCATGGCCCTTACAAAGGAGAACCGAAATTAGGTTTTGTTGAAATGGAAGAAATCAGTAAAACCATCGGTTTACCACTAGTGCTACATGGTGGAAGTGGAATCCCGCTTCATCAAATCCAAAAAGCAATTTCACTTGGATCAGCAAAGATCAATGTGAATACAGAAAATCAAATTGAAGGCACAAAAGCAGTCCGTGAATTCTTAGCAAAAGATGAGAAAGCATACGACCCTCGAAAATTCCTAACACCAATGCGTGACGCAATTAAGAAAACGGTTATAGGCAAAATTCGTGAATTTGGAACTGAGAACAAAGCATAGATAGATTTAAAAATACTTCGCCCATCATTTAAATGAGAATCCAAATAATTCAGTTGGAAGCACTCGGACATGTGATAGGGCAGTCCGCAATGCATGCATAAATAGACTACGAAAGCGGTGTAAAACCATAACAATGGTTTTACACCGTTTTTGACGATACTCATGAGGTAAGCAACCGCAACCGCAACCCGAACCCGAACCCGAACCCGAACCCGCAACCGAACCCAAAACTGAAACCGCAACCGAAACCGCAACCGAAACCGCAACCGAACCCAAAACTGAAACCGCAACCGAAACCGCAACCGAACCCGCAACCGAACCCAAACCCAAACCCGAAACCACAACCGAAATCACAACCGAAATCACAACCGAACCACAATCGAACCCCACAATCGAAAAGCCTTGAACCCCATTGGTTTAGACAATGCTAAACTACAAGTGCCGAAAACCTTGAACCCAATCAGTTTAGAGAATGCTAACCACCAATGCTGAAATACCAGACCATAGATTTAAAACAATGCTTCAACATATGAATCTGTGCTTGTTGAGCAGAATTTCAGCAAGCTAACCATTCACTATTTTTAATCGGAAATATTAATGAGAAAAAGAGAGTCTTCTATATCATTATTGATAGGCGGCAGCCATCCGCTTCCTAGAATGTGCCTCGATCAAATCCTAAAATAGTGAATTCTCTACTCGCTAAATGACTTGCTAGACCAGCAACTCATCGATATTAACCGCAGTTGAAGAAAGGAATTATAAATTGTAATCCATTTAGGCTCTTCAAAAAAAGACTATTAGAAAATCCAGATTTACAACTATAATATTTTGATGATTTTATTTGAGATGTAAAAGTATTGTCGAGACTAACTAGTAAAGATGAACAATATCAATCTTCCATTAACAATGGAAACCATGCAGACATTTCTTTCATTCATAAATTAATTACAAAAGGTTTTCATGACATAAATAAGCAGTTGCAATTTGGGATTATAGAATAGAGCCTTGTAAACTTGTAATCAATATTCCGTAGAACCACCTGCCTGACCCATTAAATTTAATGTGTCGATGGTTATGAATAATTAATGGTAGAAAGAGTGATTTAGTCATCAATATAACAAGGAACATTAATCTCAGTCTTATTGGTTGCAAGGAAAACGCTTTGAAAATACTGAAATCTGAAGAATTGGTTGTCACAATGGTACTAGTTGTATTTCGCATATTTTCCCATTATCTACTAAAATATTGATCTTGATTAAGCGATAAATTGATGATACTATGAAAGAGCGATAACGAACGAATTACAGTTATCGAAGGTCATATTGAAGTAATCTAGTTTACTAGATTGACTGAAGTGACTTGCAAAAGGCCTTTATCTGTAATTCGAAAAAATAAACCTTTATGGAGGAAACAAAATGAAAAACAAAAGATTAGTATTTTCTGCAGTGGCTTTACTGCTTGCTTTGCTATTGATACTTGGAGGAACATTTGCATATTTTACAGACTTTGCAAGCAAGAACGCAGAAGCAACTGCGGGTACTGTTGATATTGACTGGGTAGATACAGCTGCGCTTGGTTTACTAAGTACAGATTCATTAGATAACTATAACCCTGGTGATGGACGTTTGGTTCCAGCACAAGTAAAGAATACTGGTAATAAGTCAGTTGATATTCGTCAAACAGTATATATTTCACCAGTAGATTCCACAGGGGCGTTTTTAGCAACTGATGTTCCTCAAACAATGGGTTGGGCGCTTTTCAAGAAATCCGATTGCACTGATGTTGATGGGAATTTTGTACCAACTGATTTAACCAAAGCACTAACATTGACACTAGATAGTGCTAATAATCGTTATTACTATATGACTCCTGCTGGAGAAGAAACAGTTCTGAATGGTAATGGAGCTAGTAACAACGAGGTAGAAGACTCAATTACTGCAACTGCAACAGAAGATGAGTTTGTCCTGTATTTCTTGCCAGCTTCTGATAACAGATATCAAGCTGCAAAGGTTGGGTTAGACCTATTAGCTGAAGCTAAACAACACCGTAACACTGCTGGTGTAGCTTGGACCGATCTACAAACAGTTGATTATGATGCTGTAACTACTGTAGTCCCAACTACAGAACAAAAAAATGATGGTACTGCATATTAAATTAAAAATTATGACAAGTAAAAAATTGGGATGCGGCAGGAAACTGACGTCATCCCTCTTTTATAAGAAAATCTACAGCGAAGAGGATACGATATGAAAATGACAAAAGTGATTTTCGCTTTGTTTTCCTGTATGATATGTATGTCATCGCTCGCTTCGCATGTACTTGCAACAAATAAAATGGAAATCCCAGATAAACGGCTAACAGCTACTTTTGATGGGAAACTCCACTTAGATCCCAAAAGCCAAGAGATTTTTGTTGATAGGAATGCAAGCCCTGGTGATCAGTATCTGTTCAATATTATTTTCACGAATGAAACTGGCAGAGACGTTATTTTCTCGCTGAGAGACGTTGTCAATTTACTAGAAATAGATTCTAAATCAACTGCATTTATGGGACAATTTGATGTAGTGGTATATGTGGATGGAAAACTTTTTTATCAAAACAATCTTTTATCAGCACAGCACAGTAGCACGGATTTCGCTACTGTTCCTTCTAATGGCAAGCAAACATTTCAATTCTCATTGAGTGTGAAAGAGAGTATGGACAATCGCTTTCAGGGTGCAATTATGAAAGTGCGTTTTGATTTTGAAGTTCGCATGGATCTTGTGGAAGTAACTGATCCAAAACCAACGGTACCTGAAACAAAACCGACGACACCTGAAACAAAACCATTGGTTCCACAAACTGGTGACGCAAATTTCACAATAATGATACAAGCAATTCTAGCATCTTCGATTTTTTTATTAATTTCGATTTCAAAAAGAACTGTTAAGAAGTAAATAAATTATGTTATATTGGATAAAGTAGTGATATAGAGAATTATGTAAAGATGGTTTGGTGGAAAATGATATGGCTGAGACGTTAAGGACAAGAAGTAGCAGAAAAAAGAAAAAAACCAAGGGCAAATTGATTGCAACTATCCTAATCAATTTGTTCTTTGTGTTGTCATTGATTTTCTTGGTAATGGCAGCGATAACTTTGTTTAAGTTCAAAGATAATCCAAAAGAGGCTTTTCTGTTGGGTTATAGACCTGTCATTGTGAAAAGTGGTTCAATGGAAAAAACAATGTTGGTTGATAGTATTGTTGTCATAAAAAAAGCTAAATTTGAGGATGTAAAAAAGAATGATATTATTACTTTTGCATTTGATCAAAATTTCATAACTCACAGAGTCATCGACGTTACAAGTAAAGGGTTAGTGACAAAAGGTGATAATAACAATGTGACTGATCAAAGATTGGTTACAGAATCGGACTTTATTGGTAAGGAAGTTGTCATTTTCAATTGGACGGCACCAGTTGTAAACGATTTCAAAAGTAATCCCCTTACTGCAGCAATTCGTTGGATTCTCGTACCTATTGCATTAATTTGTCTTGTTATATTTGTATTAGTTGTGTTGATCCGAATTCTTCGAAAGATTAAGGCGCCTCAAGAAAAAATCAAAAAGTCTCAAGAAAAGATCGAAGCACCACAAGAAAAGATCGAAGCACCACAAGAAAAGATCGAAGCACCACAAGAAAAGATTGAAGTACCACAAGTAAAGACCGAAGTACCACAAGAAAAGATTGAAGTACCACAAGAAAAGATTGAAGTACCACAAGTAAAGACCGAAGCACCTGCAAAGAAAATTGAAATAGTGGATGACAAAATTGTAATTAAACACTTGAGAGCAACCGTCTCAAGGCGATTAAAAAGGCCGGAGAAGTAGATAGATTTGCGATCAATAGCAGTTTGCTATCAGATGCATTTTTATAAAAAGATATTGTTGTTTTCAATTAGCTTCAGAACATTGCAGAAGAGTCATTTGGCTCTTTTTTTTTGCTAATTTTTTGAGGTATAGCTCAAAACGCATTCATTTGCCTACAGTTTGTGAATGACTATCGCATCAGATATTTAGCGTTAAGATCAGGAATACTAAATTAGTATCTTGCAATGAACAGTAGTGAATGTTATATTGTAATACGATGCATACCACCATTATTATTTAAGTAAAAATTATGGTTGTAGTTGAATCTAACCATATTTTCTGGTCATTTGTACGATTGACTATAGGTTATTAATTCATTAGGGGCATCAGAAAGCTACAAACCAAGGTTATAGGAGGTAATTTGTTTTGGAGACAGTGAATGCAGTTGAACTGAAAAATATCACGAAATTCATTGGAAAAAGAAAAATCATAGATAATGTGTCTTTTGAGATTAAACCTGGTGAAATTTTCGGTCTACTTGGTCCAAATGGTGCTGGTAAGACAACAATCATGAGAATGATCACTGGATTGATTAAACCGTCAAATGGTGAGATTCATATTAATGGTCTAGATTTATCAAAGCAGTATGAAGATGCTATGGCAAATTTGGGCGCAATTATAGAATCGCCAGATCTTTATAAACATTTAAGTGGGCGGCTCAATCTCAAGATTCTAGCGAATATGTCGCGAAATGTAACTGGAGAAAAGGTTAAAGAAGTTATAGAATTCGTCGGATTAACGGATCGAATCAATGATAAAGTAAGCAAGTATTCATTGGGGATGAGACAACGATTGGGGATTGCCGCTTCACTAATAGGGAATCCAAAAGTACTCATTTTAGATGAACCACTGAATGGACTAGATCCTGATGGTGTTAAAGAGATGCGGGAAACATTTCTTGATTTGGCTCGCAATCATCAAGTCTGCATAATTCTTTCTAGTCATATCTTGAGTGAAATGGAGCAAGTATGTGATCGGTTTGCAATTATTGATAAAGGTATTTTAATTGAATCAAAAGAGTTAAGTGAAACGAATGGGGAAAGTGTATTACCTTTCAATTTTGAAACACTTTTTGAATTGGAAAGCGAAAGAATTTGTGAAGTTTTACAAAAGATCGAAATAACTCCAGAAATTCGTTCAGGAAAAGAGTTTACGATCCATGGAGATCGTGAGTTGATTTCAAAGGCTGTTTCTCTATTAGTCAAGGAAGATATCGCTGTTGTTTCGGTAGTCCCTTACAAGAAATCTTTAGAGGATTATTTCATCAAGAGAGTCGGTGAGCTTGGGGAATGAAATTATTTACGAAATTAGTGATAAATGAGTTATATAAATCATTTCTGCAAAAGAAGACGATTGCCTTCATTATCTTTATTGTCGTAGCGACCGCTGGTCTTGCCTATGTGGCTGGTGAAGATGATGTACAGGATTGGCGTGCCGACAAAGAGGCAACGGTTACCCAGCTGGAAAAATCTATTGCTGAATACGATCAGGGTCAGCCAGTATCAGCAGAAGAGGGCAAATTAGGAATAGAAGAATTAAAGACTCAACTTGCCTTTGAAAAGGCTTGCCTAGAGAATGATGCACCAGATAATACAACGACTCCAATCAAATTTGTCTATATTGGTACGATGAATATCTCATTACTTATTATGTTGTTTGTCATCGCATTTTCGGCGGATGTTATTGCAGGGGAGTACTCTGGTGGTACGATCAGGCAAATCCTCGTTAGGCCAGTGAAAAGATGGAAGGTTTTCATTGCGAAATATTGTTCTACAATTCTTGTAAGTATCTTTATGTTTACCTTTAGTATTCTACTATCTGCTATAATGGGGTTTGTGATTTTTGGTGGAAACGGATCGGGTATCTATAACATCGAAAGAATGGCAGATAATGAAATCGTTAAGATTAATATGATAAGCAATATTTTGTTGACAGTACTAGCTCAGGTATTTGCGATTGCTGTCATATCAACGATAGCCTTCTTTGTTGCAACCGTAACAAGAAAAAGTGTGCTTGCTATTCTGATTAGTGCATTCATCGTCTTTGGTGGTGCTATCATGGCAGAATTATTAATGGACTATGATTTCTATCAGTATTTATTAGTGCCTAATTTAATGTTAAATGCCTATATTCCAGGAGGTTGGATTCCGTTTGATGGAGCGAGCTTTGTACACTCGCTGACAGTATGCTTGGTCCATGCAGCCGGATTCTTCACTGCAGGTATTTGGATCTTCAACAAACGGGATATTTATTAGTATCAATTGTATCGAGTGCCAATTTGATCTAATTTCAATCCCGCTTTGATAACAAAAACAACTTGAGAACGAGGTATCACCAAATTTGGTGGATCTCGTTTTTCTGCCTTTCTTTCAATTTCTATGATGGAACTGCTGTAGGATTTTGTCTGCTACATGTGGATTTAATTATGAACTATTTTGACGGTAGGTAATTTTTATGTAGCTAATCCTGATTACCGATTAAGATAGCGAATGCTTTGTGGTAATTTTCCATCTCGCTTTG
>JAVBKB010000204.1:0-17982 GCA_031554275.1 Caryophanales bacterium | reverse complement strand
ATGGTTCAATTCAGAGTGGAATTAGAAAAATATATTTATTACTACAACAACAAACGCATCAAAGCAAAATTAAAAGGAATGACTCCTGTTCAATACAGGAACCATTCCTCCGTGGCTGCTTAACTATTTTTTGTCTAACTTTTTGGGCGCAGTTCAGAAATTTGGGGTTGTTCTTTTTTGCGAAAAGTGCAATTGCACTGCCAATGCCAGTGGATAGTCCAGCAATGGCAGTTAATACTAATGCCCATGCTACATTGTTCATCTTTTTCTCACCTTCGTAGATCCATCGAAATCTAGGTTTGCAACCAACTATCCGCTGAAACCATTCAATCTCATTCAAACAATCTTATCCGTTCAATCGCAACAATCGCTTCGAAATCAATTCATTGTTGCCTCATCATAATCATGGAAAAATTTAATGAATGCTCTGCTTTTTAAATCGACCGCCTTGAACTTCACTCACATTTGATATTGCTAAGAAAGCAGTTTGATCAATATCTTCAACAATAGACTTTAGCTTAGCTTCTTCGAGCCTTGTAATCACACAGAAAACAACTTTCTTCTTATCCTTTGTATATGCGCCTTCTCCATTGAAATAAGTGACGCCTCTTCCTAATCTTTTGAGAATGACTTCACCAATCTCGTGATGCTTGTCACTTATGATCCAAACAGATTTGGATTCATCAAGACCTTGCATAACAATGTCGATCGTTTTGAAGGCGATATAGTAGGCAATCAAGGAGTACATTGCACGATCCCACCCAAATACAAATCCCGCACTACCCAGAATAAATAAATTAAAAAACATGATTATCTCGCCAACTGAGAATGGCAACTTCCTATTAAAAAGGATTGCCAGAATTTCAGTGCCATCCATTGATCCTCCATATCGTATCACGATGCCAACACCAGTCCCAACCACAATGCCACCAAAAACAGATGCAAGCAATAGGTCATTGGTTAGTACTGGAGTATGCCCAGTAAGTGTTATGGTAATAGAAAGGACCACAACTGCATATAGCGTTGAAAGTGCAAACGTCTTCCCAATTTGTTTGTGTCCGATATAGAGGAATGGAAGATTTAATAGAAATAGAACAATTCCAAGTTTGGTGTCTAACAGGTAAGAAACAATGATGGAAATTCCAACGATTCCACCATCAATTATATTATTTTGTACAAGAAAGAGCTCTAAGCCTATTCCAGTCAAAATAGCGCCAAATGTGATCATTACAAGACGTCGAATCAGACGTTTTTTTGATTTTTTCCCATGTTCCATTTTTTATACTCTCCCTTCGCTTTCGCCGTTACCTCATTTATTTTAACATAAAAACGCTCTTAATTTTATGTATATAGAACTAAATAGGACCGATTTGCTTGAATTCTCGCTTTTAAAAAAGGAATGGTTTTGCTTATCAAGTGGAATGGGCAACAAATGTGTTTCGATAGTTACAGGGTTGTTTCTAGGCATTTCCAAAAGCAACTGTTCGTTTGCGCTCGTTTTTCCGTTACGATATGAAAAAAATTTCTCTACTTTATGGAATCAAAATAAATAGCAAGAAATAGACCAACTGATGTGTCATATTCACATTTCTCAGTAAATAGAATAGTAGCACATCAACAATAGATCCACTCACTCAACGAAAGGAGGACAAGAATGAATATTCTTTTGTGTTGTTCTGCGGGCATGTCGACAAGTTTACTTGTTTCAAAAATGGAAAAAGTTGCAGTGGCAAGCGGGATTGATGCTCGAATCTGGGCAGTTTCTGGCGATGCCGTCCGCGCCAACATTGACGAAGCAGATGTCTTACTACTAGGACCTCAGGTTCGCTTCTTATTACCCGAAATGAAAAAAGTATGTGCTGAAAAAGGGATACCTGTTGATGTGATTGATATGCGCCATTACGGCCTTTGTAATGGTGAAGCAGTACTGCAACAAGCAATAGCTTTGTTAAATCAATAATATATTTTGTTGATGCAAATTTAATGCCAATAATTTTTCGAATTTCAATTAACAGTCCCGTTGAGGAGGAAAAAAGCTATGATGGCTTGGATAGAAAAATACATCATGCCTACTGCAGTGAAGGTAGGGAATCAGCGCCACTTATTAGCAATTAGAGATGCACTTATCGGCATGATTGCAATTACAATGGTTGGCTCGTTTGCAGTACTCATAAATAATATTGGTGCGTCAACTACACAACCAGATGGTACTGTAACTCAGGTAATTTCATGGTGGGAACCAATGATGAAGGGCATCTTTGGCGAGTTCTGGAAAGAACCTACTGGGCAGATTTGGTGGGGTACGCTCGCTGCAATGACCATTTTCGCAGTATTTGGAGTGGCTTATAAATTAGCAAAATCTTATGGTGACGATGGCTTTGAAGCGATGTTTGTTGCAGCAGCAGCATATTTCACATTGATTCCACAAGCAGTAGATGTTGTGGTTGGAGACAAAACTGTCTCTGCATGGGGCAACTTTGGTTGGGGCTTCTTCAATGGGACAGCATTGTTTGCTGGATTGATCATTTCGATCCTTGCAACAGAGGTATTTGTTCGTTTGACTCGTGTGAAGTTCCTAACTATCAAGCTTCCTGAAGGTGTACCGTCAGCAGTATCTCGTGCTTTCGCAAAGCTTTTCCCTGGTATGATTACAGTGTTCATCTTCGCATTGTTTGGAGTAATCATCAAACACTTGACTGAACTTGATTTCAACCTTTGGATTAACAAAATCCTTGTATCGCCACTTTCAGACGCAGCTGATTCGGTTGGATTTGCTGTTTTGATCGTATTCTTAATTCACCTCTTCTGGGCATTTGGCTTGCATGGTAACAATATTTTGGGTGGTATTGTAACACCGCTCATGACCAAGCTTGGAACTGAGAACATTGATAAGTTCAATGGTGTTAATACAGCGCTTAAAGAGTACCATGTATTAGCCGGTTCATTCTTAGATGCATTCGTATACATGGGTGGTTCTGGTACTACGCTTGGATTACTGATTGCATTATTCTTTGCTTCGAAGAAGCGGCGCCAAATGGTTGCTCTCGGTTTACCACCTGGCTTATTCAATATCAACGAGCCAGTAACCTTCGGTATGCCAATCGTTTTGAACCCAATTTGGTTGATTCCATTCATGCTAACACCAATTGTGCTTGTAATCACATCTTACTTCGCTGTCTCAGTCGGGTTAGTTCATCCTATCGTCACCAATATACCTTGGGTAACCCCTCCGATTCTAGGTGGCTGGCTAGCAACTGGCGGACACCTCTCGGGAGCACTACTTGCAGCCTTTAACTTAGCAATCGCAGTATTCATTTACTTACCGTTTGTAGTCATGCAAGAGCGAGCTGATAAGAAAGCATTTGAGGCAGCAAAGAAGTAAATCCCACTTAGCGAGTGCTTACCCTCTACCCTAGTGGGTAAGTATTTGCTTCGTTTAAAATATAACAAAAAGAACTTAATTCTATCAGGGTAAGGGAGCAGTAATGACTAAATTAATTATTAATGCAGATGACTTTGGCTATTCAGTAGGTGTCAACCTTGGAATTGTTGAGGCACACCAACATGGAATAATCACATCTACCTCACTAATGCCAAATATGCCAGCAATTATTCAAGCAGCAGCTTTGGCGAAGCAACATCCAAAGCTTGGAGTCGGTATCCATTTTGTTTTGACATGTGGGACACCATTGAGTAAGGATGTACCCTCACTTACAAAAGCAGATGGAAGTTTTCTGTCAAGAAGTGAGCTTGAAGCTGGTGCACCAAATCCCTTTGAAGTGGAAAGAGAATTCCGGGCACAATTAGCGCAGTTCCTATCTCTTGGTTTGATTCCAACACATTTTGATAGCCATCATCATGTGCATATGCTGGAAGCGGTTTTTCCAGTTGTAGAAAAACTAGCATTGGAAATGAATGTGCCACTTAGAAAAGCCAGAACAACAGATATTCAAATTTCGCCAACAACCGATACCCTCAATTGTGATTTCTATGGAGAACATTTGTCACAGGAGATCTTGTTAGAAATCTTTGATCAAGTTCAACTCTATGATTCAGCGGAGATTATGACGCATCCTGCATTGGTTGATCAGCCACTCTTGAATGGGAGCTCATACGCTGTGCCAAGGGCGAATGAGCTGGCAATTCTGACAACATCAGAGGCGCGACAAGCAATTCTTGATTATGGATTCCAACTGATCACTTGGAGGGAGCTTCCATGATCAAACATGAAACTGAAATATTTACACTAATCTTGCATGGTGGCAACGGCAGAAGCTCAGCTATGGAAGCAATCTTTGCTGCAAAAGCAGGTAAGTTTGCTGAAGCACATGCCAAAATTCAGGAGGCGAGGGATGCTTTAAATCAAGCACACCAACTCCAATCTGCATTGATCCAACAAGATATAACTAGTGAGCCAATCGAAGTCTCCCTGTTAATGGTCCATGCACAAGACCATCTAATGAACGCAATCACTGTAAAGGATCTTGCCTGTGAATTCGTTGAATTATATGAAAAACAACAGGTAGATGCAAAATGATTTGATTCTGAAGTAACGTTCGACGATAACAATAATTTTTATAAAAGAAATAGGTGAGATCGTTTGTCAAAAGGTATTAAGATAGTCACAATTGGTGGCGGCTCTAGTTATACGCCAGAGCTAGTTGAAGGTCTGATTAAGCGTTATGATACATTACCAGTGCGGGAATTGTGGTTGGTTGATATCGAGCAAGGCCGGGAAAAATTAGAGATTGTCGGTGCTCTGGCGAAGCGAATGGTGAAAAAAGCTGGTATCCCAATGGAAATACATTTATCATTTGATCGTCGCGAAGCACTTCCAGAAGCTGATTTTGTCACTACACAGCTTCGTGTTGGTTTGCTTGCGGCTAGGGCACTGGATGAGCGAATTCCATTGAGTCATGGTGTACTTGGTCAAGAAACCAATGGTGCAGGTGGATTGTTCAAAGCACTTCGTACGATTCCAGTTATATTGGATATCTGTAAAGATGTTGAAGAGCTTTGTCCAAAAGCATGGGTGATTAATTTCGCAAATCCTGCAGGAATGGTTACCGAGGCAGTATTAAAGCATGCAAATGTTCGGAAATTCGTGGGGCTTTGCAATGTACCAATCGGGATGGAAATGGGGATTGCTAAACTGTTAGAGGTCGATCATAGCCGTATCCGCATTGATTTTGCTGGATTGAATCATATGGTTTTTGGTTTGGATATTTACCTTGACGGTGTTAGTGTCAAAGAACGCGTCATGGCGCTCCTTGCTGATCCAAATAACTCGAGCTTCGTGAAAAATATTCAAGGACACGAGTGGGCGCCAGAATTCATTCGTTCACTAGGGGTTCTCATCTGCCCATATCATCATTATTATTATAAAACTGCTGAAATGCTTGCGAAGGAATTAGAAGAGTTTGCTTCAAATGAAACGCGTGCTGAAGTTGTACAAAGGCTAGAAGCTTCACTTTTTGAGAAATATAAGGATGAAGCATTAGATGTGAAGCCACCTGAATTGGAAAAAAGGGGTGGCGCATATTACTCTGATGCTGCCTGCAGATTAATCGATTCCATTTATAATGATAGACGTGATATCCAACCAGTAAATGTGGTTAACCATGGTGCCATTACTGGGTTACCCTATGATTCTGCAGTAGAGGTTAGCTGCGTCATCACCAAAGATGGACCTATACCACTAGCAGTGGGCGAGCTACCAATTCCGGTGCGCGGATTAGTTCAGACAATTAAATCATTTGAACAACTAGCAGTGGCGGCAGCAGTCGAGGGCAGTCGTGATAAAGCGATACTAGCCTTAACAATAAATCCATTGGTGGCTTCAGACGCATTAGCAAGAGTACTTGTGGATGAAATGGTCGAAGCACACAAAGCGTATTTGCCAAGATTTGTGTAGGGGAATTGGTTATAGTTTCATCATACGCTATACAATTGCCTTCAAACGGTAGTGGTATAGCGTTGTTTCCATAAACTCGGTGATCGGAAAGCAGATGCAAAGTACGATCTGTTTGCAATGGCAATGATGATTGTTTGCTATAATAATCAATAGAGACGAATCCTGTTTCTCAGGGGATTTTGCTGATGACTGGAGAGGTTTTTTTCTTAGCCAAGTGAAAGTAAATTCTAGTCAAGTAGTGATATAAGTAGTAGAATGTTCACTATATTTATTTTGATGAATTCAGGTGTTTTTAAATGGAATTAACACAAACATTGCAAAAGGAAAGAATTGTGACAAGGGATTTTTTACTTCTATGCACTGCTAATTTTTTTATCTTTTTTGGATTTCAAATGACATTACCGACAATTCCGATCTTTGTGAAGGAATTGGGTGGCAGCGACCAACTGGTTGGTATGGTAGTTGGTATTTTCGCACTTTCAGCTTTAGTTGCTCGTGCATTTGTAGGAAAAATATTAGAGACAAAGGGTAGAAAAATCGTATTTGTTTTCGGGCTATGCCTTTTTGTCTTGACAATTGGATCTTATGCCATCATTGAATCAATCGTTTTGCTGTTCCTTTTTCGAGTACTTCAAGGAATTGGATTTGCCTGTTCGGGAACAGCAGCAGGAACAGTTGCGAGCGACCTCATACCTGCATCACGGCGTGGCGAGGGAATGAGCTTATATGCATTGGGTGCTAATTTCGCCCTGGCAATTGCACCAATGATCGCATTAACATTAGCTGAGGTAATCCCTGTTCACCTTATTTTTCTGTTTTGCGCACTTTCAGGTGTTATCGCTCTAGTTCTAACGCTACAGATTAAGTACAAAAAAATCGACCCAATAGCTGCGCAAACACTGCAGTCACAAAAGAGAGTGTTTTTTGAGAAAGCGGCTTGGAAACCTTCCTTACTAATGATTTTTATAACATTCACATTTGGAGGCATGGCATCTTTTTTGCCATTATACACAGATGAAAAAGGTATTGCAGGTATCAAATTATTTTTTACTGTATATGCAATTTCATTGTTAGCTACACGATTTTTTGCAGGGAAGATTTATGATCGGAAGGGCATTAAGTACATATTTGTTCCAGGTGCGATTCTGATAATGGCAGCAATGTTGTTGCTAGCATGGCTTCCAAATGAGTTCGTACTATTGCTCGCTGCCGCACTCTATGGACTGGGTTTTGGATCTGTTCAGCCTGGGTTGCAAGCTTGGGCGATTTCCCTTGTGTCACCTAATAGAAGGGGACTTGCCACTGCTACCTTCTTCGCAGCATTTGATCTTGGAGTAGGTTTAGGAGCAGTATTGTTTGGGCAAATAAGTCACTATTTTGGTTATCAAAAGATTTATGAGGCTTCCTTGGTCTCGATTTTCATTTCACTTATCCTTTTCCACTATTTCACGAGAGATAGTAAAGTCGAATTAGTGAAGTAAGTTTAAAAAAAATTTCAAGCAGGTCTTTCGAATTACGTAAAGACCTGCTATTATTTTGATAAGAATAATTTTCAGATAATTATAAATTCGAATGGAGTGATTCAAATGGTTACATTTCGAGATGCTAATATTGCCGACTTACCATCAATTGTGGATATTTACAATTCAACTATTTCAAGTAGAATGGTTACTGCTGATACCGAGCCAGTTTCCGTAGAAAGTCGTGTTACCTGGTTTGAAGAGCATTCAGCGGACTTCAGACCCATTTGGGTTGCTGAAGACGAGGGGATTATTTGTGGGTGGATCAGCTTCGAGCCTTTTAAAACACGAGCTGCTTATGATCAAACCGCAGAGGTAAGTATTTATATTAAATCAGGATTGCGTGGAAAAGGATTAGGTAGCAAAATGTTACAAGAAGTGGTCGATCGCTGTCAATCGCTCAATATCCGAACACTATTGGGATACATTTTTGGACATAATGAGCCAAGTCTCAATCTATTTAAAAAATTCGGTTTTGAGGAGTGGGCAGTGCTCCCGAATATTGCAGAGTTGGATGGGGTTGAACGAGATCTTGTGATTTTAGGAAAACGTGTTAGGTAGATTTCAAGAGAAGCTATTCTTATTGTTGAATACTAGAAAATAGTTCATGTGAATTAAATTCAGTGAACTTTTTTGATGATCAGATTCACAAACAGCACAATGTGCAAGGCGGATTCTACGCTGATTTTCAAAGCCAAACAATGCTGATTTTCGAATGCCGATTTCAAAGCAAACAATGCTGATTTTCGAAGTAAGCTATGTTAAACATACGAAGCCTAATACTATGTTCAACTTCCGAATCACTCACTTGAGTTAAACTTAACAAGCAATTCGTTGACGATAGCTCATGGTTATGAGAAAATTACTCGGTTAATACTGATAAATAGGAGAAAAAAATGCCTTCACTACAAGATGAAATACAGGCAAGACGTACATTTGCAATTATATCTCACCCAGATGCAGGGAAAACAACGCTTACTGAGAAACTGCTTCTATTTGGTGGTGCAATCCGAGATGCAGGAACAGTGAAAGCACGAAAAACAGGTAAATATGCTACAAGTGATTGGATGGAAATTGAGAAGCAGCGTGGTATCTCCGTGACTTCTTCGGTCATGCAGTTTGATTACGATGGTTTTCGGGTAAATATTCTTGATACACCTGGTCACCAAGATTTCTCGGAGGACACTTACCGCACACTTACTGCTGTCGATAGTGCAGTGATGATTGTTGATGCTGCCAAGGGAATTGAGGATCAGACGATTAAGTTATTCAAGGTTTGCCGTTTGCGTGGTATTCCTATTTTCACTTTTATCAATAAGATGGATCGCCAAGGTAAGATGCCGCTCGAGCTTTTGGCAGAGCTGGAAGAGGTGCTTGGTATTGAATCCTATCCAATGAACTGGCCAATTGGGATGGGCAAGGACTTCCTCGGTATCTATGATCGCTTTCACAATCGTATTGAAGTGTTTAAAGGGAAAAGCGATAATCCATACTTGGCACTGAATGAAGAGGGACAGTTGGCAGATGCTAATGAGATTACAAACTCTTCGTATTATTTGCAAACGATGGAAGAAATTGAACTGCTTAGTGAGGCAGGAAATGAATTCTCAGAAGAACGTATCGCCAAAGGCGAGCTAACACCTGTATTTTTCGGGAGTGCGCTTACCAATTTCGGTGTGGAAACTTTTTTGGAGACTTATTTGAAGTTTGCTCCAGAACCACAAGCGCGAGAATCAACTGTTGGAAAGATTGATCCAACAACAGTTGATTTTACAGGCTTTATCTTCAAAATCCAGGCTAATATGAATCCTCTTCACCGTGATCGAATTGCCTTTGTAAGAATCTGTTCTGGCAAGTTTGAGCGGGGTATGAGTTTGAAGCTTGCACGCACTGGCAAGCAGTTTAAAGTGGCGCAGTCGACACAATTTCTAGCGGAAGAACGTGAAACTGTGAACGAAGCAGTGGCTGGAGATATTATCGGCTTATACGATTCGGGAACATATCAAATTGGTGATACCCTTACTTCCGGTAAAAACCTCTTTGAATTTGAACGCCTGCCACAATTCACGCCTGAGTTATTTGTTCGGGTAAGTGCGAAAAACGTATTGAAGCAGAAGCACTTTCATAAAGGGATTCATCAATTAGTTCAGGAAGGTGCAATCCAACTCTTTCAAACAGTTGGCTTTGAAACCTTTGTCTTAGGAGCAGTTGGGCAGCTTCAGTTTGAAGTGTTTGAACATCGGATGAAGAATGAATACAACACTGAAGTGATGCTAGATTTCCTGGGAAATAAAATTGCTCGTTGGGTAACAAGCGATACAGTGGATGAAAAGCTCTCAAGCAATCGCAGTATGCTAGCGAAGGATCGATATGACAAATTTGTTTTCCTATTTGAAAATGATTTTGCTTTACGCTGGTTTCAAGAAAAAAATCCTGAAATAGAACTATACAACCCAATGGACGAAAATCACTGATGCACTGAACGATAGGGGAGGTGGAATTTCTGCCAATTGCTCAGAAATCCCTTGAAATGTTTCTTTGAGATGTTGCTGCTCTTCCATGTCCATTATTTCTTCGTCTTCAAAAGTCCGCACTATTTGTATAATACTTGCTGATATATTATTTTGCATCATAAATCCCAAAAAGAATAGACTTACATTTGTCTTTTTGATATGATTTAGATTGAAAAATAAGCTTCCACTGACAGGAACAAGGGGTTCGTTAGCGTTGCTTTTTTTATGATTTCAAAATGTTAGATTTCTATAATTATGAGTTTTGTATGAGCCATTGATATCCTCCGTATTGATTTGTTATTTGTTGATTTGATCATTTACGGTTTTGTCTTGGCTTTTCTTTTGCCTATTGATGTCATAATCCTAATTGTCGATAGAAATACAATTTAAAACTCGCTAAGATCCCAAATACTTCGTCATAATTTCATAGGATAGTCCAACTATCTGTCGTAAATTATTCCTCGTCTTTGAAAATTTTATCGGGAGTTATAAATTGCATTTCTATCGACAATCAGGATAAGTGTTTGATTATTGTGATTTTGCCGCAATAATTTTTTTGTATAGACGATTCTGTTTTTAAAATCGTTCGCATAGGTTTCACTCAATTAGGATGAACCTTCATGAAAGTCGATAGATAGGTGGTGGAGCATGGAAGGTGCATTGTCCGTATTAAAACAATATTTTGGCTATGATTCATTTCGCAAAGGGCAAACAGAGATTGTTGAACAAATCATTTCAGGACATGATGTTTTGGGCATTATGCCAACGGGTGCTGGTAAGTCAATTTGTTTTCAAGTGCCAGCGCTCATGATGGAAGGCATCACGCTTGTAATCTCTCCGCTCATTTCCTTGATGACGGACCAAGTTCAAGCGCTAGTCCAAGCGGGTGTGCCAGCTGCCTACTTAAATAGTTCATTGACAATCGGGCAGCAACGCAAGGTCCTACAGAACATTCAAGCTGGCAAGTACAAGTTGGTCTATATTGCACCAGAACGACTGTTGGCAGATGACTTCGCTGAGGTAGTTCAGACAATTAAAATTGCCATGGTTACAGTGGATGAAGCGCATTGTTTGTCTCAATGGGGGCAAAATTTTCGTCCGAACTATCTGAAAATTATTGAATTTATCACCACGCTAGCGAATAGACCGATTGTTTCCGCTTTTACCGCAACTGCAACAGCCCAGGTACGTGATGATATTTATAAACAGTTACAGTTACAGGATGCTTATGTGTTGACGACTGGGTTTGATCGACCCAATCTTACTTTTACAGTAAGAAAACCGAAAAACAAAATGCTAGCATTACAAGAAATTCTGCAATTACATGCAGATGAAAGTGGAATTATTTATTGTTCCACCCGCAAAAATGTGGAAGAAGTGCATGCTTTTATTCAGCAACAAGGCATTGAGGTTGCTCGTTATCACGCAGGTCTGGCAGATGCAGAACGCAAGCTAAATCAGGAAGATTTTCTCTATGATCGGGTGCGCATCATGGTTGCAACAAATGCATTTGGGATGGGGATTGATAAGAGTAATGTTTCTTTTGTCGTTCATTTCAATATGCCGAAAAATATCGAAAACTATTATCAGGAGGCAGGAAGGGCAGGACGTGATGGTCAGCCGGCTGAATGTTTCTTGCTTTATAGTGGGCAAGATGTGATCACGAACCAATTCCTTATTGACCATGCTGAGGAAAACGAAGAACTAGATAAAGAAACCATGTTAGCCATTAAGCAAAAGGATCGCGAACTGCTTAAGCAAATGACCTTTTACTGTCACACTATGGATTGTTTACGTGCCTATATTCTCCGTTATTTCGGGGAAAAAGCAGATAATTACTGTGGTAACTGTGGCAATTGTAACGAAAATTTTGAGACAGTGGATGTCACAGTTGAAGCACAAAAAATCCTTTCTTGCGTGAAACGACTGAATGAGCGCTTTGGTGTGAAAATGATTGTAGACACTCTTCGAGGAAAAAATACGCAACGAATCGTGCAGCTTCGACTTGATAAGCAAGCGACTTATGGCATCTTGGCAACGGACAGTGAAAGTCGGGTTCGTGATATCATCAATCATTTACAACTTCATGGCTACATTCGTACAACAGAAGATGAGTATCCAGTACTTGCCTTAACGCCTTCGGCGATCGATGTTTTGCGTGGAGAAACCACCTTGATTATGAAAATAGTTCGTGAGGAAGAGCGAGTATTAAAGGCGAAAAATGGAAAAGCAAGCACCAAGAAGAGCAAGAGTGACCGTAGTGGAGCTCATCCACATCAGGAGTTATTTGCAAAACTCAAGCAACTTCGCAGCAAATTGGCCCAAGAACAAGAAGTGCCAGCATTTGTTGTTTTCTCCGATGCGACCCTACATGACATGTGCGCTCGTTTACCCAAAACACAGTTGGAATTTCTAGATGTTTCTGGGGTTGGACATGCGAAGTTGACAAAGTATGGGGATGAATTTCTTGAGGTGATTTTACTTTATTGTGAAGAACATGCGTTGTAGGCTAATGTTTTTGGGTGGATTTTCACTATAGACTTACCAAAAGTCGAGATGAAAATCATGGCTGATTTAAATATAATTTTATCGAAAACTGCTCAGTTTCATCTAAATGAGAAAAGTATCGGAATTGTGAAATACAACCTGTCAGAACTTCTATCTGACTGAATTAATTGTTGTTCATGAATTGCGATACTTTTGTAGTTTAAATTAATGGAGCAAGGATCTTCAAAACCGCTTGGATTAGTCTGCTAATTAACCTCTGATTCTGTACAGTCTCAAGCGGAACTTCCTGACTGACTGCTAGTAGCTTGTGAAAATCCTCTGTCATTTGTGTAACTGCCTCAGTTTGGTACATCCATGTTCCACATTCATAATTCCAATACAAACTTCGGAAATCAAAGTTAATTGAGCCAACAATCGCTATTTGGTCATCTGCAACGATCGTTTTGGAATGAATAAATCCCGGTGTGTATTCATAAACCTTGATGCCTTCACAAATCAATTGCTCATAATAAGAACGATTGACTGCGCGTACAAATTTACCATCTTGATGATTGGGCAAAATGATTCTCACATCAACACCGCTTTTGACAGCAAGGATCATTGTGACAATCATCTGATCATCGAGCACCAGATATGGAGTCGTAATATAAACTGACTTGGTAGCACCAGCGATTGTTTTCAAATAGCTGTTCTCAGCAGGTGAAGCGGGTGTATCAACACCATCACCAAATGGTAGAACATAACCCTTGCTTTCACTAGCCGATATTGTTGGTTTGTAGTTTTCATACTCTGGCTTCTCATCATTGACTAAATCCCACATCCGTAGAAATAACACAGTGAGATTCCAAACAGCGCTTCCCTCCAAGCGCACTGCTGTATCTTTCCAATGGCCAAAGGGGCTTGTAAGATTGATATATTCATCACCAATATTAATGCCACCATTAATTGAAATATTCCCATCGATAATGATCATTTTTCGATGGTCACGACAGTTGATAAAACTGTAAATAGAGCTCAGTAAAGGGTTAAAGCCGCTTGCCCTAATATTTTCATGCGCTGGATTACGTAGCTCTTCAGGAATTCGTTTTCTACTACCAGCCTCATCGAATAGAATCCTAATTTCAACACCTGCGTTTGCTTTCTGCAAAAGGATACTATAAATCGCATCCCACATTTTCCCGGAGGCAAGAATATATGATTCGATAAAGATGAACTTCTGTGCTTTTTGTAAATCAATTAATAGGCAGTCAAGCATGGCCTCGCCAAGTGGCAGGTACTGTGTTGTCGTATTCGCGTGAAGCGGGAAAGCTGATAGCTTTTCTAACAAACTAACTTGTGATGCAACACTCGGAATCTGCTGGATTTCCTTTGGGAGTCTCGCTTCTGGAAATAAATCATTCGAGTTCTCTTGTACTCGTTTGATGTCTGCTACCATTTTCTTCGGGAGCTTATTTTCAGAGAAAAAGATATAGCAAAGACAACCAGCAAACGGGAAAATGACGATAAAGAGGATCCAAGAAATCCGAAACATTGGTTTATGGTTTTTGTAAATAATGCGCAACACGATGAGAATGCTTAACAATTGAAATACGCCATAGAAAACGGCAGCGTTTTTTTGATAAAATGTAAAAGTTAATAGCATTAAAAATAATTGCATCGCAATGAGGACAATTGTTAAAATCTTTTGCGGTAATCGGTTTGTTTGTAGCTTTTCTGAACGTTGTGTTTTTGACATGCTTATGCCTCGCATAAATAATAATTTTACAAAAATTTTACCATACAAATTTGCTAGCGAAAATGGGTTAGCAGTGAAAGGTGGCGATTTATTTGAATATTGTTCAATTCCAAAATGATCTCCTTGTATGGTATGAGAAGTCGAAACGTGATTTGCCTTGGCGAAGGAGTAAGAATCCGTATTATATTTGGGTGTCAGAAATTATGCTACAGCAAACACGAGTGGATACAGTTATCCCATATTTCAACCGGTTCATTGAGCAATTTCCAACACTTGAAGCTTTCGCCGATGCAGATGAAGAATTGTATCTGAAATCTTGGGAAGGATTGGGTTACTATTCGCGGGTGCGAAATCTTCATAGTGCTGTCCAAGATGTGGTTGAGAATTATCAATGTAATGTGCCAAATACCGTTGCTGAAATGAGGAAATTGAAGGGAGTAGGTGCTTACACGGCTGGTGCTGTCACAAGTATCGCCTATAATGTGCCTGCACCAGCGGTTGATGGAAATGTAATGCGGGTATATGCAAGATTATTTGAAATCGATGCTGATATTGCAGCTCCTACTTCGAAAAATCTATTCGAAGTAAAGGTGATGGAAACAATCTCGACAGCTGATCCTTCTTCATTTAATCAAGGGTTGATGGAATTGGGCGCACTGATTTGTACGCCAGCAAAGCCACGGTGCTTGCTTTGCCCAGTGCAAACACATTGCCAAGCATTTCAAAATGGCACGGAATCAAAGTTGCCGATCAAAACGAAGAAGAAGCAAGGGAAACAGGTATATATCATTTCTGTAGTCATTCAAAATGAATTTGGAGAATTACTCATCCAGAAACGACCCGCTAAAGGTTTATTAGCAGGACTTTGGGAGTTTCCTTCGATTGAAGTTGAGCTTGAATTAATGCAAAGTAGCGAAACTGTTGAAACTGTGGTCGCAGATCAAATAAATTTCAATTTGTTCAATGTTGACCAGATTGCAAAGTTTAAGCATGTATTTACCCACATAACCTGGAGAATTGTCGGGTTTACTGCATGTTGTCATCATCAAGGACAAACCATCGTTCCGAATCAAGTTTGGGTGAGTGAGAAAGAACTTCTGCAATACGCATTACCAATTCCATTCCAGAAACTATATCAACATTTCCAAACAAATAAGAATCAGAATTAAATATTCGGAAAAACCCCATGAAAACGGAGCGAGAATCTCGCTCTATTTACGGATTAACATTTGGTTTGCTCGTGAAAAAAGTCCGAGCAAGTGCCCGATCCTATTTCAATAATCCTACTTCGCTCATTTGGGATATCAACAAAGCTGAAGCCCATGAGTGGCAATGTCACTGCTAACGATCTTGCGGATACGAAACTTTCTATAATCGCATTTAACCAATCAACCTGTTAATCTGTTTGATCAAGAATCTCGGACCAAAATGGTATCTTTCTTGTAATACGGTCATATTGAATTTTCTGCTTTCCAAACTCATGTTGAAAATAATTCCACAAGTCATGACCATAATAAATAATGTCTGTTTGATATACAGACAAGACAGGATTTCCTGCTTCTAAGGGGTCGCTAGGTAGGTAACGATGTCCATAGAGCGGAATTAATTTTGGCATCTTTTTAAGGTTTTTACGTGCTAATTTCAGCATGTCTTTCATACTTTCTGGTTTTTCACCCCAAGATTTCATCCAGAAATCATTGTGCTCAACATCAAATAGTGTACCTTCGATTGGCCAGTTTAACGCAGTTTTCATGCGCTCGATGTTCTGCTTTGAAAAATCTCGCCAGTCAACGAATTTTTTTGAAGCTGGACAAACAGTGGATAGCAGCTCTGCTAAATCAGAAGGAAAGCGGATTTGATAGAATGTTTGTGCTTTTTCCATTTCTACATTCGTAAGTCCTTCTTCTAATGGAATCTCGGCATTTCTAAGTATTTGAATTGTTTTTTGGATTTGCTTTTCAAACATGTTATACCTCTTAGTTTCTATATTAAAAAATATTATAACATGCAGTAGAAAAAGTGTGTTCACAAAAAAATCTTCATCATCCAGTAAATGAATGATGAAGCAGTTATCCTGATTACCGATTAAGATAGCGAATGCTTTGTGGTAATTTTCCATCTCGCTTTATTAAAAAAGTGCTTAAATATCTAGATATTCGCGCATTTTTTGCCGCGCGAGATGAAAATTCCGGACAAATCATTCACTATTTTAATCGGTAATCAGGATTAGTTGAAAAAAAAGCAGAGTCTTAAAGACCCTGCTGTCTTGAAAATTTTGTTGCCATTTGTTGCTGTGCATGTTGCACTAGGCGTTTTGTCACTTCTCCACCAACAGATCCATTGTCAAATGAAGATGTGTGTGCGCCAAGTTTAATACCGAATTCTGCAGCGATTTCTTCTTTATATTGATGTAGAAGATTTTCTACGCCTGGAACGACAAGCTTGTTGCTTAAGGACATTTTTTTCACTCCTGTTCTATGTATTTTGATTTTAGGTTAGATTGGTTTTCTTACCTAAAATTAACATGCGGAGATTTTGTTTTTTTTATGCATCAATCTAGTTAAAAACTTGTTCAGCATGAAATAAAAGTTTAAAATTGAACAGTTATTAGACTATTGGAGGTTATACAATGAAATTATCAGCATATTTATTGTTTAATGGAAACTGCAAGCAAGCATTTGATTTTTACAAAGAGTTGTTTAATGCAACAGATGCTCTTTGTACAACTTATGGGCAAACACCGCCAAATCCTGATTTCCCAATGCCGAAATCAGCTGAAAATCTTGTTATGCATGGCACAATGAACCTTGCAGGGTCTGTGTTAATGTTTGGTGATGTATTTCCTGGAACACCTTATGAAGCGAAAAATGACCAAATCACTTTAGTCATCTCGGCTGTAAGTGCTGAGGATGCAAGAAGATATTATGATGTATTAAAAGTTGATGGTATTGAGATAATTCCAATTGAAAAGACGTTTTTCAGTGGTGCATATGGGAAGGTGCAAGACCGGTTTGGTGTTAATTGGCAGATCAGTGCTGACGCAGCTGAAGAAGCTGAAGAAGTATAAATAAAATAATTACAACAAGTATGCACAAAAAAATCTGTTGAGCCAAGCTTATCAACAGATTTTTTTCATGGTTACAAAACAGTTAAAAATTCAAAAAGGGGTTGACGCGATTTAGGATCATAGTATACAAATAGAAATTGATTCGCACAGTCTTTAATGACAAATTCATCTCTAAATGCATCAATGTCCAAGCCCAAAGGTACAATAACAGCATGTTTTTGTAGGTCGCGCTCTAACAGTGAAACTGTTCTGAATGTAGCGTTTAGCTGTTGTGAATTTTCTAGTATGTGTTGAGTCACTGCAAACCTTTGGTCATTTGCCAAATCATCTGGCCACCACTGGCTTCTAGGTTTGTGTGTTAGTCTTGACAGATAGTCAAACTTCATTAGATTTAGTACGTTAACATAGTGTGTTGCATGATGTTCCTCGATAAATGAAATAAGTCTTGTGAATAGGTCTACTAACTGCTGACCAATCCGTGACCAGCCACGTTCTTCCCAATAAGCACCAAAGGCTTGAAAGAAATCGAATGCGGATTCAAAGACTTCTCGAACGAGGTATTCAATAGTTAAATCCATGCGATGATCATTCCAGTACTTCTCCAGAACGTCCTCAACCTGTTTAATACGCACTACATCATTAAATGGTAGCACCGAGTTCGATAACATTTCATAAGGGGCAACCTTCATATATTGATATCCGTATTGTTCAGAAGCTGCCGTTAA
>JAVBKB010000012.1:0-4335 GCA_031554275.1 Caryophanales bacterium | reverse complement strand
CAAGTGTATATATGACACCATTCTCATAAGGTTTGTTCCATGTGATTTCATAATAAACCAATGTCGTATGTCCAGTGGTTAAATCATAACTAGTCGATTTCTTCTCAACATTAATTGTAATCGGGAGTTTCTCATGCACTGGAGCAGTATGCGGATTACCATCTTTCAGAAAACTATAAAAGTATTCATACATTCCGCTAACTTCAAATGCAAGCGGGAGAAGGAAATTCTCTTGAGGCACTCCATTGATTGACTGATAGGTATGGTTAACCGGGCTACCATTTAACATGTCATCCTTAACATCGTAGTACTTCACCGTGTTTTTTGCCAATGGTGATCCCATCAATTGAACATAATCACTAGCTGCTATCTCCTGAATATGCCAATGATGATTCTTGAGGTACTCATCATGATCTTTTCCAATATTGAATTTAACATTGTCTTCTGTAAGATTGCGCAATTTCGCATACTCAGAATCTTTTGTGCTTTCATCATAATTAAACAAGTACTGCGATGTATAATGATGACCATACTCATGACTTAAAAAGAATGCCATACTTTCGATGGTTGTATTTTGATCGCCATTATACAGATTGATGGATCCGAGATTCTGTTCGAATTCGATCGCTAAATCAGGTAACGCAGGAAAAGCAAAGGAAAACGGAATGGTTTTCGACTCATATTGATGTGTTCCCGCAACTGACTCATTTGGTACTCCATGGACGAATATTTGAAAGACATCATTTATTTCCGCACCATGTGTATTTTGCATCAACTCATTGTAGAGTGCTTGCAATTTCTGTTCATCCCAAGCATCCGTATCACTCAAAACAGGAAAACCTTCAGGGGATTGATACTGATGCTTCACTTTTGTGTCAACTGGTTTTGTTGTTTCAAAACTTTTGAATGCCAAATCATTCACGAATTTTGAAGTTGGCTTACTTGCCAGATATTCACTTGTCAACTTGGATGATTCTTGTTGATTGTCAATCGTTTCTGCTAGCTTCGGTAACTGGGTCATCAAGAAAATCACACAAGCCACACTACAAATCAATAATAATGTCAAAATAACGATCAGATGTTTTTTTAAATAGTTCATAAGCTTCACCTAATTCACCTCACCTCTAATCTTATTTTATCTGGGGAAATTTCACAAGGAGTAATTGTAATCCTAATTGTCGATTGAAATGCAACTTACAACTCTCGATAAAATTTTCAAAGACAAGGAATAATTCACGAAGGATAGCGGGACCATCCTAGGAAATGGACGAAATATTTGAAAATCTTAGCGAGTTTGAAGTTCCATTTCTATCGACAATTAGGATAAGGATTGCTCCAATTAAAAACAGCTTGAACAGCTGAAGTTCAATAATTGTTGCCAATCAAAAAAACTGCCAAGAAATTCTCAGCAGTTTGGATTGATAAACCGTCTTTTGTTGGTTCCTCTTAGCAACAGAATGAAGTGCCAATAATGATGAGGAGGATAAATAACACAACAATGATTGTAAAGCTCGAACCGATACCACCACAGCCACCTTGACCATGACCATATCCGTAACCCATGCCGTAAGTTGGACAACAGGCATTATAACCGCCGCCATAATACATCAATACCACTCCTCATAATTGTAAAAATCACTACCCTACAAAGTATGAGGCAAATGTCATGATGTTTAGGCATGCGCCCAATTACAGGCTATTTTTCTTTAGATAGATGTTGGTTCCGTAACAGCTTACCAAGGTCATGCTCACTTGATTTTGCATCGACTTGCACAAAGATTAAGTTGCACTCTTAGTATGCTCTCGCCCAATAAACCAATTTTTCAGCTTTTTTTCCACAACAAACACATGAATCACTAACCTGCTCTTGCTCAAAGGGAATGCATCTAGAAGTGGCAGTGGTTCGTTCTTTAATGCTTTCTTCACAAGCAGTTTCACCACACCACATCGCTTTAATGAAGCCGCCTTCATTTATTTTGACTTCGAAATCTTCCCACTTCGTTACAACTGAAGTCATCGCTTGTAAATGAGCTTTTGCCTTATTAAATAGATTTTGTTGAATCTCCTCTAACAGCAATTCAATATTTTTTTCTAGCTCAGACATTTTGACAAACGTTTTCTCTCCTGTATCACGACGAACAAGCACAACTTGCTCTTTTTCAATATCTTTTGGTCCCACTTCTAAACGAATCGGCACACCTTTCATCTCATACTCATTGAACTTCCAACCAGGCATTTTGTCACTCGCATCCATTTTGACACGAGCAATAGGCTGTAGTTTGCTCAATAGGTTTGAAGCAAACTCAAGTACTCCCTCTTTATGTTGGGCAATTGGCACGATAATTACTTGGATTGGTGCTACTTTAGGCGGTAAAACAAGACCACGATTATCACCATGTACCATGATAAGACCACCAATAATCCGTGTAGAAAGTCCCCAAGAAGTCTGATGCACAAACTGCTCCTTACCTTCTTTGTCCGTATACTGTATGCCAAATGCTCGTGCAAAGCCATCCCCGAAATTATGTGAAGTACCTGATTGCAATGCCTTGCCATCATGCATTAAACTTTCGATCGTATAGGTGGAATGCGCACCAGCAAATTTCTCTTTCTCTGTTTTCTGTCCGCGAATGACTGGGATTGCTAATTGGGTTTCACATAACCCAGCATATTCTTCCAACATTTTGATCGTTTCTTCTTGTGCTTCCTCAGGTGTTGCATGAGCAGTGTGCCCTTCTTGCCATAGAAATTCGCTTGTACGTAAGAAAGGTCTTGTTGTCTTTTCCCAGCGCACAACATTTGCCCACTGATTATAGAGTTTTGGCAAATCACGATGCGAATGAATGATTTTTGCATAGTGCTCACAGAACACCGTTTCAGAAGTTGGGCGAACGACTAATCGCTCTTCCAACTTATCGTTACCAGCATGCGTAATCCATGCTACTTCTGGTGCAAAACCCTCAACATGGTCTTTCTCTCTTTGTAATTGACTCTCAGTAAGGAATAAAGGCATGTAGAGATTCTCGTGCCCTGTAGCTTTGATTCGACCATCTAAGTAGTCCTTAATATTCTCCCATAACGCATAACCGTATGGACGGATAATCATTGTGCCACGAACTGCACCATAATCCACTAACTCAGCTTTCAAGACAACGTCTGTATACCATTGGGGAAAATCCACTTCCATTGCGGTAATTTCTTTAACAAATTCTTTTGATTCCTTCATCACAAACACTCCCTCATCTTAAATTTCAATAATTTTGTCCATTGATTCAAATAGGTAATCCTGTTTCCTGTAAAAGCACAGTAGAAATGAGTGAAAATTTCTAGGGGCGAAAGGAAAGGTGAAGCATACAGGTGCAAGACTTGACTGACAAGAACCAGTTGGGAAATCCCACCATGATTAGCTCTAGGAAAGTCCATCAAAAAAGCCCTGCCTCCCACAAAGGGACCAAGACTTGGCGGTACCACCCTAATTCACATAGAAACTATGTACACTCACTTGATAACGGACAAATCCGCTGCTTGTTAGCAGACTAGAAGGGTAGGTTCGACCAAAAGGATTTAGGAGCTTCTCACCAAATGCTCCCTCTCTTTAAAAACCCGAATTTCAGTGTACTATTCCTTCATTATTGTTACTATTGTGACCTAGTTTATTGGAAATTAGACAATTTGTCAATAAAGGGAGGAAAACAAAAGCACACATCGCTTGTGCACTCTTTGGTTAGGCTACAAAAAGAGAAACCTGATATTCATAAAGTTAGGAAACCGTTACTTTGACTTGCTGATTTTCATTCAACCAAAGTGTCGTAACAGCAATGAATTTCTCTGCTGCCGATGAAAGGTTCTTAATTGATTTCGTTGCAAGTCCAATTGACTGCTCTGAATTAGGAATTTGAACCTTTGAAAATATTTCATCATCAATATCAATCGCAAATATCCCTGGCAGAACTGCCTTGCATAGATTTTTCCGTACACATTCCAAAATCGTATACAAGTTTTCCACAACAAGTGTTGACGATTCAAATTGATTTTCTCGAAAAAACGCTTCGAAATCTCCATTTGTATACCATTTTGGTACGATCACCTGATGGGGCATCTGTATTAATTCGTCTTGAATATAATTTGAAATCAAATATAATTGATCCTCATATAAACTGATCGTTTCCACATGTGAAGTAATCGGAAGATAAGTAAAAGCAAAATCAACTTGGTTGGAAGTCACCATCTGCTCCAACTCTGGCTGATTGGCTTCGACAATTCTGATTTGTATTGTTGGATACTGTTCAATGAATTTAGAAATAATTCCAGGTAGCCATTTTTCTGAAACTGCTT
>JAVBKB010000107.1:0-6146 GCA_031554275.1 Caryophanales bacterium | reverse complement strand
AGAAAAAAGCATTAATAAGCTGCGAATCGATTCTAACTTGGCAATATCTATGATAAGATTTCACTATCGGGGAATTGGGGTAGTGAGATGACAAGAATTTGTTTAGTAAGACATGGTGAAACAGACTGGAATCAGCAAGGAAAACTTCAAGGAAGAACAGATATTCCATTAAATGCGTCTGGATGCAAACAAGCATCAGAGTGCCGAGACTATCTGGAGCAATTCCAATGGGATGTGCTTATTACTAGCCCACTCCTTCGGGCAAAGGCGACTGCGGATATCATCAATACAAGTATGTGTCTACCACTAGTTACGATGAAAGAGTTCCTTGAGGTAGGTTTTGGTGATGCAGAAGGCATGACCTTGAAAGAACGAGATGCTGCATTTCCAAATGGTGTGATCCCGAATCGAGAACAACATAAAGAAGTTGTTGAAAGAATCGAATTGGGACTGCAAAGAATTGTACAAAACTATCCTAATCAAAAGGTATTACTTGTTTCCCATGGCGCTACCTTGAATGTGGTTTTGCATGAATTATCCTCTGGAACAGTAGGCACAGGGAAAACAGCTCTGGTTAATGGAAGCTTTTGCAACCTTCGTTATCACAGTGGGGCATGGGCGATAGAGAATTACAACCAATTAGGACATCTATCTCA
This sequence comes from Caryophanales bacterium, assembly GCA_031554275.1. Classification (GTDB taxonomy): domain Bacteria; phylum Bacillota; class Bacilli; order JARBTR01; family JARBTR01; genus JAVBKB01. Next base: position 5,490 of record JAVBKB010000107.1, on the reverse strand, counting down.
TTTTATCGAAAGGATTACAGTAGCAGACAGATAAATCTCGAAACTGAAAGGGGAATGAACATGATAAAGTTCTATTGTTATCCCAAATGTAGCACATGTAAGGACGCGAAGAAGTGGTTAGACAGTCACAAAGTAAAATATCAAGAGATTCATATTGTTGAAGCAAATCCTTCAAAGGAAGAGCTAACAAAGATGCATCAGTTGAGTGGACTTCCAATTCAACGGCTTTTCAATACAAGTGGGTTGAAGTACCGAGAGCTTGGGTTAAAGGACGTTGTCAAGACAGCTGAACTTGATGAATTGTTATCGATACTTGCAACTGACGGCATGTTGGTGAAACGACCAATAATGACTGATGGCAAAAAGGTAACAGTAGGATTTAAGGAAGATATCTTCAAGGATACTTGGGGAAATGGTTGAGTTGGTAGTTCGAAATGTGAAAGGACGTTTCGAGGTTTGACAAGAAGTTTGGAAATTCATTCAAACCTCGGATTCAAAGAATGAATTTATTACGAAATCACCCTTCTATGCAATATATCCTTTCCAATGGAAACACCATAGAAAAATCTTGAAAATCAGATTTTTCTATGGTGTTCTTTTAATGGGTTTTTATGGATGAATCTACGTGATTCTTGCATATCCCTTGCCAACGTTACTGTCCACTTAAATGTATTCACATCACCTGTTGTAAAAATCGGCACGCTATTACTGAATTCATCATTCGTATCGTCGTTATCAATAGTATCTTTCTTCTCTATGAATACATTGCTTTGTGTAATATCTACATTACCTGCAATCGCCTCGTTATTTTTGCCAGTCAAATCTGTGAAAAATGAGAATGTATACCCAAGTAATGATATAAATAATAACGATATTGAAAACACTATCGCTATACTTCCTATGCTAATTTTGAACTTATTTAAATGTCGCAAAATCATCGCCTGCTTTTTTTCTAATAATATTTTACCAATTTTATTAAGGAGATTATAGAGCGCCTCTCGAAATTATCGAATATTTCTGAGTTTTTTCACAAAATTATTGATGAAATTTGAATATGAAGTAATGTTATAGTCGTAGTCACATTCTGAAACAAGACAATGTGAGCTCTTTTGTATTCTTCCTTAATCGATTCTATTAATACCATTTCCGTTATTCAAATTGATGATTTCAAAAAAGCTGAGAGTATAGTTCACATTTAGCATTAGGTTTCAAAAAAGGGTTGCAATTCAAAGATGGGTTCGTTATAATGTCCATTATGAAGAGACAAAAGTATTTTCCAGGAGGACAAAATGAATCAGGATTTTATAGTGCGTCCCGAATTTCATTCTAAAGAAAAGTTTTGGATTGTTCGTGAGGATATTCTTCCTGAAGCCTTACAGAAAACGATTCAAGCAAAGCAACTTCTGATGCACGGCAAAGTCCAAACCATACATGAAGCGGTGAAGCAGGTGGATTTGAGTAGAAGTGCATTCTATAAGTACAAAGATGGCATCTTTGAATTAGAGAATCTGCAAAGGGAACGCTTTGCAACGGTTTCTATTGATCTAGAGCATCAATCCGGCATGCTTTCCAAGGTTTTGTCTGCGATCGCCCGATCTGATGGCAACGTACTTACCTTGAGTCAAACGATTCCTCTATCTGGGATTGCAAATATTGTGATTTCAATAGATACTTCGCAAATGGAAAAACCTTTATCGGCACTATTAGATGCACTTCTTGCTACTGAGGGCGTAAAGAAAGTAACCATCATTGGACAAGGATAGTTTTATAAAAATATATAATCGGGGTGTCAAATGGAGAAAATTAAAGTTGGATTACTAGGCTTAGGTACTGTTGGAACAGGAGTTGTTCGCATTATTGAAAGACATCAAGATGACTTGCAAAGACAAATTGGTTGTCAAATAGAAGTTGCAAAGATTCTTGTGAAGAATATTGAAAAGGATAGAACAGTCGAAGTTAGCAAGGATAGAATTACAACAGATCCAGATGAAATCATTTATGATGATGAAATCCAAATCGTGATCGAAGTAATGGGTGGCATTGAGGAAGCTCGTGATTACATTTTGCGCTCCCTAGATCAAGGAAAGCATATTGTGACCGCAAATAAGAACTTGATGGCAACGCATGGCCGAGAAATTATCAAAAAAGCTGATGAAAAGAAATGTGACGTTTTCTATGAAGCAAGCGTTGCTGGCGGCATTCCAATTATTCGCCCGCTCGTTGAGAGTTTTTCGTCTGATCGCATACACAAAATAATGGGAATTATTAATGGTACGACCAACTTCATTTTGACAAAAATGAGCGAAGAGGGAGTCCTGTTTGAAGATGTTTTGAAGGAAGCCCAGGCATTAGGATATGCAGAAGCAGATCCAACTGCTGATGTTGGCGGACTAGATGCTGCATACAAGATTGCGATACTTGCTACTTTAGGGTTTCATGCAGATGTCGATATCAATGATGTTTCAGTAGAAGGTATCACGAAAATTAGCAAGCAGGATGTCCAATACGCAAAGCAACTTGGTTATGAAATCAAATTGCTGGGCATTGCTGAGCGTGATGATGAGCGCATTTCACTTTCCGTACAACCAACCATGGTGAAAAAATCACATATGTTAGCATCTGTTCAAGGCGCTTATAATGCAGTATATGTCTATGGAGAAGCAGTAGGAGAGACGATGTTTTATGGACCAGGTGCAGGTGAAATGCCAACTGCAACTTCAGTGGTTGCAGACTTAGTGGCTGTTGCCAAAGATATGAAATTGGGTGTGAACGGATTACGTGAATCCCGAAAACTTTCTGAAAAGAATATGAAGTCAGAAAATGAAATCTTCTCGAAGTATTTTGTGTTGGTACACGTTGAAGATGAAGTTGGGGTGATGGCTCAAATCGCACAACAGTTTGCAAGCTGTGGCATTAGCATTGATGCAGTTATCCAGCAACCGAAGAATGATAAAACATTCACTGAAATTATGATAACTACCTATTTAACGAGTAAAGCAAATATCAACCAAGTGATCAGAAATTTCAATATGATGAAAGCAGTTCGTAAGGTTGCAAGTGTGTACCGGATGGAGGACTAGGCGATGACACTCGAAACTCGAGCTTGCCTAATTCGATAAATTTAGTTGCAATACATTCATGATAAATAATTACGTAAAATAATTATAAAAAAATTTTAATAGAATAGTTTGGAGATTATAAAATGAGATATATGGGATTGTTACATCAATACAAAGAGTTCTTACCAATTAACAGTAAAACACCTATGCTAACATTGAATGAGGGGAATACACCATTAATTCGTGCAGATAACCTGTCAAAAGAAATGAATATTGATTTATATTTTAAATATGACGGAGTGAACCCTACTGGATCATTTAAGGATCGGGGCATGGTGATGGCTGTTGCCAAGGCAGTTGAGGAAGGTAATGATACCATTATGTGTGCCTCAACAGGTAATACTTCTGCTTCTGCAGCAGCCTATGCCGCCCGCTGTGGAATCAAATGTATCGTCTTGGTACCAAACAATAATATTTCTCTCGGGAAACTAGCACAAGCAATGATGTATGGTGCAAAGGTTATCGCTGTTAACGGAAACTTTGACCGCGCATTGGAAATTGTTCGCGAGATAACCACAAAACATCCAATTGCGTTAGTAAACTCGATCAATCCCTATCGAATTGAAGGGCAGAAAACGGCAGCGTTTGAGGTGTGCGATCAACTGGGATCAGCACCAGATTTTCTCGCAATACCAGTTGGAAACGCAGGGAATATTACTGCCTATTGGAAAGGGTTTAAGGAGTATAAAGCAAGGGGCAAAATCTCTAGCCTACCACTGATGATTGGTTTTGAAGCAGAAGGCGCGAAGGCGATAGTTAATGGGGCACCAATTGAAAACCCAGAAACAATTGCAACTGCCATTCGAATAGGTAATCCTGCAAGTTGGGAAGGTGCGGTAGCAGCAGCTAAGGAATCCAAAGGGCAGATTAATTTTGTGACAGATGAAGAAATTATCTATGCCTATCATGCTATGGCAATGAAAGAAGGTGTTTTTGCTGAACCAGGTTCGGCTGCATCACTAGCGGGTGTTATTAAATTATATAGAGAAGGCTACTTCAATGTCGGTGCAAAAGTTGTGTGTGTCCTTACAGGAAATGGCCTGAAAGATCCAAATGTTGCTTTGCAGACACTTCAAGTTGAGCCAACCGTAGTGGAAGCAAATGAAGCAGCAGTCCTTGATGCGATTGCAATACTTTCAAAAGGAGGGCAATCGTAATGACTCAAAAGAAAGTCTGCGTAAGGGTGCCAGCTAGTTCAGCAAACCTTGGTCCTGGTTTTGATACAATTGGAATTGCTTTAGAAATGTACTTGTGGGTAGAAATGGAACCCGCTGAAAAAACAGAAATTAATTTTGTTGGCGACCGTTTGCAAGGTCTACCAACTGATAAAACAAACTTGATTTTTCAAGTTGCACAACAAATTTTTCAAGTAGCAGGTGTAGAAATACCTGAGTTGAAAATCTCTGTTTGCAGTGAGATTCCGCTCACGCGCGGTTTAGGTAGCAGTGCTTCAGCTATTGTTGCTGGAATGGTAGCGGCAAATGCGTTGCTAGGAGAAAAAGCACTACCCAAGCTAGAGATTTTCCGCCTAGCTACTGCTCTAGAAGATCATCCTGATAATGTCGGACCATCAATCTTTGGTGGGATTATTGTAGCTGCTTGGGATGGCAGTGAGGTGCATCATATCCAACTAAATGTGCCTAGTGATTTAAAGGTACTTGCTGTTGTCCCTCATTTCCAACTAGCCACTGAAGTTGCAAGAAATATCTTGCCGATTCAGTATTCAAGAAAAGACGCTGTTTACAATATTTCGCATGCGTCACTACTGGCAACAGCATTGGCAACAGGCGATTTAGATAAATTGAAGTATGCAATGCGTGATCGACTGCATGAACCATATCGCGAAAGAATCATCCCAGGTTTATACCCTGTTAAGTTTGATGCTACAGATCATGGGGCTCTTGGGGTAGCGTTGAGTGGTGCAGGTCCAACTATTTTGGCTTTTGCCGATCGGAACAGTGGTCGTAAGCAGGAATTAGAAAACTATATTATCAATACTTTCCGAAATCACAGCATCGGTGCGGATGCTATTTGGATGAGCCCTGATACAAGAGGCGTCGTCTTTGTGAAAGCGTTACAAGACCATACAGAAGTTGTGAATGATACACTTCGATAGAATAGTTTCTATAAAATTCAAACCCAAAAAAAACTTGTGCGATTTTGGAACTGGCGAACTTGTTAGATAACTTCTAACAACTCAATTCGCTCTAGATTCCTGCACAAGTTTTTGTTTGTAAATGGTTCAAGATGGATGATACTTACTCGAACAAGTCGCCGAAAAGGTCAAAAGCACTTTTCTTCTTCTTTTTCTTATAGGTGTCATAACCATACTCTTGTTTCTTATTATCATTTTCACGTTTTTTGTAATCGT
>JAVBKB010000110.1:0-8126 GCA_031554275.1 Caryophanales bacterium | reverse complement strand
CGAAATGGACGCAGTATTGAAGAGCGAGCAGAAGAAATTGATACACGAAAAGACTATGGACACTGGGAAATGGATTGTGTAGTTGGTAGTGGAAAGGCGGCCCTACTCGTTCTGACAGAAAGAAGCACGCGCCAAGAGATGATCTTCAAAATGAAGGCAAAGAAGCAAGCGTGTGTGATCCAAGTGCTTGATAAGCTCGAACGGAAGCATAAGCAAAATTTCACAAAGATATTCAAAAGCATCACAATGGATAACGGAGCAGAATTCGTCAATCAACAAGGGATTGAGAACTCCTGTTTAAAGAAAGATACGCTGAGAACAACGTGCTATTACGCTCATCCCTACAGTTCATGGGAGCGAGGAAGTAATGAGGTGAACAACAAACTCATTAGACGTTTCATTCCCAAGGGAAGTAAAATTGAGCTTTTCACAGCGAAAGAAATCAGACGAATTGAGCATTGGATGAATCACTATCCAAGAAGAATCTTTGGGTATAAAACGTCAAATCAAATGGTTTTAGCGCTTTCTGCGTAACTGGTAGATGATGGTGGGCAATTAAAGTTGCAATTTATACATTTAGCCCTCAAGCAAAAAACACTTGACCGCTAAACGAAACAATGGAGTAAAAAATGGTGGATTTGTCTCTCAAAAAATGCTAGTTGTGAGTAATCAGGAAACATATCGCGTGCGGTTCTCCATTTCGTGAGGTGTTAAATAATTAATGCTTCCATGGATTCGTTTTCGATTAAAAAGCCCTCAATGTATTTGAATAGCTCGATATTTGCTTAATTGTAATCAGTGTAACTTTGATTTTCTTGCTGATAGACTTCTTCTTTTTTCAGTGTGATATGAAATGACTGGGTTCCAGCGTTATCGTGCGGGAGATCCTTTTTGCTAAAATAATGTCTGATCCCCACCTCTTTTATGCGGTTCTCATATACATTACTTGTGTACTGAGATCCTAGGTCTGGATGCAGAATGAGGCCCTCTCTCTTTGGGAAAGCTGCTATTGCAGAATCAAGTGTTTCCAGCACTAAATCCGTTGTCATCCGCTGCCCGAATTTCCATGCAATGATCTTTTTTGAATGAAGGTCTTGGATTGATGAAAGGTAGCACCAGCCGTTTTTATTCGTATGAATATAGGTAATATCTGTCACACGTTTTTGATTGAGACCAGTTGTCTGAAAGTCTTGATTTAAAAGGTTTTCTCGTTGTTTAACTTTATGTTTTGAGGCACTTCCAGGTTTCCATTTTTTGTGACTTTTGAATGTAGACCTGCTTTTCGCATTAGCTTTTGAACCCGTTCCAAAGATACTGTCTGTTGTCGTTGCTTCAAAATTGCGTGAATTTTGGGCGCACCAAATATGCCTCGGTATTCTTCATAAATAGAATGAATTAACCTCGTTATTCGTTGGTTTTCCTTTTCCCGTTTCGTTTCCTTTCGTGATGTGTTCTCAGTAGCTAGATCTCGGGATTTCTAGAACTTCACACATTGGGATAACGCTAAATTTTTCAGTTGATTCTTTGATGACTTCATTGATAGCTTCGTTGCTTACTTTTGAGCGATTATGGTCAAAGCCTTTTTTAGGATTGCATTTTCCTCCTGTAACCTCGCCATTTCTTTCTGCATTTGGTTTCGTTCTGCTTCTGTCATGCCTGTTTCTTTATTCGGTGTATTCAGTTTGACCCATTTGTATATCGTTTGACTTGCTATACCATATTCGCTTGACTGTTGTGCCACTGGCGTTCCTGTGTTGTGCAACTTCACAATCATCTTTTTGAAGTCTTCATCAAATTTTTGTCTTGTCATCGTTGACACGTCCTTCGCTTCTTAGTAGAAATTCTACCGGATCGAGTCCTTACTTTCATCCTAACATCAAATCGTATTTGTTTAAGGAATACCTAGTGAACAGATTCAGAAGATTTTATAAAAGGAGAAATCTTTATAAGTGTTGTGATAAAATACTAATAAGGAAGTATTTATCATATTTTAGTTTGGGCTAAACGGAGGGGAAAAAATTGGCGAAGAAAAGCTTCTATGCAGTAAAAGTTGGTAGAGTGCCAGGGATTTATACTAGTTGGAAAGAATGTGAAGATGAAATTAAAGGGTATCCCAATGCAATATATAAGGGGTTTATTAAGAGAGAAGACGCAGAAGTATATCTTGATAATTCTGACAGTCATCAACCTAGTGAAAGACCTATGGATATCGAAGGTTTTATTTCTAAACAAGATGCCTCAACCCTTATTGCATTTGTGGATGGTAGTTTTGATAGTAAGTCTAAGGCATATGGATATGGAGCTGTTTTGATAAATAATGGTGAAATTGTCCACAAAATAATGGGTGAAGACTCTAACCAGGATTACATAGATTCTAGGAATGTTGCAGGCGAGATTGAAGGTGTTCAAAGTGCCATAATTAATGCCATTGCTTTTGGATATTCAAAGGTTGCAATTTTTTATGATTATGAAGGAATTGAAAAATGGGCCACTGGTGAGTGGAAAGCAGCCAAACCTATTTCTATGGACTACACAAAATTTACTAAAGAGATGTCGAAATGTATTGAAATTGAATACTATAAAGTAAAAGCTCATGCTGGTATTAAGTTTAATGAGATGGCTGATGAACTTGCAAGAAAATCATTGTTGAAAAAAGGTATTAAAAATAATTCTAATGGTTGTGTTACTGTCACAGGGATAGACGTTGGTGAATTCGAAATTATTTTTGAATTATTGAAAGATGCGAATAGTGAAGTTAATACTAGGGAAACTGGCAAATCATCAGGTAATAAAAACTACATTTTGACACATAAAAGTGATAGAGTGGTTGTTTCTTGTTTTAATAGTGGAAAATCAACAATTCAAGGAAAACAGTCATTGCTACTGGAAAAACTCCTGCCCTTAGTTATCGAATTATTACCTAGTGTGGGAGAAGTAACGGAACTATTAAACAATTATCATGAGTTGAATATTAAACAAGAAGAAATTGAAATCAAATTCAATTCATTATTACCGAATTTTGATAAAAATAAAATTCGGGTTAATGGTCAAAAACTTGTTAACACATTAAAACAGTCAGTGTATAATACAATGTTGAAGGGAACAAGACCTGACTATACTGATTTAGTAACCCCTTCATTAAGAGCTAGTGAATGTTTTTTACTTGAGATACTGATAAACAAAGGTATACTTAGAAGGCAAGATGACAATACTTCATTAGGGTGCTTTGAGAAAAATAATGGAGTTTATGAAATTCAAAAAGCACATAAATCTAAATTTTTAACTGGTGAATTAGACTACATTAACGAGTTATATAATTTTTATCATGCCCATAGGCATACACTATCACATTGGGATAGAAACATTACAAGAACAATTCAGTCAATGGATGAAGCAAGAAATTTGATTAATTCAAATTTAGAACTAATCGACAGATATTATGAAATTTACTAGGAGGTGTTTACCATGGAAAATATTTCAGTTGAATTATTACATGATTCAACTTATTTTGCATTGCTTACGACTCTCAGTTACGAAAGCCCGATTACTTTGTTGAGAAGTTATTCAGAGAAAAATGAATTTGATTTTTCTGGAAAGCTTTTAGTTGATTGTATTTTACATTCAGGTAATAACGAAGACCGTTTTATAGAGATATGTTGTAAAGATGGCGTATTAGACTTTGATACTTTTACTTTTGTACAAGTTGAAAGAAAAACTGATTTAAGGGTGAGAGCTAATAATATATTGCGCGGGTATCCTTGTATTATTAAAAATTCAATTCTTAATTCTGCTCAAAAAAAATTATTGTTTAGCGGTATTTCAATTTAATTGAGCGTTGGAAAGCGTTTAATGTCACATGCCCCCTAATTGCCTCCTTAGCACCATCAAGTAATAATCGAGGCTCGTACTTTAACCCTCCGGTAGAAGTTTGTCGGGTGCGTATAAGCCATTGTCGTGATACCATTCGTGATACCAAAATCCACGAAAACCACAACACTTGGTGAAAGTAGTAACCCTGAAAACAGCGTAAAACCGTAGTTCTTGCACTTACAAGCAACTATATTCGCCATTATCGGATCGAAATGGAAGGTTCGATTGGATAGGTTAAAGGCGAGCGGAACCCTATTAAATAGACGTGTCCGCCTTTTTAAATTCTATAAATAAACGATCTCTGATAGCACCTTTTCTCTTTGGTATCGTATCATCGTTGATTTAAAGCTTTATGGTTGAATGACTTCCCCAGCATGCAAATTGTCATCAGTATGATGAGAACTTTGTCAAACCACAAGATAAGCTTGAGTAACTCGCTATATTGCGCCAATATTAATGGATCATCAATTGTCTGAAACGAGCGGATATTAATTGCTATTTACTTCCGTAGTTGGGCGCGTAGAAAGCGCGCAATCAGTTTTGTGCTGCCCGTTCCGTAATGGTAGACAATTAAATATTTTCCCACGAATAAACCCCCATCCAATCTCGTACACTTCCCAATTGCCCAATTTCAATGAGCGGTTCAAGGGTTGATAATAAAATCCACTATCAAAATGTTTTCCTACTCTGCTCATTTAAATTCTCATAAACATTCGCTAAAGTCTCCTCAAACTTACCTGTCCGTTTCGGAACGTAATAGCGTTTCGCTTTGATTCGATCTGGCAGGTACTGCTGTGCCACCCAGCCGTTTTCAAAATCATGCGGGTATTGGTAGCCGATGCCTCTACCGAGTGATTTGGCACCGACATAGTGGGCATCTTTCAAAAACGCTGGAATCTCTCCATAATTTCCACTTCGTACATCTTGAATTGCATCATCTAACGCCATCATTGCAGTATTCGATTTTGGCGAAAGGCAACATTCAACAACAGCGACAGACAGCGGAATTCGCGCCTCAGGGAAGCCAAGTTTTTCTGCTGCCTGAATTGCGGCCAGCATCCGTGCGCCAGCTTGCGGATTCGCGAGTCCAATATCCTCATAGGAAATCACGAGTAATCTTCGCGTTAGGCTGAGTAAATCGCCAGCTTCAATCAGCCGTGCCATGTAGTGAAGTGCCGCATTGACGTCACTGCCACGAATGGATTTCTGTAATGCTGATAGAACGTCATAATGAGCGTCACCATCTTTATCATGGTTCAAAGCTTTTCGCTGCATACATTCCGCCGCAATATCTAAGTCAATCAGGGTCGCACCATCTTCACTTGGTGGCGTTGATAAAACAGCAAGTTCTAGTGCATTAAGCGCGCTGCGAATATCGCCATTTGCAGAAAAGGCAAAGTGTTCAAGTGCAGCTTTGTCCAATTTAATTTGTTTGTCAGCGAGACCGCCACTAGGATGATCCAGTGCACGCGTGAGTGCCACCTCAACTTCCTCAATCGTCAGTGGCGTAAGCTCGAAAATTTGGCATCTACTGCGAAGGGCAGGGTTGATGGCGTGATAAGGATTACTAGTCGTTGCACCAATCAGTGTCACAAGTCCGTTTTCTAGATGCGGTAGCAGGAAGTCTTGTTTTGGTTTATCAAGGCGATGAACCTCATCCATGAGCAGGATAATCGTATCGCTCATTTTTGCTTCATTAATAACGATTTCGATGTCTTTTTTATTACAGGTTGCAGCGTTCAGTGTACGAAAAGGAACACCAATGCTGCCAGATAGTGCACTGGCAATCGATGTTTTACCGATACCAGGCGGACCATACAGGATCATCGAGGATAGACGTTTTGCTTCGACCATCCGTTGAATGATTTTTCCTCGGCCGACTAGGTGCTGCTGACCAATGATTTCTTCGATGTTTTTTGGTCTGATCTGAAATGCGAGTGGTTTATGATTCATAGCTTCTAGATGATAGAATGACACATGCTACCATAGGTATTGTGCTCTATCAATTGTCACCTCTTGGTTCGTGATTGTTCTTTCTATTGTAATCTATTTGTAGGCAATTGTATTGTGGATTTTTTTGCGGTGAAAATTATGGTATCCTATTAGAAAGAATGAATGTAAATAAGCGAACGTTTGGAGCGGTTTATTGTGAATAGAATTTATTTGGATCATGCAGCATCATCACCATTACATCCTGCTGTGGCGGAGGCAATGATGGCAGTGATGACAAGGCATTTTGGAAACCCCTCAAGTGTTCATTATTTTGGACGCGAGGCACATAAATTAGTTGTCGATTCTCGGCGAATTATTTCCCGGGTAATGGGCGCGAAGCAACAAGAAGTGTTGTTTACGAGTGGTGGAACGGAAAGTAATAGCACCGCGATTCGGAGTAGCGTCGAAGCACAAAAGCATGTGGGAAATCATGTGATTACCACGAAAATAGAACATCCTTCGGTACTAGAAACCTGTAAGTCACTGATCAAACAGGGGAAGAAGGTCACTTTTTTACCTGTGGATGAACAAGGGCGTGTGTCGATTGCCGATGTACAGAACGCGCTGACACCTGAAACTGTTTTGGTGTCGATTTTGGCGGTGAATAATGAAACTGGCTCGATTCAGCCAATTCGTGAAATTGCCCGGTTGCTAGAAAATCATCAAGCGCTATTTCATACAGACGCAGTTCAAGCATTTGGTAAGCTGTCGTTTGATTTAGGCGTTGAACTTGGGGTGGATATGCTTACTGCAACGGCGCATAAAATAAATGGTCCGAAAGGGATTGGCCTTCTTTATGTGAAAGCAGGAACGCCGTTTGCACCTGTGCAAGTTGGTGGTGAACAAGAACGGAAACGCCGTGCTGGTACTGAGGATGTCGCTTCAATTGTTGGTTTTGGTAAAGCGATTGAGGTGTACGTCGAGAATAAGGCGGTTTATCATGATCAAAGTAGGCATTTCAAACAGATTATCCTAGATGAAATGATGGCTGTGGATCATTGGGTGAATTCGCCTGAAGAAGGGTCTGCTCATGTCGTTAATCTCAGCTTTCCGAAGGTGAATATCGAATCGTTACTGACGAATTTGGATTTAGCTGGCGTGGCTGTTTCGAGTGGTTCAGCTTGTTCGGCGGGGTCGCATGAACCCTCACATGTGCTGACCGCGATGTTCGGCACTGACCGCCATCACAAGGAGGCTCTTGCAGAGGTTGGTGAAGAGATTGCTTTGGCAAGAGCTGGTGAAGAAGGACGCTCGATGAGTGCGGTGCGCATTAGTTTTGGGCTTGGTAATACGGAAGCTGAGGTACGGACTGCGGCTAAGATCATTGTGGAAGCGGTTCAGAAGCAACAGAACCATGTAGCGCAAAGGTAGTGTACGATGTCTCCGCGCTTATGACAGAAATCTAACGGGTTGAATCTGTTTGCTGGTGGCGTTAAATAGAAGCTGACAATGCTTTAGTGAGCCTGCATGAGAGATAGATCCAATCAATGAGTATGATTGTCTGCTGATGCAGGCATTGTAATAGAGAATGATAGACAAATATGCATTTAAAGGAAATAAGTAGATGAAAACAAATAGTGAAACACGCGTAGTTGTAGGCATGTCAGGTGGGGTTGACTCATCCGTGGCTGCTTATTTATTGAAAGAACAAGGATACGATGTCATTGGTATCTTCATGAAAAATTGGGATGACACTGATGATAATGGATTTTGCACAGCAACGGAAGACTATGATGATGTCATTGCTGTCTGTGATCATATTGGGATTTCTTATTATGCAGTCAATTTTGAAAAGCAATATTGGGATTCGGTTTTCACCTACTTCCTTGATGAGTATCGTGCAGGGCGGACACCGAATCCAGATGTAATGTGTAATAAAGAAATTAAATTCAAGGCGTTTCTGGATCATGCAGTTAGCCTTGGTGCTGACTATTTGGCAACTGGTCACTATGCACGGATTGATCGAAGCGGTGATGAAGTGAGTATGCTTCGCGGGCTTGATGATAATAAGGATCAGACTTATTTTCTTAACCAACTGACAGGGGCACAGCTCTCGAAAGTCCTCTTTCCAATCGGTGACTACCAAAAGAGTGAAATACGCGCGATTGCAGAACGTGCAGGGCTTCCAACTGCGAAGAAGAAAGATTCAACCGGGATTTGTTTTATTGGTGAGAAGAATTTCAAACAATTTCTTGGTCAGTATTTACCTGCAAAAAAAGGTGAAATGCAGACGATGGCAGGGGAAGTCAAAGGGATGCATGATG
>JAVBKB010000048.1:0-2591 GCA_031554275.1 Caryophanales bacterium | reverse complement strand
TGCTTGATTCTAAATTTTGTTTTCTTCATTTTGTTTCTCCTTTGGTTTTTTCTTTTTGGGCATAGAAAAATCCCCTAGCGAGTGCGAGAGGATCTAGTTGGTCAAAATATTTAATTGTTTTCGAGTTGTTTTCTCATGCAAAAAATGCTTATCGGTAGAAGGTTTTCAGCAAATGATTATAATCTATTTCTAAATAACTCAATTTCTTTTTGAACATCAAAATCACCCCAAGGTGATCTTAACAAAAATATTTCTTGCTCCATTCCTTTTACTTTAAAATGATGCCCAAACTGAAGTTCTCGATTTTCGATACTATTAACTTTGGATATTTCAATGTCACCGCAATCTTTGTCAAATATATTCATCAGTTTTGTATCTGTAACTTTTTCCCCAGCCATTCCCCAATAGCGTAAGTGTTCAACATTTTTCGGAATGAAATTTTCTTCATGTCCTATAACTTGCCAATTGCCTTCTTTTTTTCTTCTTCCAAATAATCCCCAGGTGTCAATAGGAATGGGTTCAAATAGTCGCTGTTCTGTAAACGTTGTATTGAATTTGTTTTCCTCAGAAAAATAATTAAAGATTTCCACAATATGACCCAAACTTATTTCGGAAATACATCGGCCAAAAGCAAATTCACCATTATTCAATTTTAAACTAAAAATATCACCTATTTGAAATTTGCCTTTTGATGTTTTCAAGTTTTCACCACCAATATAAAGAATATTCACTATGATACTACAAACTATATTCTAATTCTATTGCCTACATAAATTCCTCTGCCTCCTTAGAAGGCAAGCGAAAATAATACACTCCAAGTTTCTTACTTTCAGCTAGCACTTCTTCATACTCTTTCTGCCTTGCTGGGTGAACAAATTCAGAAAGGGCAGAGGCACAAAGGAAGTACCCTGCCGCAGAAACAATACCACTTTTTACAGTGATCTTCACCAGACGATCAATTGCTGGTTTCAATTGCATCGAGATCTCTTCACGAATCTGTTGCCGGATGAAATCAATTTCCTCTTTGTATGACCCAATGCTCATGCCCTTTACAATGAATTCACGAATTAATTCGCTAATCGTTACACCTTCTTTTATTGCCCACTTTTCAAGAGTTTCACGAGTCTTTTTATCAAGCTTCACACCTGTAAAAACGCTGTTTTCCTTTAATTTTTTATTCACTTTCGTCTCCTTTCTTCGTTTAACAGTAGTTAAACGAAAACTACTATGATTTAACCCGTTGAAGGCTTTGCCTTCAAACTGTTTCGTCAGCGTTGTTAAACGCTTATTCCTGCAATCAACCACCAAGTATCCAGAAATCCATAGTGTCAAGTTGGTGATGCCCTATCGGAATGGCTCTTACAGAGCCTAATGAAAATAGGAAAAATGCCTGTAGACATTTTGTGAAACCTCCTCAGATTGATCTAATTTTTAACCACAAGTTTAGCTTTGACCAGTAGTCGATGAGTCCCTTTATAAATCGGTGTGCAAGTCAGCAAAGTTAGTGTGGGTTCAGCCTTACCATAGTTGAAAATACTTGTATCGTCAGGTGTCACCGTTACCTTCTCGAACACTTCAAACTCAAATTGCTTACCTGAAATATCTTGATAGCTGATAAGATCACCGGCTTCTAACTCATCAAGACGATTAAACTGACTGCCATAAACATATTGACGATGACCTGAAATGACTGCGTTCCCAAAATCGCCAACTTTAGCGGTAGTCGGCAGATGTCCTGCATTGTGCTTTAGTACTTTGTTAGAAACTCCTTCTTGAACAGGCATCTTCAACTTGATTTTTGGAACAGTGAGAATACCGATTCCATTGTTATTTGGTGTCGGATTTGCAGGAGGAGTAGAGTTTCTATCAACAGGGACGGGAAAATTTTCATCTAATTTGTCACCAGGTTCACTACCGATATCCCTTTCCAACTGCGTCAGAATCTGATCTTGTATGTGCTGGTTTTTTAAATCACTCAGAACAGGATAGGTGACACAACCAACCCCAATCATCAACAAAATGATGGCTATCAACGTTCGCTTCTTCATCGGCATTGTCTCTCAAGTAGATCTTCAACAACTGATGCAATCAATCTGATCGCAGCAACTTTCTCACTTCTCATTGCATCACCAAATCCTCGAATCAAGTATTGGTTTGATAACTGTGTCCCATCAGGGGCAAAACAAGGCTTGCGTTTTACAACACCAAGTTGTTCTAACTCTCTGATCGATTGTCTAATTGTACTTTTGTGAAGATGGCAAATTCGGGATAGCTTTTTATAAGATGGATTTGAGACTTCATTGTCTCGGATCGAGCATAGCACCATGTAAATCAGCTTGGTGGTTCGTCTCGCCTCTAACTGTAAAATCTCCCTTGGACAGATGAAGAATTTTGGACTGTTCATGGCATTCATACTTTCCTCTCCTTTCATAATTCATGTTCAAATTGGGTTGTTTGTGTGGATATTGCATTGAGCAAGTCATCGTTAAAATCTTTGTGTTGCGGTGTTTGCGTGAAAACTTCAAAGCCTAGGCAATCATATTTCTCACAAAGCTTTGGCAGAGCGATATGTGCTGCCTCATCGTTGTCCA
>JAVBKB010000032.1:0-29848 GCA_031554275.1 Caryophanales bacterium | reverse complement strand
CCTTGTGAGTTTCGACCGAAAGTAGAGATTGTCGCAATATCCATACGAATAATCACGCCGCCTGCTGTGACAATCATTAAATCTTCCTCACCTGAAACAGTTTGCACAGCCACCACTGGGCCATTCTTATCCGTTACTCGGCAAGTGAGAATTCCCGATCCGCCACGGTTTTGAAGTCTATATTCTGCTTCATTTGTTAACTTACCATAACCCTTCCGAGTGACAGTTAGAATTTTTTCACCTGGTTTGAGAATATCAACACCAACTACGATGTCGGTTCCCTTTAACCGGATTCCTCTAACTCCAGCTGCAGTTCGACCCATGCAGCGAATGTCATTCTCATCGAAACGGATTAACAACCCGTTCTGAGTACCGATAATTATGTGGCTTCCACCATCCGTTAATTTAACCGAAATCAGTTCATCGTTATCCTTTAATCCGACTGCAATTAATCCATTCTGACGAATGTTTGCAAACGCAGACAATGAACAACGTTTGGAAATACCATGTCTTGTAGTGAAGAATAAGAACGAGTCTTCAGAAAATTCTTTCACAGGGATCATGGCATTGACTAGCTCGCCAGGGTCAAGGTTAAGTTTATTTATAATCGGAATCCCCTTGGCTGTTCGCCCAAACTCAGGCAACTCAAACCCTCTAAGACGGTACACTTTACCAAGATTAGTGAAGAATAGTATGGTGTCATGAGTAGAGGTTGAAACCAATTGCTCAACGAAATCATCGTCATTGGTGCTCATTCCCTGAATACCTCGTCCACCACGTCTTTGGCTACGATATGTATTAGCTGGAAGACGCTTGATGTAACCATTCTTCGTCAAGGTTACCACAATATTTTCAACAGGGATTAAATCCTCATCTTCAAGTGACTCAAGTCCTGCAGAAATAATTTCTGTGCGACGTTTATCATTGAAACGTTCCTTAATCTCTGTTAGCTCATCACGAATAATTTGCACTAATTTCTCTTCATCAGACAAAATAGCTTTCAATTCCGCAATAAGTCTAATCAACCCTTGATACTCTTCTTCAATCTTATTTCGTTCGAGACCTGTTAAACGTCTTAAACGCATGTCTAGAATGGCCTGAGCTTGCTTCTCAGAAAGATTAAACTGAGACATCAACCCATTACGCGCCTCTTCGTCAGTTTTCGATGCACGAATCAAAGCAATGATGGCATCAATGTGATCCAGTGCAATGCGGAGACCCTCCAAAATATGAGCACGCGCTTCTGCCTTAGACAAATCAAATTCAGTTCGGCGACGAATAATAACTTTCTGATGCTCTAAGTAATGTGATAAGCATTCCTTAAGATTCAGTACCTTTGGCTGCCCGTCAACAAGTGCCAGCAAATTAATCCCAAAGCTTGATTGCAAAGCAGTATGTTTATATAACTTATTTAGAATTACATCAATATTAGCTTCACGCTTTAACTCGATAACAATACGCATACCATTTCGATCTGATTCATCACGAAGATCCGAAATTCCTTCAAGGATTTTCTCACGAACTAAATCGGCAATTCGCTCAATAAGATTCGCTTTATTCACTTGGTAAGGAATTTCATTAATTACAATTGTAAAGCGCCCATTAGATCGCTCTTCTATTTCATGCGTAGCCCGCATGATCACTGAACCACGGCCTGTTTCATAAGCACGACGAATACCACTTTTGCCATAGATCTTCCCTGCTGTAGGGAAATCAGGTCCAGGAATATATTCCATTAATTCAGGGATCGTAATCTCTGCATTTCTGCTGATTGCCAAAACCCCATCTATGATCTCACCAAGCTGATGCGGAGGTATATTGGTTGCCATCCCGACCGCAATTCCTGTAGAACCATTAACCAACAGGTTTGGAAATCTTGCTGGCATTACTTCCGGCTCTCTTTCTGAACCATCATAATTATCACGGTAATTAACAGTGTCCTTATTGATATCGCGGATCAGTTCCATTGAAATCTTGGACATACGTGCCTCTGTATAACGCATGGCAGCAGCGGAATCGCCATCTACTGAACCGAAATTCCCATGACCATCAACCAACATATAGCGATAGTTAAAGTCCTGCGCCATACGCACCATCGTCTCGTATACCGCACTATCACCATGTGGATGGTACTTACCGATAACTTCTCCTACGATACGTGCAGATTTTTTGTAGGCCTTATCAGAAGTCATTCCAAGGTCATTCATTGCATATAAGATACGACGATGCACAGGTTTCAATCCATCGCGTACATCTGGCAATGCCCGAGAAACGATAACACTCATAGCGTAATCTAGAAATGAGGTTCGCATTTCCTTACTAATGTTTATTTCTTTCACACGTGGTTGTATTTCTGACATAGTTTGTCCTCTTTCCAAAACGTAAGGTTTAAAACATGTATGAGTCAATTTCATTCCTCAGAGTCGTCGGATTCCATTGCATCCAATCTCTCTAATAAATGTGTTTCTAACAGAGCTTGCAAATTTATTTATAAAAATAATAAGCTACTTGAAGAATAAGTCCAATAAAAATCAAGCTCAATCCCAACAAATTCACTCTAAACATTTTTTTGAAATCCCGGTCTTTTCTAGCTTTCAAGTACGAGTAAGTAAATATGCTTGCTGAAATGATGATACAAATCAATGCAATATTTAATAACAATTGCATGATTAAAACCCCTTAGACATCCAAATTCTTTACATAGATCGCATTTTCTTCGATAAAAATTCTGCGTGGTTCAACTTTATCACCCATTAAGGTTTCAAAAGTCTCATCTGCTTCAATAGCATCTTGTAATGTAACCTGAAGTAACGTTCTCACACTAGGATCCATGGTTGTCTCCCAAAGCTGAGTTGCATTCATCTCGCCTAATCCTTTATATCGCTGAATTCCCGGTTTAGAGCTCGATGACATCTCTTCAAGCAGTTTTACTAATTCACGATCATTATAAGCATATTGTACATTCTTACCTTGTGAAACTTTAAATAATGGTGGCTGTGCGATATAAACATAGCCACTATCAATCACTTGACGCATATAACGATAGAAAAAAGTTAACAATAAAGTTCGGATATGTGCACCATCAACATCTGCATCAGTCATAATGACAATTTTGTGATAGCGTGCTTTTTCTATATCAAATTCTTCACCTATACCACAACCAAGTGCAGTAATGATCGCACGAATTTCGTTATTGGCAAGAATTTTGTCTAATCTAGCCTTTTCAACATTTATAATTTTTCCGCGAAGCGGTAGAATTGCTTGGAAGTGACGATCTCGACCTTGTTTGGCAGAACCACCTGCTGAGTCACCCTCAACAACATACAATTCGCTTTCAGATGGATCTTTTGATGAACAATCTGCCAATTTACCTGGTAGACCTGTAATCTCCAAAGCTCCCTTACGACGAGTTAATTCTCGAGCTTTCTTAGCAGCATCTCTTGCTCTTGCAGCCATTAAACCCTTTTCTATCAATCGCTTAGCAATGGGAGGATTCTCAAGTAGAAAGCGTTCTAATTGATCAGCGAAAATAGAATCAGTGATTCCCCTTACCTCTGAATTACCCAATTTTGTCTTGGTTTGTCCCTCAAATTGAGGATCGGGATGCTTTACGGATACAACTGCTGTTAATCCTTCTCTTACATCTTCACCTGTTAAATTTGTATCATTGTCCTTCAGTAGACCATTTTTTCTTGCATAATCATTAATGACACGCGTTAGGGCATTCTTAAAGCCCATCTCATGTGTTCCGCCTTCATGTGTGTGAATATTATTAGCAAAGGAAAGGAGGATGTTCGAATAGCCATCATTGTACTGCATGGCAACTTCAACAGAAACAACCCCTTTTCTCATATGGTCTTTCTCACGAATCTCGATCTCAGATTCTCCCGAAACGAAGATTGGCGCATCATGTAAGGCTGTTTTTGAACGATTTAAATGTTCTACATAAGAAACAATACCACCTTCATAGTAGAAATCTTTCTTCTTACCTTCAGGTCGCAAATCTTCAATTGTTATCCTAAGTCCACGATTCAAAAAGGCTAACTCTCTAATTCGAGAAGATAATATTTCAAAATCGTATTCAATCGTTTCTGTAAAAATTTGATCATCAGGAATAAAGTGAGTCGTTGTTCCTGTCCGCTCAGTGTCACCAGTAATCTTCATATCTGCAACTGGTTCACCACGCTCAAAAGTCTGCTCATGAATCTTTCCATCACGATACACAGTAACATTCATTTGCTTAGAAAGTGCATTAACAACAGATGCACCAACTCCGTGAAGTCCTCCTGAAACCTTGTAACCACCGCCATCAAACTTTCCGCCTGCATGTAGAACCGTAAGAATTACCTCTAATGTAGGACGACCTGTTTTGTGCATACCAACTGGAATACCACGACCATTATCGATCACAGTAATACTATTGTCTTTCTCAATAATGACACTAATATCGGTACAATATCCAGCTAAGGCCTCATCGATACTATTATCAACAATTTCCCACACTAGATGATGAAGACCTCTACTACTTGTGGAACCGATATACATACCAGGTCTTTTTCGAACAGCCTCAAGACCCTCAAGTACTTGAATCTGATTCTCATCATAAGTTTGTCCGTTTGTTTCTCGTTGATCTATTGTCATGATTTGCTCCTTAGATTTATAGATACTTCAAATTATGTCTTATTCTATTATACCATTAACTACGCTAAATTTTTCTGCTTGAAGCAATGTATCATGATGAATACCTTCAATACTTGTCGTTGTAATAAAGGTTTGCACCTTTCCTTGTATCGTCTCAAGCAAATGAGATTGGCGATTATGATCAAGTTCTGACAATACATCATCCAAAAGTAAAACTGGATACTCACCAATTTCATCATAAATCAATTCTATTTCAGCTAACTTCAAGGATAATGCAGTTGTTCTCTGCTGACCCTGAGACCCAAATGATCCAACATCTTTTCCATTGACATCGAAACGCAAATCATCCCGATGAGGACCCACAATTGTAGTCCCTCTATCAATTTCCTTTTGTACTATTTTATCGAATTTTTCCTTATAGTGAACTACTATTTTGGTCAAATCGTCGGATTCTGATACATCTATTGAAGATTGGTAACTAATTTGTAATTGATCCCTCTGATGAGAAATACCAAGATGAATTTCTCTTGCTCTCTGCTCGAGTATTTTCAAGAACTTCAATCGTTTGACAATAATTTTGGCGCCATACTCTACAAGTTGATCTGTCAAAACAGCTAACACAGAGTAGTCATTACTTCTTGTCAAATGAAGTTGCTTGAGCAACGCATTTCTTTGTTGTAAAACCTTTTGATATTGACTCATATCATATAAATAAATTGGCGAAACCTGCCCAATCTCCATATCGAGAAAACGTCTTCTAATCTGTGGCAATCCTTTAACAATATCCAAATCTTCTGGTGCAAACATAACCACATTCAAATGACCAACATAGTCGCTCAAGCGTTTCTGCTCAATATGATTAACTCGCGCTTTTTTCCCTTTGTTAGAAACAATAATTTCTAAAGGAACTGCTATATTTCTTTTTTCAATTGTTCCTTCTATTTTGGCGAAATCTTCTTCCCAAGTAATTAATTCTTTATCTGAAGAGGTACGATGAGACTTAGCCAATGCGAGTGTATAAATAGCCTCGAGAATATTGGTTTTTCCTTGTGCATTTTCGCCAATAAACAAATGAACCTTATTATCAAAATCACAACTAAGATGCTGATAGTTACGAAAATTTGTTAATCTCAGCTGCTTTAGAAACATACGTCTACCTCATTGTATGACAATCATTTCAAATCCCTCAATTTTAATTTGATCATTCGAACGTAACTTTCTACCACGTCGATTATCACTCTCACCATTAATCAAAATCTCATACTCTGAAAGAAACCATTTTGCCTCTCCACCAGACTGAATAACATCAGCAACCTTCAACAATTGACCTAGTGTTATGTACTCAGTTTCAATCTTAATTTTCTTCATTTTCAACCTCAAATTTCGCCTTAAAATAATTCAATAATCTTATTTCCCTAAACTATAATTTTACAATAAAAAGAACAAAACTACTAACATTTTCGTTAGTAGTTTGCTAAATATTTTTCGTTTTCTATTATTACACTGTTCTTACTGGCAGAATTAGTTGAATTAATGTTTCGTCGTTCTCTCCATTTAAGACAAAAGGTCTCATTGTCCCTGTAAAATGTATCTCTACTTCGTCGCCTTCAACAGTTTTCAAAGCATCCATCATATATTTTGCATTGAATGAAATTGTAACTTCGTCACCATTCATTTGAACTAATTGCACATCTTCAACAACATCCCCAACTTCTGGTGTATTAGAAGAGATTTCAATAGATCCAACTGTGGTCATTAATTTCACCGTATTACTTCTATTTTCCCTAGCAAGAATTGATGCACGATCAATCGCATGGAGTAAATCCTTCGTATTCAATTTCAGTGATGTACTGCGATCAATAGGAATCAATCTTTCTATATCAGGATAATTCCCTTCGAGTAATCTTGAATAGAAAAGAATATTCTTAGCTTTGAAAAGAATTTGATTTGGTGTAAATGAAATTTCCACTACCTCATTATCATCAGAAAGCAGTTTCGAGAATTCATCAAGACTTTTTCCGGGAATAATAATATTTATGTTTTCTGAACTTTCGAACGAAATTGTTTTCTTCGAAAGACGATGGCTATCTGTAGCACCACAAATTAACTGTTCATTCTCTACTCTCCAGTTAACACCTGTTAGAATAGGCCTTGTTTCGGACGTCGAAACTGCATATACAGTCTGACGAATAATCGTTTTCAATAAATCTGTAGGTAATTGATAACTCTTGCTATTTTCAAGACTTGGTAACCGTGGATAATTGATAGCATCTAATCCATTAATTTTGAATTCTGATTTTCCAGACTTAATAATAGTTTGAAAATTATCTTTCACTTCAATCTTAATTGTGTCAGACGGAAGCTTTCTTATAATTTCAGAGAAAATCCTAGCATTTAAACAAATTTCCCCAAGACTATTAATTTCAATAATTTGATTTTCCTCTTCTTCAACTGGAACAAAGGATTCAATCGTAATATCAGAATCACTTCCTGTTACAGTAAGTCCTTGATCGGACACAAATAATTTCAAAGTTGTTAGAATTGGTAAAGGAGTTTTTGAAGCCACAGCTCTAAGGCTTTCATTAACACTATGAATTAATCGGTCTTTTTTAATTGTGATATTCATAAAAATCCTCCATACTAGTTTTATTTATTATAATATAAGATTAGTAAAAGAAGTAGTAGGTTCTGTGGAAATGTGGAAAACTACCCTAGAAATCTGTAGAGACTCATATTCCCTTGTGTATAAAATGTGGAAAAACAAAGATCACTTATCCACACTATCCACTGTTTATGATTTCAAATTTCTTTTGATATTATCTATTTGATTTCGAAGAAAGGTATCCTCTTTCATTTGCACAGATATTTTTTCACATGCATGCATAACAGTTGAATGATCTCTTCCTCCAAACTCTTCACCGATTTTCGGAAAAGAAATGCCAATGAGTTCACGAGATAAGAACATAGCAATCTGTCTTGGGAAGGCAACCGATTTCGATCTGGATTTCGATTTGAAATCTTCCATCTTCACGTTGTAATGGCTACCGACCACCTTTTGAATATCAAAGATGTTAATCTCTTTTGAAGGCGAATTTGGGAGTAGATTCTTCAATGCTTCTTCCGTTAAATTAATATCAATTTCCTTGTTAAGCAACGATGAATAGGCAAGAACTCTCGTTAAAGCTCCTTCTAATTCTCTCACATTCGTATCAATAGAATTAGCAATATAAATCATCACATCGTTTGATAACACTAGCCCATCAGATTTTGCCTTCTTCTGAAGGATAGCAACACGAGTTTCTAAGTCAGGCGCAGTGATATCAGTAATAAGCCCCCATCCAAAGCGAGAGCGCAATCGGTCCTCTAACGTTTGAATTTCAATAGGTGGACGATCACTGGAAATGACAATTTGCTTTCCTAATTCGTATAAGGTGTTAAATGTATGGAAAAACTCTTCCTGCGTTCCGGTTTTCTTTGCTAAGAATTGAATATCATCAATTAAGAGCACATCTACTTGCCGATACTTTTGCCGGAATTCTTCACTTCTATTTTCACTAATTGAGCGAATAAACTCATTCGTGAATTTCTCAGAGGAAAGGTAAACCACCTTATAATTAGGTTTCTTCTCTCTAACTGAGTGACCGATAGCTTGTAATAAATGAGTTTTTCCTAGCCCCGAACCACCGTAAATAAACAAGGGATTATAGGCATTACCAGGATCTGCAGCAACCGCAAAACAAGCCGCATGAGCAAACAAATTTCCATGTCCAACAACAAATCGATCAAAAGTATACTTTTCTAATAGCATTCCATACTCGATTCGATCATCATCATGAACAGTTTGATCTATTTCAAAAGAAATTTGAGCCACTTCAAGTTCTTGAGGTGTTACAAACTTAAATTGATATTGTTCACCAGTCAATGCAAAAAAGTATTCAACAAAATCATCCACATAATGATTGGAAATCCACTCTTTTGCCTGATTTGTATTCACTCTAATTATCATCAAATTATTTTCAAGCACGACAAATTGAACGTCTTTAAACCACAAATCAAAGCTTACTTTAGACACTCTTCTTTCAAAATTCTTTAAAACTTCTATTAATACCGTACTTAAATTTTCCAAAATTAATCCCTCAATCAACACAATCTAAATAACATTTTATATTAAAAAAAGGAATTCCGCACTAAAAAAAATTATCAATAATGGGGAAAAAGTGTCCTACTATTGTTGATAAGTCGCCAGAAAAATATCCACAGGTTGCGGATAAGATCATAAAAAAAATGTAATCCACAGGTTGAAAAAAGAAGAAAAACCAAAATATTTGAATAATTATCTCGAATCATAAGATTATCCACAGTTATTGTTCTCATGTGAATAAAAATTATTAATACCTGTGGGTTTGTGGATAAATATTAAAAATACTGTGGATAAAAAAATTCAAAAAAATTTGTGTAAACACCCCGTTGTGGATAAAAAAAGCGATTTATCACCAATAGTCGTTAAAGTAATCACAACTTATTACTAAAGTATCCAGACTAATTCTGTGCATAATCGTAACTAATTATTATTAAAGAAATCATAACTAATTGCTAAAGTGATTGACTTTTTTCAAGGGTTGGATATATAATCTTAAGATAACTGTTTAAAGTAACACAGGAGGTGTCTTTATATATGAAACGAACATACCAACCAAATAAACGTAAACGTAGCAAAGTACATGGATTTCGTGCACGCATGAGTACAAAGAATGGACGTAGAGTTCTTGCAGCTCGTAGAAAAAGAGGAAGAAAAGTACTTTCTGCTTAAGAGGAATTGTCCTATCAGAGTCCAAATAGGGCTACTTCAAAACCACTGGTCTCAGTGGTTTTTTTAGTAGAAACTAGAAATACAATAGGTGGGTTTCAATTGAAGAAGAATAGGACTATCAAAAAAGACAAAGAATTTCAATTGGTATTTAAGAAGGGAAATTCTTTTGCTAACAAGCAATTGGTACTTTACTTCTTAGAAAAAGAGAAACAAACTCGATTTAGAATAGGTATTTCAGTGAGTAAGAAAATAGGGAATGCTGTTGTAAGAAATAGATTTAAGAGGTACATACGACAAGCCTTTTATGAACTTGATGAAAATATCAAGCTCGAATATGATCTTATCGTCATTGCAAGGGCACCAGTTGCCACGTTTGATTTTGCACAAACAAAGGGAAGCTTGCTTCACTTATTAAAGAAGACATCTCTGTATGTAAGGTAATTTCGTGAAAAATAATTTTAAAAATAAGTCATATCCTTAGAAATATGATAGAATCACTTTGTATGTATTTAATGAATAATTGGAGGACTATGTGTTGAAGAAGAAATATCCCATTGTATTGCTACTAATAGCATTAACATTATTATTATCTGGTTGTTCATCGAATGTCACAAACATGCCAGAAATCACATCCGAATCGACAGGGTTTTGGAGTCAATATTTTGTATACCCATTGTCTTGGTTGATTACTAAGATCGCCCATACTGGAGGATTTGGTTATGGTATAGCGATTGTAGTTGTAACACTGATTGTTAGAACAGTCTTGCTACCACTATATATTAAGCAAACGAGAAGTTCAAAAGCCATGCAGGCTTTACAACCAGAAATAAAGAAATTGAGAGAGAAGTACAGCTCAAAAGACCAAGTTACTCAGCAACAGCTTCAGAAAGAAACAATGGAGCTATTTAAAGAGAACAAGGTGAATCCGTTAAGTGGGTGCTTACCGATTCTCGTTCAAATGCCAATCCTATTTGCCTTCTATCAGGCAATTATGAGAACGAAAGAAATTGCAACTGAAAGTTTTCTGTGGTTTGATTTAGGAGATAAAGATCCATACTATATTTTACCCGTTGTGGCGGCACTCACAACTTTCCTACAACAAAAAATCATGATGATGGGTCAAACGCAAGAAGGTGCAATGGCTCAGCAAATGAAAGTAATGCTCTATTTAATGCCGGCAATGATTTTCATGTTTGCCATCAGCTTCCCAGCTGCACTTTCATTGTATTGGGTTGTAGGTAATATCTACTCAATCGTTCAAACCTACTTAATCAAAGGTCCGGATATTAAAGCAGCAGCTTCATTGAAAAATGGGGGTAATTCTGGAGGTAAGAAATAATGAAGCAAGTCACTGTAACTGCTCCTACCGTTAAGCAAGCAATTGAATCAGCCCTGAGACAATTAAATACCATCGAAAGTAATGTGGATGTTCATGTAATTGATGCTGGAAAAAAGGGATTCATTGGTTTAGGCTCTAGGTTAGCAATTGTAAGAGTGACAAAAAAAAATACATCTGTACTGGAAATGGTGGATAGCGTTGTCAAAACACCAGAAATAGTTGCAGATCCAGATCCTGTTGAAGAAGGTAAGCAATCAGTAGTACACGATACAAATGATTCAAAGCCTGAAGTTGTTATTGATAAAGTAAAACAACAGGACTCCGCTAATCTAGCCAAAGCATTTATCATAGATGTTGCCGCGAAAATGGGCGTTCCGATTGAAGTAGAAATGAGTTTTGAAGGAAAGTATTGCTCAATTAAGATGGCAAGTGAAAAGATTGCAATTCTGATTGGCAAAAGGGGACAGGTCCTCAACTCACTTCAATACCTAGCGCAATTAGTTGCGAACAAGAGCTCTGAGCAGTATATCACTATCCTATTAGATGCAGAAGATTACCGATCCAGACGTAACGATACATTGGTGAATTTAGCAAATAAGATGGCCGACAAGGCAACTTACTCTAAACGAGAAGTTGCGCTTGAACCAATGCCCTCTTATGAACGAAAGGTAATTCATGCTGCATTAATGGAGAAGTCTTCGGTCAAAACATATTCAACAGGAACAGAACCTTATCGTCACATTGTGATTGCGCCAAACATATAATTAGTTGCGCCAATTGTGATTGGTGCTTAATAAAGAAATAGACTATCAAAACGATAAACAAAATCGAGAGTGGTTCAACCACTCTCGATTTTCTGTTAGTTCTTCGAAATCTGAAAACGCAGCACGGTTTTCAGTTTGTCAGAGCTTACTTTACGAGGATCGGACAAATAGATTTCACGGTGCGTTTTGTACAATCGTTGGTAACCATTTTCCTCACAAAACTTCTCCATTTCAGCGAAGCTAGTAGGTTCATCAGCGAAAGGACCAATGTGCATCATCTGCATGCAAAGTCCCTCCTTTGCAGTGACAAACTGCACATCAGCTAACTTGGGAGACTTCTTCTTCGCCTTAGCTAACTCTAAGAATTTTTCGAAGAGTGCTTGATCAACGAAGTCAGGTTGGCGAATCATCAATGTGTACTTGAAATTATCCTTATCCAGAACGGGCTTAGTAATATCAATTAGATCCCAGACTCCTTCAAGTGGAAAAACCGTGTACTCGTAATAACCAGCAGGTACATCATCGCTTTTGTAAGACATTTTCACTGCATAACTTAACCCATAAATTGCTTCGACACAATCCCGGAATAGCTTATTGTCAGGCGATCCCTCACCCTCTATCAAAAAGAATTTCATTTCTGGAACATCGATAATCTCTGGTTTGGCTTTTGGTAAATAAAGCAGCTTGTAGTCCTTTTTGTAATCAATTTTCACAACAAATTATCCCTTTCTAATCTTGTAATGTTTTAAATGAAATATGGCAGTAGCCATCAGGATTTTTCTCTAAATACTTTTGATGGTATTCTTCAGCTAAATAATAATTGTCTAATGGTTTGACTTCTGTAACAATAGGTTTATCGTATTGTTGCTGAACCTGTTCAATTATTTTTTGGATCGTTGGCAAGTCAGATTCATTTGTGTAGTAGATGCCTGTTCGATATTGACTGCCTACATCTCCGCCTTGTTTGTTTAAACTTGTCGGCTCAATTATTTCGAAAAATTTCTCCAAAAGGTGCTCAAGTGTTAATACCTTTGGATCGTAATGAATGGCAACTGTTTCAGCATGACCAGTCTTGCCTGTGCAAACCTCCTTATAGCTTGGATCAGTGGAAACGCCATTGGCATAGCCAACTGATGTATCGGCAACACCAAGCACTCGAGCGATGAAAGCTTCAACACCCCAAAAACAACCGCCAGCTACGTGAATCGTTGCTAACTGACTTTTTGAAAAATCAACTTGGATATTCGGATTCTCTGGTAAGTAATTCAAACAATAACCCCCTATTTCAATAATTTTCATAACCCTAATTGTATTATAATTATGTGTCACCCATTTAGCAAAAAACTTTCCCGAGGAGTATATATGAAAACGATTCTTATTGTAGCAGTTATTCTCATCATTCTTTTGATCAGTAAAAAGCAACTCATCAAAGTCGGCATTCTTGCAATTCTTGGCTTCGCTGGTTGGATTGCGATTTCTAACGATCTGATTTCATTAGATTTTATAAAAAAAGAAAAAGCAACGCAAACAGATGAGGTTTCGCTAATCAGGGTGGTGGATGGCGATACAATCGTAGTGATGCTTGAGAACAAGGAAACGACAATTCGCTATTTACTAATAGATGCACCTGAAAAATACCATGCCAATCAGCCTGAGCAACCCTTTTCCAAAGAGGCTACCGAAATGAATAAGCAGCTACTTGAGTCAGGAAAGATTACATTGGAATTTGACGAGGGAAACCGATACGACAAATATCAAAGGCTACTTGCATACGTATATGTTGATGGTCAAAGAGTTCAAGATAAGCTACTGGAAAAAGGACTTGCTCGAGTCGCCTACATCTATCCTCCGAACGACCGCTATGAGAACGACCTGAAAAAGATCGAGGAACAGGCGATAGAGGCAAAGCAGGGCGTGTGGTCGATTGATGGCTATGTATCCGATAAGGGATTTGGAGTGACGAATTGATTTGTAGTAACGATTGAACTAGTCATGCCGAAATCTGGCGTGATGAAATCCGGCGTGATGAAATCTGGAGTCTATTTATGATAAGGTGCACCAAGATTTATTCGAAACGCCCGATAGATTTGCTCAGTCAGAATCAGTTTCATTAATTGATGTGGGAAAGTCATTTTCGAAAATGATAACAGCTCATTCGCCTGTAATAATACTTGTCCACTCAATCCCAATGAACCTCCAATAACAAAAGTAATGCGGCTATTTCCATAAGTCGCCAACTTATCTAAGTGCTGCGCAAATGCTTCTGAAGACAAGGATTGTCCTTCAATTGCAAGCGCAATGACATGGCTTTGTGTGGGGATCTTTGCAAGTATACGAGTGCCCTCTTTGGTTTTCACTTGCTCCATCTCAGCAGCGCTTAAATTTTCTGGCGCTTTCTCATCTGCTACTTCAATAAATTCAAGTTTAGCGTAAAGAGAAATCCGCTTATGGTATTCAGCAATTGCTTGAGAAAGAAATTTCTCTTTAACCTGACCAACTGAGATAACTGTAATTTGCATGCTAACACTCCTCAGCCAAATCCGATGTATCAGCGACTGAGTAGGTAGCAGGCTCGTTACAATATTGGCAATGAGCTTGCTCATCAATTTCTAGCGGAATTAGAAAAGGTGCGACCTCCTGCTCATCAACGATTTCATCTAAAGCAAGTCCAACATGTTCTAAGCAACAACTAATTTTCATCTTTGCAACCCCTGATTTTTATAAGATAGGTACATCTTATCCCTTTTGAAACAAAAAAAACAAGCACAAATTTTGTGCTTGTCAGATAGTTGTTATCCTTCTCCCAATTTCACATTGAGTGTTTTCAATTCACCGTTCCGGTATATCTCAACATCAACAGTGTCACCGACTTTGTTTTTATAAAGGACTTTACGAAGCGTACCAATGTCAGGGGTGGCTTCTCCACTTATTTTCACGATGACATCGAAGTCTTTCATCCCTGCAAGTTCTGCAGGTGAACCAGTTGCTACAATTTCTGCAACGACACCTTCAGTGTTATCTGGGAGTTTAAGGTTCTCTTCTTGATCGTAAGAACTATACTCTGCCACTGCATGCAAATTGCTTATTCCAATCTGAGGACGTTTTACTTTACCATATTGCTCTAGGTCGTCAATAATTGGCTTCACGACATTGATTGGGATGGCTAATCCAATACCTTCAACGGCTGATTGGCTTATTTTCATGGAGTTAATGCCAATTACTTGACTCTGCATATTGACAAGAGCGCCACCACTATTACCAGGATTAATCGCTGCATCTGTTTGAAGAACATCAGCATTCCAAATTGTAGTTCCAGCGTTGTCATAGATTGGGACAGTTCGGTTTAATCCAGAAACAATACCTTCAGTGACAGAACCCGAGAACCGCAAACCAAGCGGATTTCCAATTGCAATTACATTCTCACCAGTTTTCAAGCTGTCTGAATCGCCAAACTCTGCATGTTTTTCAATACCCTCAGAACTAATTGTAATGACCGCAAGATCCATTAATTGATCCGCACCAACCAGTTCAGCAGGCGCTTTATCACCATTATTCAATGTTACTTCTAAAGAATCTGCATCTGCAACAACATGATTATTTGTGACGATATAGGCTTTGCCATCACTGATCTTGTAGATTACACCAGATCCTGAACCTGCTTCAGCGCTGTTCTCCTCGCCTTCATTTTGCTTATTGAAATTATGATAGAAATTAGAAGATCCTGTTTTCTGAATATTTGATATCCCAACCACACAATCACTGACATTTTCCGCTGCATCTGTCACAGCAGATCGAATATCTAGCTGAACCGTTTTTTCTGCACCTGTCTTTGTAACATTGGTAGCCTTATTTGTACTATTATCATTGTCCTTGGTTGACGATACATTACCAAGAACCAAATATACTAATAAAGCACCAATCAAGACTCCCGCAAGACCACTTAAGAAAATACTTAGTGGATTACTTTTTTTCACTACTTGGACATTATCACTTTGATCATAGAAACCCATTGTTAGTTTCCTCCTATATAATATTAATAAATTCATTCTAACGGGGTTAACTTAATTTTTCCTTAAACATTCCAATCCTCTAATTTTGACCGAAAACCCCAGCAATTTAAAGAAATGCACATCTAATAAGGTGCATCTCTCGATTGAAATTATACGCTTGCCATTGCAGTTGGTTTATCAGGAAATGTCTCATAAATGAAAAACTGTTGACCAACAGGGCACTCTCTCCCCTTCAAAACTTGCTCTACCGTCATTCTAGCAAGGTCAACATAGTTATTTTCTTTACTTAAATGTGCCATGTAGATGCGCTTTGTTTGGACACCAATGACTTCACTCATTGCTAGGGCTGCATCTTCATTGGAAACATGCCCTCGATCTCCGAGAATTCGTTGCTGCAAATGCCACGGATACTTCCCCATCCTTAGCAAATTCACATCATGATTGCATTCGAAAACAAATGCATTAGAGTTATCTATAACACCTTTGACTTTATCACTAATATAACCTGTATCAGTAACAATCGATAGCTTTTTGCCTTGGTAATGGAAGGAAAAAAACATTGGCTCTCGAGCATCATGAGATACCCCAAAAGATTCAATATCGAGCTTTCCAAAGGATTGAATAGAGCCAGTTGGAAATTCAAATTTGTAATCCGTTGATAACTCACCTATAATGCTCTTCATCCCAGTCCATGTTTTCGCATTTGCATATACAGGAATCCCATACTTTCTGGCAAATACACCAGCACCACTTACATGGTCACGATGTTCATGTGAGATCAAAATCGCATCAATTGTTGCAGGATCGCGATCGATCATTTTGAAAAGCGCATCCATCTTCTTACCATTCATGCCAACATCGACTACAATTCGGTTTTCTTCAGTTTCAATATAAATTGCATTTCCAGTACTTCCACTGGATAAAACACTAAATTTCATAATTTGCCTCACTCTTTTTGTAGTTCATGGATGTCGCTTTCAAATGCAGTAACAAATAATACCTTGCCATCGTCTGTTACAATACGCCAAGTTGGTTCAAGTACCTGATAAGTAGTTGGGACTAAAGTGAAATAGCCAAGCTCAACACCAGTGATCTTGCAACCTGAAAGGATATACCCTTTATCTAGTAGGGTCTCAATCGCATTTAGAGCAGGGATAACGGGTTGCTTCATCCCCA
The DNA here is from genome assembly GCA_031554275.1 of Caryophanales bacterium. GTDB lineage: Bacteria > Bacillota > Bacilli > JARBTR01 > JARBTR01 > JAVBKB01. Next base: position 13,108 of record JAVBKB010000032.1, on the reverse strand, counting down.
AAGTTTTAATTTCTGACAACATGGTTTGCACATATCCAGTTGCTTGAAGGTTTGCATCAAGATTCACCTTAAGTGTAGCACTATCGTTGTTAAAAAATATTTTATCATCATACTGTTGAAAAAATATAGCCTCCTTCTTGCTTTCATTAAAATTGACCAGCACATATTGATCTCCATCAATTACATAATCAGCAAGAAAGGTTTCTATTTGCTCGTCTGTGGGTTCCTCATCAAACTGAAAGGGTTGATCTAACTTGCCAGTTAGAATGGTATTTGACTTCAGCTCAACTTTAACATTTTTTAATGTCTTGCTGAGCTCATTTGTAAAAACCTTTGGCTTGGCACCGATCTTCAAATCATTTTCGGTTATCTTTGGCAATTTAGCATAACTAACACTTTCTTTCGATAATTTGTCCTCTATCGTCTCTATCTTCGCGATTTCCAATTTGTTTTCGGAGCGTTTAGAAACAAACTCTTTCACCAAGAAGAAATTTAGCAACACGAAGGCAATGATGAATATTGTTTTTGTTTTTCCCCAATCCAAAACGCTGTCCCCCTGTCAATACAACAAGCGATCATTCACTTATAGATTCCTGAATTATTGCATGAGTTGCAACCAAATTATCTATCACTTTCATCTCGATTTCATTGCAAAGTTGGATTATTCAATTCTGAACAATCTGTCACTCAATTTTCACCCAACTGCCTTTGAAGTACAAGTACCAACAAGGATCTAGGTTCACTACGTTTTTGTTCACTGGATCAAATTCCATAGAATAACCTATTACCAAATCATCAACATTCTTAATGTCGAAATCAGGCTCCAAAGATAATTTAGCGAGCACCTCAGCTCCGGTGGGAAGCGTTACATTAACCGATTCATCAACAGCAACATCTAAGGCAAAGTAAGGTCTCTTATAGAATTTGATATTCTCAGGGTTAGAGGAAACCAGTATTTCACTCTTATTAGCAGTGCTGAATACAGGAAATCCTCCTTCATATAGACGGAAAATTGAGTGGTTTTTGGAATTATTCTTGCTAGCATAACGATAGCCTGGTGCCCAGCCAGCATGACTGTTTATAAAGTCAATATTATTTAGCAACTTTGTCTCTTGATTTGGACTTTTTGTATCGTTAAGTGTTGGTTTAACATATGAAAAAGTAGATGTATCATAGAAAATACTAATCAAACTAGCCCCATCAGAAATAGATTCGTCATTCGCTCTGAATTCCTTGTGTACATCATTCGGATTTGGAAAAAGCGCCTTCACAAACCCACTAATATCTAAAGTATTCTTAATATACTTTTTGGAAGGGACAACAAAAGGATCTGCGGGCACATAAATTTGTCTATTCTCCCCTATTGTAACAGAGACAGCCTTCTTAAACGATTCCTTTGAGCTGAAATAGTTTTCCCGAAACACTTCAACAACAGACGGATCTACAGATGCTTCAACATAGAATTCATCTTGAGAAACGAAAAATATTGCCCTACTCTCACTTTTCGTCGGAATAATAATTTTATCAAATGTGAAATTAATAATACCTGTATCGTTCAAATGCATGAATGAACTGAACAAAGAAAATGGCACATTACCAGGGAAAGTATAAATGATGGTATCAGTCGAAACTAATGGAAGCTTATCCGTGTTTGTGCCCAAGTTCTTCGATTCAAGAAAGCTATTAATCTCTTCTAGCAATGTACTACCATTTGTTTTCTTAAAAGAATTTGAATGGACGACTTCCAATTTCATTTTTTCGAAATCAGCTATACTATTTGCCAGAAGAGCTGGATCATAAGATAAGTAATCCGTTTCAGATGTGTGAAGAGTCACAAACTGAGGTTGAATAATAGCTTCAGGAGTTAGTTTCATTTGTACATTTGTTTCGATAGCCGCTGCCGTTAGGGGCGCCTTTTCATAGGCTGGTCTGTAATTAAGAATACGCCATGATAAAGTAGCACTTAACAGAACTAAGAAAACAAGTAGAACAGTTTTGAATCTTTCACGCTTCATTCCCACTCATCCCCAGTTTGGTTTTCATAAGGTAATGAAAAGATAATTGTTGTGCCGACACCTTCAATGCTCCGGGCAAAAATATCACCATTATGTGAGGTAATGATTTCTTTTGCAATTGCTAATCCAAGTCCAGTACCACCTAGTCGGCGGGAACGTGCTTTATCTACACGGTAGAAGCGGTTAAATATTTTCTCTACATTGCCCTTGGGCATACCCATGCCTTGGTCTCGGATGCTGACTTCAATAGTATCTTCTAGCACCTGTAAGCGAAAAGTTATTTGCCCACCTTCAGGAGAGTATTTCAATGCATTCGAAATAATATTATCAACAACTTGAATGATTTTGTCCCGATCTATCTCAACAAAAACACTTGTACTTGGAATTTCTCTTTTGAAGGTAACGCCTCTCTCAATTGAAAGCTCAAATCGGTCAATAATTTTACTTAAAAACCTACTAAAATCAGTCCACTGCAATGATAATGCACTATTTCCACTTTCCATCCGCGAAAGGTTTAATAGATCATTTACCATTCTGATCATCCGCTCAGTTTCATCCTGAACAACTGTTAAGAACTTATTGGAAAGCGCCTCATTCTGCATTGCACCATCAGAAAGGGCTTCTAAATAACTTCTCATTGTGGTCAATGGAGTCCGTAGCTCATGAGAAACATTGGCAACAAATTCTTTCCGGTCATCCTCGATTTTCTCTTGTTCGGTGATATCATGCAACACAGTGATTAGACCATTTACAAATCCAGTCTCTCGTTGAATGGCGGAGAAAAGCGCTCTTAGGAAGTACTTTTCACCCTTCTCACTATAATCAAGGATAAGAGATTCATTTCGATCTAGTAGCGCTTCAAATGAAAACTCCTCCTCGATATCCAATAACTGAGTTAGTGGTTTCGAAAGGACCTCATCCTCAGAATTAACATTTAGCATTTTAAGTGCTGGGTCATTTATCAGGATTACCCGCCCTTTTCTGTCAGTCGCGATTACACCATCAGACATATTAGAAAGAATAGATGCAAGCTTCCTCTTCTCTGCATCAGTTGTGGACTGAGCATCCTGTAGCTTCCTCGACAAGCTGTTAAAAGTCATTGCCAATTGGCCGATTTCATCATTTCCAAAGATACGTGCACTTCGATTGTAATGTCCTTTTGACATCGCAACAGCTTGTTTACGCATTTCTGAAATCGGTCGTGTAATCATTTGCGAGACAATTAACCCCAAAATAGCCGTTACAATTAGAGAAATAACAGTTCCTGTTTTCATGATCGTATTTATTTCATCAATTTGGTTATAGACTTTTTCAATATTGGAAGTCACGTAAAGACAACCGATAATTTCATTATTTTGTAAAATCGGCTCAGCTAAAACCCAGTTTCGCTTCCCTGTTTCTTGGTCATAAATCTCGTCAGGGTCAGTGGTACCAGAAGTGATTGCTTGTTTCACACGAGTATCATTTGATTTCTTCCCAATTGTATTCGGTTCGCTAGGATTAGCAATAATGATTAAATTCTTATCAACAACCATGATTTCATTTAGGTCGCCAGAAGTATTCTTAGAAAGCACATTATTCAGGGCGGTCTCGAGCTCGGGGTCCTGACTTGCACGTTCCTTCGTGATTTCCCCTTGAACCGTATAAGTAAGAACACCAATTCTTTCTCTGACAGATTTCTCGAAATTGGAAATCATTTGTTCCTCTAGCTTCTGCACAAAGTACACACTAATGATTTGCATGGAAATGAAGATCAGTAAAACAAATATAAGCACAAATTTCACTCTTACTGAGTTAAAAAAACGCACCTTCCCCATTATAAACTCCTTATCTGGGCCATTTTCAAATGATTATTCTGGATTACGTAGGTAGTAGCCAACACCTCTTCTTGTTGAAATCCATGCAGGTAAGCTTGGGTCATCTTCTATTTTCTCTCGTAGACGTCTAACAGTGACATCGACAGTTCGAAGATCCCCAAAGTAATCGTAACCCCAAACAGTTTGCAACAGGTGTTCTCTTGTCATCACTTGTCCAAGGTGACGTGCTAAGTAATAAATTAATTCAAACTCACGATGAGTTAATTCTACATTCTTTCCCCGTTTGGAAACGGTGTAGGAATCTGGATGAACAACAAGATCCCCTATCTTAATTTCAGTTGAAAAGGATTCATCAGCATTTAAGCTATTGCTTCTCCGACGAAGATTAGCCTTGACTCGAGCAATAATTTCCCGCGTACTAAATGGCTTTGTAACATAATCATCTGCACCTAGCTCTAGCCCGAGTACTTTATCGAATTCTGAATCCTTGGCAGTTAACATAATAATTGGCATGTCATATTTCTTTCTAACCTCACGGCAAACTTCCATACCATCCATTTGTGGTAGCATGATGTCCAAAAGAATCAATTCTGGCTGAAAGCTCTCCACTAGCTTGAGCGCTTCAACACCATCATAGGCACATTGAACAACAAACCCTTCTTTTGAAAGATTAAACTCAAGAATATCTGCAATGGGCTTTTCATCATCTACAACAAGAATTTTTTTATCTAGCATTTATAGACCCCTCTCATCAAAGATTCTCTTTACCATAGTTCTGTTTTGGTCATCAAAGTAGCAACCAAAGTGAAAGAACCGTTCTATCTAAGTTCTAGAATAACCAAGTATTACTAGAATACAGTTGTTGTGAAGCACAATGTGGTAACGCACAAAACATATTCATAAGTATCTTACCATTTTTAGAGCTGAAATTCACATTTGAAATAAGAATAATCAAAGAAGTGAACAAATTGTGATAATACTTCTTTTGAAAACAGATTGGATTTAATATAATAAAATGGCAACAGACAATTCATATGTCTATTACCATTTAAAGAATATGCCGAAAACTGGTGGAAGCGGATCTTGAAATCTAGATGTGCCTTCGATCATAACCATCACTCCAGAAACAAAAAATATTAAAATATTACTCTTGTATTATAACTGAGGTTATTTATGGAAACAATAGAGATTCATAAGTTGATTAAAGACTTAAGAAAAACGAAAGGATTAACACAGAAAGTGCTTGCTGAAAAGCTCGGTTGTACACAATCATTTATCAGTAAAGTTGAAAAAGGACAATCAGAATTAACGATTAACATGTTTATACAGTTAACTGAGCTCCTAAATGTTTCACTCATCCAATTTCTTTATCGTCATAGTTTTGATCAAATGAACAAAGGCTGGGAAAAGCAAGAATTCGTTAAGCAGACAACTTCGTTTAATATGAAAAACGATTTCAAGAGATTGGAAGAGTTCATGAATGAATACAATGAGGCGGATTTCTTTCAAATCCCCCATATTCGAAAAATGGTTTTGCGATTCGAAGGAATTTGCAAATTCCATAATCATCATAATTCAGAGAAAGCTTTTGCCCTGTTCAATAAGGCTTTGAGTATTCGTTCAAAATCTAAAGCCGAGCAATATCAAAATATGGAGACACTCAACGCAATGGGAAATTGTTATTATTATCTTGACCAAAACGAAAATGCCTTAGAATGCTATCATCGGGCTAGAAAAATGGGAAAGACCCTTCTGCATATGAAGGAAAGCGACTGCTTCATTCGAATTCTAAACAACTTATCACTGGCATACGAAAGAAAAGGAAAGTTGGAAAGATCCATGAAAATGATAGAGCAAGCAATTGACATCAATGTCTCGCGCAATAGCAGCTACTTGATGGGACATCTATATTATCAGTTAGCACGAATCTATAATTTTAAAAAGAAGCTCGCTGAAAGTGAGAAATCCCTACATATTTCAAAAACATTTACAGAAGTGTTTCACCAAAAAGAGTGCTTTGTATACCAAGATACACTCGAATTGGTTCTCGAATTAAATAGCGGAGGTCTATGGGAATATGAAGGAAAATGGTTGACTGAGTATTCAAATTCAGAGCTAGCAATTCTGTATTGTGAAATGGATAGGACACTTGCCACTTGAAAAGCCAAGAAAACCAGTTTACGATGAGAAGACAGCTAATTATAAAAAAATCCATAACAAATGCGGTGATGAAGTTGGATGAAAAGTATATGCAACTGGCGATTGAACAAGCCTTGAGCGCCGAAATGATTGGAGAAGTACCAATTGGTGCAATTATCGTTCTAAATGATGAAGTCATTGCCGCTGCTCATAATTTGCGTGAAAGCGAACAAAATGCTACCGCACATGCAGAACTTATTGCTATCCAGCGAGCTTGTGAAAGATTAGGAACTTGGCGGTTGGAAGATGCAACGCTATATGTCACACTTGAGCCCTGTCCAATGTGTGCTGGTGCTATTATCAATGCGCGGTTGAAGAAAGTTGTCTATGGGGCAAGCGATCCAAAGGCAGGCTGCGTCGGAACATTTATGAACCTGTTACAAGATGATCGCTTTAATCACCAATGCGAAGTGAGTGCTGGTGTTTTGGCGAAAGAGTGCGGGCAAATGCTAAGTGATTTCTTCCGGAAACTACGATTAGATAAGAAATGAATATTAGCGAGGCAATTTTTCGAGAAGGAATTGTTCAAGAAGCAATTTTCCGAGAAAGAGCATTTTGAGTAGTAATTTCTCGAAAGACTGAGATTATATTTTTTCAGCGCAAGATTTGAAATTGGGTTGGAGTGGAAACAGTGAGCAAACGTACAATCAAGAAAAGACGGATTTCAATTGGTAAGCAGACATACTATTATTCTGTATCAGACGAGGGTCTACATACTAAATTGCGATGCTACGGTGAAGTCAAGTCTAGCTTCGTCGAAGTGTACCTTCCTTATGGGAGAGTAACATGGTTACTGAACGTGTATGGACCGAAAATTGCTGCAAAAGTAATTGCGAAAGCGTTACAAAGGGGCTGGGAGCCAGAACTGCCCAACCAAGTGCTAACGATTCCTCAGTCTGATCCGATGTTGCTTGAATTGCTACGGGAAGAGTTCGAAGAGCAAGTAGCTATTCGCCCGATTGACCATCAACAGGAGAAAACTGCAGAGCGGATTTTGCAAATCCAGCAACGAGCCTATCAGATCGAAGCAGAACTAATTGGCTTTACAGACATTCCTGCATTGAAGGATACTGTCGCAATAATTCAATCGAGTCAGGAAACATTTATTGGCTTTATGCAAGGAGAACAGGAGATACTATATGGGTTTCTTTCCTTTGAAGAAAGCAAAGAAAATGTGTTAACCATTTGCCGTCTGGTCGTTTGGCCAGTTACCTTCCGGTTAGGAATCGGGACTAAACTCCTAGAAACGATTTTGCAGGATCATCCCGGGAAGCGGCTTGAGGTCCATACTGGTTCAAAAAACATACCCGCACTCAATTTGTATCGAAAACACAACTTTGTTGAGATTGAGCAAATTGAAGTGGCTCCAGATATATTTCTCAGCAAATTAATTTATGATGGGCATTTATGATCCTCGAAGAACATCTCAAAACTTAAAAAGGACATAAATGCTGTTAAGTCTAAAAATAGTGAAAATTTGATCAAGGTGATTTAATTTATATTTTGTAGCTTATCGAAGACAACTCCAGATAAACGCAAAAGGAGCAGAAAAAATGAAATTAGTAATCTATTCATATATTTAAGTAATGCTCAAAATTTAAGATCGTGGGAACCAGAAAATCCAGATAAATTTTCAGCATTTATATATCTGGATATTGGTGTGAAAAATGGAAAGAAAGCAGCTGATAATTTTTTATAAGAACAGCAACTCCAAAAGGGCTAGAAGAATCAGAAGAACAAAATGTAATTATTGGAACTCGTCCATTATTAGTATTGAAGCAATACGATTTTCAGGTTATATGAAATTGGCTTGAAAAAACTGTTGCATCGTGTGAGGGTGATACTTGGCTAACTTGTGTTGAAAATTTAAAGAAATACTTTGATTGGGAGTACGATAATTGCAAAGAATCTTAAAGGTGCGATTATATGCTAATTGTCGTGTTACAGACTTGGTGCCACAGGCTAAATGCCACAGGCTAAATGCCACAGGCTAAATGCCACAGGCTAAATGATCAGCCCCATAAAAGTTAGTCAAAACGCTAACTTTTATGGGGCTGATCAACGCAGATGGTGCACTATCACCCATGCCTTCTACAAATCAAACACAGAATTTTGTGTTTCATTAAATCCGATTGACAAATAGTCCACTTCTTAACTTTGGCTCAAACCATGTTGATTTTGGAGGCATAATTTGGTCTCCGTCTGCAATATCCATTAGCTGTGCCACAGAAACAGGATACAATGAGAAAGCAATTTGCATTTCGCCACTATCCACTCGTTTTGCTAACTCTGCAACTCCTCTGATCCCACCAACAAAGTCAATGCGCTTATCAGTGCGAACATCATGAATTCCTAGTATCGGTTCCAGAATCTCATTTTGCAGAATGGAAACATCAAGTGATTCAATCAGGTTTTTGCCCTGTACGCATTCATCTTTCGCAATAAGTTCAAACCAAGAGCCTGCAACATACATGCCATAATGGTATGGCGCTGAAGGCTTATATCCTTCGCTATCAGAAGCGGATGTTACGAGAAATTTCTTGCCAATCCTCGCTAGCAGTTCATCGACAGACAATCCGTTTAAGTCTTTGACTACACGATTGTAGTCCATTATTGCTAATTCTTTATCAGCAAAAATAACAGATAAGAAATAGTTAAAGGGTTCATCACCAGAGTAGCTCGGTAACTGTTCCCGTTTCTTAAGACCTGCTTTAACAGCTGATGCAGAACGATGATGTCCATCAGCAATGTAAAGACAATTTACTTTTGCAAATAGGTCCACAATGAGATCAATAGTAATTTGATCATCTATTTCCCAAACTGCGTGAGCAACATCATCCTCTGCAACAAAATCGTAAACAGTATCATGGTTGCTCATCCAATCTGACATTAACGTAGCAATCGCTTCCTGATATCGGTAGCACAAAAAGATAGGACCGGTCTGCGCTTGACAATGCTCGATGTGTTGGATTCGATCTTGTTCCTTGTCTGCTCTTGTGAGTTCGTGTTTTTTAATCCGATTTTCCAAATAATCATCAATAGATGAACAGGCGACAATCCCAGTCTGACTTCTGCCACACATTGTTAAACGATAGATATAGAAGCAATCTTTAGAATCTGGAATTAAGATCCCGTTTTCAATCATTTCTAACAGGTTGCTTCTTGCCTTCTCGTAGACCTGACTGTCATAGGGATTCATAGCAGGATCCAAATCAATTTCCGCCTTATCCACATGGAGAAACGAATAAGGATTTCCTTTGACTACTTCTCGCGCTTCCTCACTCGTCATCACATCATATGGCAAGGCGGCCACTTTACTAGCCAATTCAACAGTAGGCCTAATTGCTTTAAAGGGTTTAATGGTTGTCATTTGTCTTCATCCATTTCATTTAAGACTATTATTTTTTATAAAATTCGAACTGAATCAATTTCGTCATTCAAAGTTGTTACAGAAAGTAAAAAATAGTCCAGGAAACCTAGTCTACATAACATTCTGGTATCGTGATGTACACTGAATTTAACAGCCAATCGAAACCTTTGGAATGCTTATTCTTCATCACAAACTAAATAATTCTTACAGAAATAACCCCGTCAATAGCCAATAATTTCGCATTAAGATCTATATCTTTGAGGTCATTGACATCGATAATGGTGTAAGCCCAATTCCCTTTACTTTTGTTAATCATATCTTCAATATTTATATTGTAAGTAGCTAAGACGCTCGTGATATTCCCAACCATATTCGGAATATTTTTATGAATCAAAGTGATTCGAATGTTGCCCTCTTCTAATTGAATGTCGCAGTTTGGAAAGTTTACAGAGTTTCTTATAATCCCAAGTTCTAAGAAATCTCTTAACTCTGAAGCAGCCATTAGTGCACAGTTTTCCTCCGACTCTGGTGTGGATGCCCCCAAATGTGGAATATTAATGACTTGATCCATTTCCAACAGTTCTGCTGTAGGGAAATCTGTCACATAGGTGTCGATGACTCCTTCGTGAATAGCTTTCTGTAGTGCTTTCGCATCAACAAGCCCACCTCTTGAGAAATTAAGAAGTCTAGCGCCTTTTTTAATAGATGCAAATGTTTTCTCATTAAACATATTTTTTGTTTTCTCATTTAGCGGCACATGTACAGAAATATAATCGCTCTCACTTAGCAACGCTTCCAAGCTGGTTGCACGGGTCACTGATCGTGATAATCCCCAAGCAGAATCAACAGAGATAAATGGGTCGTATCCCAGAACCTTCATGCCAAGTGCTTCGGTAGCATTACAAACCAACACGCCAATTGCTCCTAGACCAATGACGCCAATCTTCTTACCGAGAATTTCGGGACCAACAAATTCACCTTTCCCCTTCTCAACCAAGGGTTCAATATTATCTTGACCAACTAATGATTTAGTCCAGGTTATCCCTTCAACAATTTTTCTAGAAGAAAGCAATAGTGATGCAATCACCAATTCTTTTACTGCGTTGGAATTTGCATTCGGTGTATTGAATACAACAATTCCTTGCTCCGTGCAGTTATCAACAGGAATATTATTCGTGCCTGCTCCCGCCCTAACAATTGCCTTCACCGAGCTAGGGATTTTGGTTTCATGTAAATTGAAACTTCTCATGAGGATAGCATCTGGTGACTCTACATCAGCAGAAACATCATAGATTTGTTTTGGTAAATTATCTAATGCAACATCTGAAATCTTGTTAAGTGTTTGAACTTTAAACATAATTATAATCCCTTCCCAATTCCAATTATTTATTTAGACTTCACTTATTATTCATCTCGAATTGCTTCATGAAGGCAACAAACTTTTGAACACCTTCAAGTGGCATTGCGTTATAGATGCTCGCACGCATACCACCCACAGAGCGATGTCCTTTTAAATTTACAAAACCATTTGCCTCTGCCTCTTTAATGAACTTTGCATCCAAGTCATCATTACCTGTTACAAAAGGGATATTCATTAAAGAACGATCCTTAGGCACAACTGTTCCGCTAAACATAGATGAATTATCTAAGTAATCGTAAATATGCGATGCTTTTTCTTCATTGATTTTTTGAATACTAGCGACCCCACCATTACGTTTAATCCATTCAAATACTAGCTTGGCAATGTAGATGCCGAAGGTTGGGGGCGTATTGTACATCGAGTCATTATCGGCATAGGTTTGGTAATTCAACATCACCGGGACGCTCGCCTCTGCCTTTCCAATTAAATCCTCACGAATGATAACAATAGTTACACCAGCAGGACCAATGTTTTTCTGCGCGCCTGCATAAATCAGACCAAATTTTGAAACATCGTATACCTCTGAGAGAATACAAGAAGACATATCAGTGACAATCGGCACATCCCCAGTATCAGGTAGTTCAGTAAATCTAGTGCCGTAAATCGTGTTATTCATTGTCATGTGAAAGAAATCAGCACTAGGGTCAAATTTGCTTGGATCAAGATCAGGGATTCGATCGAAGATAGTATCCTCACTAGAAGCAACCACATTCGCAGTTCCAAATCTTTTGAACTCAGCAATGGCTTTTTTTGACCACATCCCACTATTTATAAAATCAGCCTTTTTATTTGAAGCCAAGTTTAGTGGTACCATCGCAAATTGAAGCGAAGCTCCCCCTTGCAAGAATAGTACTCTATAATTATCAGGAACTTGCATTACCTCTTTAAGAAGCGCCTCAGCCTCATCAAATATTTCTAAGTACATTTTTGAACGATGGCTCATTTCCATTACGGACATCCCAGCATTCTGATAAACAACTAGTTCCTTCTGCGCAATCTCCAACACTTCAAGTGGTAAAACAGACGGTCCCGGAGAAAAATTGTATACTCTTTCCACAAATAACACTCCCTTTGAAATTCATCCCAAGTCTATGCTTGTTAAAATTGAAAACATTTTCATAATAGTCTGAAATTTAATATCTATTATAGCGAACCTAAATTTAAAAAATCAATGAGTTCTACGTGAACAATTTAAGGCAACTGTAGGATTACAATAGATGTGTTACACCAGAGACAAAAATAAATAGCGAACCAGTAGATCCATTGGTAAAGTTAAGTTACCACACCAACTAGCCAAGGAGACGGTTCGCTATGGATAAGATAACACAGGATATGAAATATCGGCAATCAATTATTAAATATGCAAAGAAGTATGGAGTAACAAAGGCAGCGATTAAGTATAGGACAAATCGACAGTACATTTATCGTTGGCTTGCTAAGTATGATGGAACTATCCAGACATTGCGAAACCAGTCTCGACGACCTCATAGCCATCCGAATCAGCATACAGTAGAAGAAATTAAGTTGATAAATGATATGCGAAAAAGAAACGCTCATGTTGGGCTCGTTGTATTCTGGGTAAAGCTCAGAATGAGAGGCTACAATCGAACCATCACTGGTCTGTATAGAGTTCTCAGAAGACAAGGCTTGATGGCTGTGAAACCACCTAATCCCAAGTACATCGCTAAACCTTATCAACAAATGACTTATCCTGGTGAGCGGATACAAATTGATGTAAAGCATGTGCCGGCTTCTTGTATCGTCAGTGCGTTTAAGGGTGAAAAGTTCTTCAATATACAGCGATTGATGAATTCTCAAGATTCCGTTACATAGAGGCTTTCAAAGAGGTTAGCACTTACTCTTCTACCCAATTCTTGCACAACATGATCAAAGCATTTCCCTTCACTGTTAAGTGCATTCAAACCGACAATGGCTTTGAATTTACCAATCGCTTTGGGAATGGAAAGCCCACACTCTTTGAAACTCACCTTGATCAATTAGGAATAAAGCACAAGCTGATCAGACCCTTCACGCCAAGACATAACGGAAAAGTCGAACGATCTCATCGCAAGGATAACGAATATTTTTATGCCGTTCGCAAGTTTTTCTCTTTTGATGATTTCAAATATCAACTGAAAAAATACTCTAGTCAACAAAACAACTTTCCAATGAGACCATTGAACTGGCTCTCCCCCAGAGAAAAACTAAAAGATTTCTTTAAGGTTGAGGCAAGTTCCTGCTAGCACTTTTTTTGAGCTTTGTGTAACATATCATTGTCAAACCTACA